>JANNCO010000081.1:0-47694 GCA_031386655.1 Polaromonas sp. | reverse complement strand
AACCCGCCGGTCAGCTGGTTGGTACGAATGGCCACATCGCCGCGCGCTACGTTGTGCACCGGTGGGTGGGTCCACACCATGTAGCCTGCGCCCGCTACCACCGCTGCGGTCAGCAGCAAGTTGCGCGCCCCTGCTGCTTTGTGCGCAGTGTGCTGGCCTGTAACTTTGACGGTGCTGGCTGTTTTGGACAATACGCTGCCAAAGGCAGAGCGAATGGTCTGGGCAATCTGGGTAAAACGTGGGTTCATGGTGAGCTCCTAAGGGGTTTTAAATTTAGAGTCACGGGCTGTGTCTCTATGGGCTCTATTGTTCGATTTACGCCCGGAGCATTCAATGCCATGGCGCGGCGTCTTTGCGCTGAACAACAGTCAGAAACATCCGCCAACGGAAGAAACACTCACACGGCACAACTCCAGCCTCGCCCATAATTAGCACTACTGCACACTAGATGCCACACCATGACCAAAATTGCTGTAATCGAAGACGACTTGCCTATGAGCAACCAGCTCAAGGGCTGGATTGAATCTGCCAAACCCGGCATTCAGGTAGACCAGTGGTTTAACCGCGACGATGCCGAGGCTGCCATTGCCCGCGAAGACTACGACGCCGTGGTGCTGGATATTGAGCTGGGCCGTGAGCGGCATGCAGGCGTAGCCATCATCAACGCCATCAACAAACAACGTGCCACCCCTGTGCTAGTGGTGTCTGCCATGCCTGCGGCGATTTACCGCAGCATCATGAAAGCACTGGATGCTTGGGACTATCTGCAAAAAACCACTTTTGAAGAAGCTGATTTTGTGGATACGTTTTTAGATATTTTGCGCAGTGCCAAAGCCAAGCCTACCATCAGCACACCCGCAGTCAACAACCAAGAGCTGCAGCTAGACCCATTGCGGCAAAACACCGCTATCTGGCGGGGGCAGCGGGTGAACCTGCCGCTTACGGCGCAACGCATACTTGCAGCATTGCACGCCCACCGTGGTGAAGTAGTCAGTTATGACGACCTGTACAAGGTGGTTAAAAGTGGCCGCAACCGCGACAATATCCGCAAACACGTTAGCACCATCCGCGATGCATTCAAAGAAATTGACGATAAATTTGATGGAATTGAAAACGTGCCCATGCGCGGCTTTCGTTGGGCCGAGGCTAACCCCACAGCTAAAGGCAAAGCGTGAAGCTGCCATCTGGTCTAGACGTCAACAGGCTTCTGCCCACGCGCGTGCCGTTTCGCCTGCGGGTGTTTTTTCGCGGTGCGTTTTTGCTGTTGGCACTGGCCACCATCGGCCTGGCATTGGCCGTGCTGCAAGACGAAAAAGAGCGCAGTTACCGCAACTACCAAGACGGTTTTAAAAAGAACCAAGCCCAAATTGCCGCCAAGCTACGCCACCCCACCGGCCAGCTAGTGCTGCTAAACCCCACGGCCTATACCGGTGCCGTTACGCCGCTGCGCCCCGTGGTTTTGCCTTTCTCGGCGCTGGACTTTGACGATAAAAGCAAAGCCCAACAAGCGGTAGAAATGGCGGGATGTTTGGTGCAATACCCGGATGCTGCGTCTATGTGCGTGGCCATTGGTAACAACCCATTTGCAGGCGGCTTTATCTACGCTGTTGGCAGCTTTAACAGCGGTGTGCTGGTGCCCCACATCCCGGGTGAACTAGACCTGAGCTTGTCACACCGCGCCCGCATCACAGTAGACATGCGCGGCCAAAGCTTTAAATGGATTGCCCCGTTTGAGACTGCTGAGGAAAGTGCCAATATCGCCAACCTAGGCAATGTGCGCGGCCGCTTGGTGGGCTTTGCGGGTGACGCGCCTATCACGCCTGCCACACGGCCCATACGCGACTTTCGAGGCTGGCTGTGGCAAGACGGGCGCTGTGTAGACGGCGCTGCGGCAGTACCAGATGCAGCCTCTGTCGCAGCTTCAGCGGCACCTATTGTCACGTGCACCAAGCGCGCCTTCGTCAGCGTGCGTTTGCCTATTGAGCTGTTTCGCGAGGCCTTGTTCCAAAAAGGTCCCGCAGGTGTGGTGTGGCCGCCAGCAGACTTAGACCAGATCAAAGTGCATGTAGAGCTGCTACCCCCTGGCGAAGCCGCACCAGTGTTCAACAGCAACGCTGGCGGCGCTACAGCGCCTTTTTCATGGGCAGAAATCACGCCTTTATTATTGCCCGGTGAGAAACTGCGTGTGCGCAAAGTCGGTGCAGTCAACAAGAACCCCAGCGCAGACATCATCGCCCTGTCAGGCGCAGAGACTACCGAGCAGTCGTCTCCGCTGATTGGTCGCCTCATCCGCAGGCTGGAGGTAGAGGGCTACGACGCGCCGATTAACAACACCGAAGTTATCAGCACGCCGCTAGGCCGCTACGAGTTGATACTGTCGGGAGATATTCGCACCGTCAATAAAGCGTTGACCGCGGTTGCCACCCGCGTGTCGTGGTTTGTAGGCGGCATGCTGCTGGCCATTTTTGTGACTTGGCTGGCCATTGAACTGCGCATCATCCGCCGCATTACCGAGCTGACGCGGCGTGCGGCTACGGTGTCCAAAGGAGTTAAATCAACTGTTGCTAGCGACAACCTCAGCGCAGTGGACCTGACCGACCTGCGCGGCAGCGACGAGCTGGGCGTACTGGCCGGTGGCCTGCAAGACCTGCTGCAGCGCGTGAACGAAGACGTGCGCCGCGAGCAAATTCGCATCGCGCAAGAAAAAGACACTTGGCACGCTGTGGGCCACGAGATCATGTCGCCGCTGCAGTCTCTGATGGTGCTGCACGGTAACGCTGACGACCCTGCGCACCGCTACATCAGCCGCATGCAGCAGGCCGTGCGCGTGCTGTACGGCAGCGCGTCGCCCAGCGAAGCATTTGAGTCCACAGCGCTGAATGTGCGAACACTGGATGTGAACGATTTTTTAAACCACATTGCCAGCAACAGCGCTGCTGCAGGTATTCCAGACGTACTATTTACGCCCGCCACACAGGCTGTGATGGTGCGAGCTGATGAATATTCACTGGAAGACGTCGTGTCCCACATCTTGCGCAACGCACAGCGCTACCGCTTGCCTGGCACGCCTATACCCATCACGCTAGCCGTCAACAACAGCGAAGGCACAGCACCTGAGGCCGTGGTGAGCATCAGCAATCAAGGCCCACATATTGAGCATGACATGTTGGGCAAAATATTTGAATACGGCGTGTCTGACCAAGCCGACTCCGCAGCGCACGGCCAGCGCGGCCAGGGCCTGTTTGTCGCCAAAACCTACATGGCCAAAATGGGCGGCACCATTACCGCCCGCAATGTCGAAGGCGGCGTATGCTTTGAACTGCGGTTGCAGTATGCAGGTAACAAGCCATGAGCAAAGCAGCCGTTTCTGTTGCAGACAAAGCGCCTACAGGGGCAAATAAAGTAGCCAAGAAAGCCACTGTCAAACCACCACACCCTCCCAAAAGCCATCACTATCACATCTACGTGATAGAGCTAGATGACCGCGTGTGGAACAGCGGCAAGTTTCGCCGTTGCAACCCTGAGTATGTGATGGGCCAACCGTTTGTGTACGTTGGTATGACGGGGCTTGACCCGGACACGCGGTTTGACAAACACAAAGCGGGCATACAAGCCAATAAGTTTGTCACCGACTACGGCGTGCGCCTGCTGCCTGCGCTGTACGAAAAGCACAACCCGATGCCTTACCCAGCGGCTAAAGAGATGGAAGTGGAGATGGCGATCGTGTTGCAAGCACGCGGGTTTGGGGTGTGGCAGGGCTAACTCACGACGTCACGACGCGGTCCAACGACCTTACACACTAAGCGCCTCAGGCCTTGCCAGCGACGAGCAGAATATTAGTGGGGCTAATGGCTCGAAATATTGTCTGCTGCCTCGCGTGCGGACTGTAGATGTGTTGCAAGCCATATGCTTAACTATAACAATTACAGTATAGTAATTAAAATGTTGCATATTTCCGTTGCGGTTATTTAGATCCATTACGGCGGTCTTAAATCCAGCGATTATGGCAACTGCATGTCAATGTACGCACTGGAAGACTGCACAGTGGCGCACCATACTATAGCTAAATTTTAGGAGCAAACCATGAAGCATTCACCCAACGAACAATTGATGGCCCGCAAGGCCGCAGCTACACCCCGCGGCGTAGGCGTGATGGGCAGTTTTTTTGTTGATAAAGCGCTCAACAGCGAGTTGTGGGACATAGAGGGCCGCCGTTTTATAGATTTTGCAGGCGGCATTGCCGTGATGAACACCGGTCACCGCCACCCTAAAGTAGTGCAAGCCTTGCAGGCCCAGCTAGAGCGGTTTACCCATACTTGTTACCAAGTGGTGCCTTACGAAAGCTACATTGCATTGGCCGAAAAGCTCAATGTATTAACACCCGGTACACACGCCAAAAAAACGGCTTTGTTTTCTACTGGGGCTGAGGCTGTAGAAAACGCCATCAAAATTGCCCGCGCTGCCACCAAGCGCAGCGGAGTTATTGCGTTTTCTGGTGCGTTCCACGGCCGCAGCATGTTTGCCGTAGCTATGACGGGCAAAGTGCAGCCTTACAAGGCTGATTTTGGGCCGTTCCCGCCTGAGATTTTTCATGCGCCGTTCCCTTGCCATTGCGCTAATTTAGAAGAAGTTAAAAAAGCCTTTCACCACATTTTTAAATCAGACATCGAGCCTGCGCGTGTAGCGGCTATTATTTTTGAACCTGTGCAGGGCGAAGGCGGTTTTAACGTGATTCAGCGCGAAGCCGTCAAATGGCTGCGCCAACTGTGTGATACCCATGGCATTTTGCTGATAGCCGATGAGGTGCAAACGGGCTTTGGCCGCACAGGCAGCCTGTTTGCCATGGACCATTTTGTGCAGGACGGCGTGCTGGCCGACCTGACGGTCATTGCCAAGTCATTGGCCGCTGGCATGACGCTGTCAGCCGTAACAGGCCGCGCAGAAATCATGGACGCACCTTCGCCCGGTGGCCTGGGCGGCACCTACGCAGGCAACCCGATGGCCGTGGCTGCAGCCCACGCAGTGATTGACATCATGCAGGATGAACAGCTACCTGCACGCGGCGCGGTACTGGGCGAGCAACTGCAAAAACGCTTGAACGCGCTTCGCAGCCAAGTGCCTCACATTTTTGATGTGCGCGGCCTGGGTGCCATGGTAGCCTGCGAGTTTCGCAAAACAGACGGCAGCCCCGATGCTGACATGACCAAGCGCGTGCAAGCCGCCGCCTTGGCCCAGGGTTTGATTTTGCTGACCTGCGGCGTGGATGGCAATGTGATTCGCTTTTTGTTCCCTCTGACCATTGAGCAGGCCATTTTTGACGAGGCCTTGGGTATCTTGGAGGCCGCGCTTTTAGCGCAAGTCTCGGCTTAAGCGTAGGTCACCCAATCCGGCAAATCCTCCAAATGCGGCAGCGTGTTGTAGGTCACCAGCATATGCCGCTTGGGCGTAAATGCAAACTCGGTGACGCTGCTGTTACGGATGCGCAAGTTCAGCTCAATTGTCGTTTCGGGTGATGTACCTAGTACGTGACCTACGGCCGTACTGATGGGGCCGCCACTGCTGACAACAAGAATGTTGGATTTTTCGTTCGCTGCGAATTGCTCGCGTACATGGTCTAGCGCGCTGGTCACGCCGTGGACGAATTGCGGATAGCTGGGCATGCCAACAGGTTGTGCGCTGCCGTTCATCCATGCCGCCAAGCCGGTTTTGAGCAAGCGGAAGTGGTGGCGGTAGTTCTCTGGTGAGCGGTCTGTATTAAGGGGCTCGGGGTGCACGGCTTTGACCACGGCGTCACTGTCGTATTCATTCAAGCCTTTCCATTCCAACGCTGGCACATCAATGCCCGCGCCTTGGCAAATGCCTGCGTAGGTTTGCGCGTGGCGGCGCAGGCTGCCCATAAGCACGCCGTCAAACTGCAAGCCTTTGCCTTTGAAGTATTCACCCAAGCGCACCGCCTGCTGGTGGCCGAGGTCGCTTAAGTTGTCATAATCTGCTGCGCCAAAACTGGCTTGGCCATGACGTACGAGGTAGAGTATTCCCATAGCAGTATTGTGCTGTATTGATAGCCGATAGCTTGTCGCACGCGTTGCAAGTGGGCGGGCTGCACAGCTTAGTACACAATTGATTCAATAGTAGTTTCTGTTAACGGACTATCAACAATTTACCCCGCCAACACCTTGGCAAACACATCAGCGTCTACATTGCCACCGCACAGTGTGGTGCCCACCACCTGGCCTTTAAGTTGCGCGCGCTCTTGCATGGCCGCAGCAAACGATGCTGCGCCTGCACCTTCGGCCACGTTATGGGTGTCAACATAGATGGCGCGCATGGCAGCGGCTACTTCAGCGTCGGTAACTTTGACGATATGGTCGATGTGCGGGATCAACACGTCCAGTGCAGCCTGGTCTGCCTTGCGGCAGGCCATGCCGTCGGCCAGCACAGTGGTAACCGCTGATTCAATCACGCGGCCTGCGGCGATAGAGTCGGCATAGCTGGTGGCGTGGCTGCTGACAACGCCTACGATTTTGACCTTAGCCCTAAGCGCCCGCTTGGCGGCAATGGCACTGGCTGCACCAGAGCCCATACCGATGGGTACATAAGCCACGTCCATGTGCGGCACGGCTTTAAACAACTCTAGCCAATAGGTGCTGACACCCAATACCAAATCTAAGTGAAAGCTAGGCACCATATGCGCGCCGCGCTCTTGCGCTAGGTTGATTGCAAATTCACGCGCTTCTTGAAACTCACTGCCATGCTCTATCAAAGTAACGCCCAGTGCGCGCATGGCAGCGTTCTTCTCGGTGCTATTGCCCAGGGGCACAACGATAGTGCACGGCAGGCCATGCGTGCGCGCAGCCCAGCCGATGCTTTGGCCGTGGTTACCGCGCGTAGCACTCATCACTTCTTTGGGCAGTGTGTTGGATTTTTTCAGCTTGTCAAAATACGTTAAGCCACCGCGAATTTTGAACGCACCCACGGGTGTATGGTTCTCATGCTTAACCCAGCAGTCTGTGCCCAAGCGATCGCTGAGCAAACCCCATTTGTACTGCGGTGTGGCCTGAAAGCTTTGGTACACCACTTGCGCAGCGGTTTCGATCTGGTCTAGTGTGAACATTATTTTTTCTCCGTCAGGGCTATGCGAAATGCCAAACCTGCTAACACACTGCCCATCACATAGCGCTGCGCCAGCACCCAGCCTGGGCTACATGCCAAAAATTGGGTGATGCGCGATGCCCCAAAAATGACCAAAGTGTTGCCACTGGCGCTCACGCAGATTTGCACCACACCCAGCTGTAAGGTTTGCAGCCAAATACTGCCGCGATCAGGCTGGATGAATTGCGGAAATATCGACAAGTAAAACATCGCCACTTTGGGGTTGAGTAAATTGGTGATCAGCCCCATGCGAAACAGTGTGGCCGGTGTGTCGCTAGGTAACTCGCGGGTTTCAAACATCGACTTGCCGCCAGGTTTGACTGATTGCCACGCCAGCCATAGCAAATAGGCAGCACCCGCCAGCTTGATCACGTCGAACGCTAATGGCACAGCCAGCAGCAGCGCGGTTAACCCCGCGCCTGCCGCGCAGATGTGCACTACTAGCCCCATTTGCACACCCGCCAACGACACCATGCCCGCCGTGCGGCCTTGGCACAGGGTGCGCGAGACGCAGTAAATCATATTGGGGCCTGGGGTGAACACCATGACGATGGTAGCCAAAGCAAAAAGCAGCAGTTCACTGGTGTGCAACATATTAAAGCCCCTGTGATGTGAGCGTGACCACGCCTTTGGGCGTATTCAATACAACGCTTAGATTGGCCGCACCTGTGTGCACTTGAACAGCATTTAAGCCCATGGCAGCGTAGGCGTTTTGCAGCGCAGAAGCTTCGGGATGGGTAGAAGTGATGCTTTGCAGCGCTACGCCCGAGCGCGGCAGGCTGTTGCGTGGGTGCAGGCGCAGTGGCTCTTTATCATCTACCTTGCCCCATTGAATGATGGTGGGCAACATGCCGTTAAATAAGCGTTGCCCATCATCACGCACGGTAATTTGCCATTGCAAAAGCCCTTTGCGTGAATGTCGGCTAGCCTCTAAAGCAGGGCCACGGTCAATGCCCAGGCCAGCTAGTGCTGCACGAACAGCTTGCACGTCGGGGGTATTAGCTACAAAATGCACCAAGCGCGGCTGTACAGCAACTGCAGCTTGCAGCGCCGCATCGTCCATGTCAAACCAGCGCTTAGATGCCGTGCCTTCTGCTCGAACAGCTGCTGAATTAGTAGCAATAATTTCGCAATAGGCTAAGGGGTTGGTTGGTGTGGCGATTTTAAAAAGACGGTTGTGGGTGCCAAACAATTTGTGTTCACCGCCTGCACTGGGTGTAATGCCCAGCGTAGCTTCGCACCAAGCAACGCCTTGGTCTATGTTGGCGGCCACTATGACTAAGTGATCAATTTGAGATTTCATATATTTACTTTGCCATCCATACACGTAACAGATGCGCCACCAATCCAGATGTCTGCGCCGTCTTGCTCTACATGCACGCGCCCCGCGCGCCCCATTGCAGCGCCCTGCGCGACTACATAGCGGCTAGGCGCTAAGCCTGCGCCTATCAACCACTGCGCCATCGCAGCGTTTAGGCTGCCCGTTACAGGGTCTTCGGTCATGCCGTTATTGCCCGGAAAGAATGCGCGCACTTCAAACTGTGGGTCGCTTCCCACCCCCACGCTTGCCACTTCGTGTGCTGCGCTGCCCCACATGGGGGCCTTCGCGCCTTGGGACGGCCCGGCGGCGCTCAATCGCTCACCCACAACGCCGACTTTACCGCGTGGACCGACCACGCCAATATCTAAACCGGCAAGAATGGAGGCATCAGGTTTAAGCGATAGCACGTGCTCTGCGCTGCGCAGCATCACACCGCGCCAGTGGGGGCCGTTGTCGCACCATGCGTGCGCCACTATATCGCTGCGGTCAATCTTTAGGCCGCGCGCAATCAACGCTACATCAGCCTCATCAAGTAGCCCGCTCTTGATCAATGCAGGCGCTGCAAACGCCAAGCGACCTGAAGCCGCATCACGCTTGATTTTGATCAAACCTGCGCCACACTCTTGCACAATAAACTCGCCCTTAGGCTGCCCACCCGCCTCTAGCCAAGCATGGCAAGTGCCCAGCGTAGGGTGACCCGCAAAAGGCAGCTCACGGCCCGGGCAAAATATGCGCACCTCATAGTCTGCCTGCGCATCAATAGGCGGCAACAAAAACGTGCACTCCGACAAATTAGTCCAATTTGTAAAGTGCTGCATTTCAGCATGGCTCAAGCCTGTGCCGTCCAGCACCACACCTAAAGGATTGCCGAAATAGGCAACGGCTGTAAATACGTCGACTTGCTTGAAGGGGCGGACTTGCATGTTACTGCTTTCAAAATCAGTGTGGAAGACTCTCGCGAATGGTTTGCGCAAGCAATGCTATTCCCAAGTTGATCTGCTCAACGCTGGCTGTCACAAACGACAAACGCAGTGTATGGTTTTGTGCAGTGCCGCTATAGAACGCTGCGCCGGGCACATAGGCTACATTGCGCTCTACGGCTTTGGGCAGCATGTCTGCTGCATTCATGCCTTGCGGTAACTTGACCCATAAGAACATGCCGCCGTCGGGCGTGTTCCACTGCACGCCAGTGCCAGTCAAGTATTTCTCTAGGGCATTAAGCATCGCGTCACGCTGCGCTTTGTACAGTGCGCGGATGGTGGGTACGTGGCGGTCGATAAAACCGTCTTTCAACACCTCAGCGACCATGCGCTGGTTAAAGCTGGGCGTGTGCAAATCAGCTGCTTGCTTGGCCTGCAACAGTTTGGGATACAAAGCCTTGGGTGCAACCAAATAACCCAAACGCAAGCCCGGTGCCAGCGTCTTGCTGAAGCTGCCCATGTAGATAGAACCCTCAGGATTGCGCGCTGTCAAAGGCGCAGGCGGTGGCGCGTTAAACCACAAGTCGCCATACGGGTTGTCTTCGACAATAGGTAAATTTAGTCGTGCGGCCTCGGCGCTGAGCACGACCCGGCGCGCTTCGCTCATGGTGTTGCCCGTTGGGTTTTGAAAATTGGGCAGCACATACAAAAACCGTGCTCCTTTTGCCTTGCTGGTTAAATCTCCCACATCAATGCCCTCAGCATCGCTGTCGATACTCACAAAATCAGGCTCCATAGGGGTGAAGGCCTGCAACGCGCCTAGGTAAGTGGGTGTTTCAACCAGCACCTTTGAGCCTTTGTCGATCAGTATTTTGGCAATCAAATCCAGCGCCTGCTGGCTGCCTGTGGTAATCAGTACTTGTGCAGGGTCAACATCCCACGGCAGCGACTTGGCCACCCATTCACGCAGCGCAGGAAACCCCTCGCTGGCAGCGTATTGCAGTGCAGCAGGGCCATCATTTTTAAGCACCGTGGCGCACGCAGCGGCAAAGGCATCCACAGGAAAAGTTTTAGGCGATGGCAGGCCACCGGCAAAGCTGATGATGCCGGGCTTTTCAGTCACCTTCAAAATCTCGCGGATGACCGAAGGGTTCATGCGCTCTGCGCGCGCGGCGAGTTGCCAGTTCATATTTGCTCTCTTCCTTGTTCTTGCATTAACTTTAAATGTGCAATCGCTTGTGGCGCAACGCTTTGCGGAATGCCCCAATAGTCAAACACGCCGCCGTCCGCAGAGTTTTGCCCACACACTACAAACACACCTGTGCCTAGCTGGCGCTTGAACTCGCTGGCCAGCCAGCCTACGAAGCCGCTGTTAGGAATATCTGGGGCAAAATGAAATGCCACTACGGTGTAACTGTCAGATGCTGGCGTAGTGGGTGGCACCGGTATCAAAGCACTCCAAACAGTTTGGTCGCGCACAAAGGCCAGTGCGCTGCCTGCCAAATGGGCTGGAAACTGCGCCACAGGGTGCTCTACGTAGGTATAGCTTTGCGTCAAAACATCCATGCGCGCATGCGCCATCACGCGCAATAGGCGCGCTCGGGTTTGCTCAGAGGTTTCGGGGGTGACGTCCATGGCTTTAATCCACTATAAATAACTTGGCACCCAATGGCGATGTCGAGCGGTGTGGCTCGGCATTGTCGGCCACTTGGTAGCTCGTACCTGCAGTGAGCGTAAAAGTGCGGCCGTCTTCTAGTTCGGTATGCATCTCGCCTTCTAGGCACAGCAAGATATGACCTTTGACGCACAAATGGTCAGACACATAGCCGGGCGTGTATTCCACCATGCGCACGCGCACGTCGCAAAAGTGCTGGGTGCGCCAAATGGCCTGGCCTGCTTGGGCAGATTTTTCGACACGCTCGATCTGTGACCAATCTGTAGTGCCGAAGGGGATGTTGTTCATTTTCATTTGCTTGATTCCTTGGTTGCACCTACAGGCATTTTTTTGCCGATGAATACGGTGGCAATCACCGCTACGCCAAAGCCTAAAGTTATGGCATCTAATTTTTCACCCAATAGCGGCATGGCAAACAATATGCTCAAAAATGGTTGCACCAACTGCACTTGGCTCACGCGTACTGCGCCGCCCAAAGCCAAGCCTTTGTACCAGGCAAAAAAGCCGATCCACATAGAAAACACGGCCACGTAGGCAAAGGCCCACCAGCTACTGGTGCGAACAGTGGCTAGATCTGGTGGGGCAATCCACCAAGTCACCGGCAGCGTGACGGGCAACGACAGCACCAGCACCCAGCAGATCACCTGCTCTGCCCCCAAGCTGGGCGTAAGACGTGCGCCGCCGATGTAGCCCAGCGCTGCGCTACACATGGCCAGCAGCAAAAACACATCGGCCAAATGCAAACTGAAATGGCCTGCGCTGTCTGCCGAGCGAATGACCATAAACACCAGCACCAGCAAAGTGCCCACCAAAGCGCATAGCCAAAACGCCGTGCTCGGTTTTTGCTTAAACCACACTGCAGCTACCACAGCGGTAGTCAGCGGCAGCAAACCGGTGACCACCGCGCCATGCATGCTGGGCACATACTGCAAGGCCAGCGACATGAACAGTGGAAAGCCCACCACCACACCCATGGCGGTAAACGCGATCAAACCCCATTGGTTGGCCGCTGGCACGCGCAAAGCGCCGCGCTGCTGCTGCACCAACAGGTACAGCAATGACAACCCGCCCGCTACGGCAGCCCGGCCAAAGGTGACAAACCAGGGCGACAGCTGCGGTGCAAGCGCTGAACCCACCGCCATTTTGGTCATGGGCAAGGTAGCGGCAAAAATTACCACACCCAGCAGGCCCAAGAGCAATCCGTTGCGTTCGTTATGTGCAGTAACGGGTAGTGCAGTGGTGTTCATACAGTCGCCATCCATGCAGCAGTAGCCACCAGCACTGCGGCCATGGCGCGGTTAAACCATAGCAAGCGCGCACCACGCGCCAGCCAGTCGCGCAGCAGCGCGCCTGTAGCGGCGTACACAAAGTTGCTGACAAAAGCAAACAGCATCAGCGTGGGCAGCACGATTGCAAAACGTGCCATCGCATCGTTGCGGCCCGCTATCCAGCCCGCTACCACCGCCAATGCAAACATCCACGCCTTGATATTGACAAACTGCAAAGCAACGCCTTGCCAAAATGTGACCTGCAACTTGGCGCTGTCGGCCTGTACCAAGCTACCTGCATATGACAGTTTAAAAGCCAACCACAGCAAATACCCCACACCCACTACTTTGACCCCCCAGCGCAGCGCAGGTACAGCCACAATCAAACCACCCAAGCCCGCAGCGCATAGGGCTAGCAGCACACCCCACCCCAGCGGTACGGCGCACACAAAGCGCATGGCACGGCGCAAGCCATAGTTGGCAGCCAATGCGGTGGACAGCGTAGTGTTAGGCCCTGGCGAAAAGCTCATGGCGGTGCCTAAGACCAGCAATGCGGTAAATTCTTGCCAAGTCATTTTATTGAGGGCGCAGGGCGTGCAGCGCGTGCAGGCCAGTTGGCCAATGCAATACCGCCAATCACCAGTATAAAAACCAACATTTTCCAGGGCGGCAAGGTCTCTGCGAAAAACACGGCAGACGATGCCATGCCAAACACCGGCACCAGCAACGCCCAAGGCGTTACCACCGATGCAGGGTACTTGGCCAGCAGCATGCTCCACAGGCCAAAGCCCACCACCGTAGCGCCCACGCCTTGCCACACCACAGCGCTCCACGCTGCCACGCTGGCGGCTTGCATCTGGCGCAATGCCAGCTGGGGACCTACTGCAACATACGCCATCACAGCCAGCGGCACAATGGCAAACAAACTGCTCCATACAATAAATGACAGCATATTGATTTTGACGCGCGCCTGCTTGGCCACATGTTTAGTCAGCAAGTTAGACGCCGCCCAAAACGATGTGGCAGCCAATGTCAGTAGCAAGCCGCGCAGCGTCAAGTCTGCGTCGATATGCCAGCCCACCAAGGCCAAGCCTGCCACCGCTGCCAGCAGCCCCACCACTTGCCTGCTGGACACCCGCTCACTGAAAATAAATGCACTCAGCACAATCGTTATAAAAACCTGCAATTGCATGAGCAAAGAGGCCAACCCCGGCGTAATACCATTGTGCAGTGCCATAAACAGCAGACCGAACTGGCCGCTACCCAAAAAAAGACCATTGACCATCAACCACCCCATTTTGAGATCAGGTTTGGGTAGCCAGAAGACCAGAGGGAATGCCGCAAACGCAAATCGCAGGAGCGACAGCAATAGCGGGTCAAACTCTTGCAAACCAAATTTCATCACAACAAAATTGCTGCCCCAGATAAATGTGACCAACAGCAGCAGCGCTGCATCCAGCGCAGAAATAGTGAGCAAACCAGTGTGGTGCACTGGAACTGATGCAAAGCGTAATGATGGGCGCATGGATATAGATTTATTGCAGTTTTCACTGTACAGTGTTAAACCATACAGCACCAGTACAGTTAAGCGCCTCAGTCATTGATCTGTATGGGTGATACCAAAGATACAGCCGCCAGGTTGTTTGCCCAAGAAAGCCTGCCATGTTAATGCGTACTTCGTCCCTGAGCTTGACCGACCAACTGGTGGCGCGCTTTACTGAGCGCATTAAAAATCGCTTGCTTACCGCGGGTGCACGGCTGCCCAGTGTGCGCCAGTGTGCTGCGCAGCACGGAGTCAGCCCGCACACCGTGGTGGCAGCCTACGACCAGTTGGTAGCCGCAGGTTTGGTAGAGGCGCGCAAGCAACGTGGATTTTATGTGCGCGACACCCAAAATTATAAAGAAAATAGGCCAATCACCCAGGTAAATACTGCTCAAGCAGCTATTAAAAACATAGTAGTTACTGAATTGCCGGGTGGCATATCCCTGCGCGCCAGCGCAGGGCTGACAGGGCGACTGCAAGCGCGCATTGATGCCACTGCACTGATACGCGGCATGTTTCACCACAACCGGGGCGGCTTGGGCACGCACTGGCCGCAGCCGGGTATGGGCGTGTTTCCGCCTGACTGGCTGG
Source organism: Polaromonas sp. (assembly GCA_031386655.1). Classification (GTDB taxonomy): domain Bacteria; phylum Pseudomonadota; class Gammaproteobacteria; order Burkholderiales; family Burkholderiaceae_C; genus JAAFIP01. The sequence continues at coordinate 33,224 of JANNCO010000081.1, read as the reverse complement.
AGTCTGACTTTATGAGTGCGGCCGTGCGCAAAGTTACCCACAGCAAAGCGCTGCTGGAGCTAAGCCTCAAATACGGTGAGCCCAAAGGCGACAGCGGCTTGCGCCATGCGCTGTCTACCCGGCTGCGCGACCTGAACATTGATGTGCCGGCTGACCGCATTATTACCACCGTAGGGGCTACGCACGGGCTAGACATCGTCAGCCGCACCCTGCTGAAAGCGGGTGACTGCGTGATGGTGGAAGAGCCCGGCTGGGCAGTAGAGTTTGCGCGGCTGGACGCGCTGGGCATGCGCATATTGCCGGTGCCGCGCCGCGCCGACGGACCTGATATTGATGTGATGGCCCAGTATTGCCAACAGCACGCACCCAAGCTGTTTGTCAGTGTCAGCGTATTCCACAATCCTACTGGCTACTGCATCACGCCGGGCAGTGCGCACCGCGTGCTGCAGCTGGCTAACCAACATGATTTTCATATTGTTGAAGACGACACTTACAGTCACCTAGCCCCGGCGCACGCTACGCGCATGTGCGCGCTAGATGGATTGCAGCGCACCATCTATGTGAGTGGGTTTGCCAAAATTCTGGCGCCCAACTGGCGCGTGGGCTATATTGCCGCGCCAGCAGATTTGGTCGAGCGGCTGCTAGACACCAAGCTGCTGTCTACACTGACCACGCCTGCACTGCTTGAAAAAGCCATGGCCATCTGCATTGAGCAGGGCCATTTGCGCCGCCACGCCGAACGCATCCGCACACGGCTTGACGCTGCCCGTACGCGCAGCGTCCGCTTGGTTTTGCAGGCAGGTTGCAATTTTGCTGCCGAGCCTGCGGGTTTGTTTGGCTGGGTAGACACGGGTGTAGACACTGACGTACTGGCGCAGCACATGCTGGACGACGGCTACCTGCTGGCACCCGGCGCGCTGTTCCATGCCAGCCGCAATCAACCCAGTACTTTGATGCGTATTAATTTTGCCGCTACACAAGAGGCGGCTTTCTGGAAGGTATTTACCCGTTACCGCGCAAACTTGTTGGGCAGTTGAGCCAGCAGACAAGCTAAAGAATCGCTCAATGGCTAACACCACGCAAATCCATAGCGGCCATGCCAGAGCGCACTACCGCCACCATGCTGCCGCTGGGGCCCATGGCGTCCACGCGCACAACATCGGCTTCACCGCTGGGGTCTTCCAGCGTATCAAACTGGCTGAGCACCAAGCTGGGCGGATAAAAATGTCCGCTGCGTTCGGCCACGCGGCGCAGTGATTCTTGGGGTGTGATGTGCAGGTACACAAAGCGCACGCCGGGCGATACGCTGCGTAGCGTATCGCGGTAACTACGTTTTAATGCGGAGCAAGCCAGCACGCAGCCTTGGGGATATTGGGCTACCTCGTCACACAAAGTTTGCAGCCAGCCTGCCCGGTCTGCATCGCCCAACGGGATGCCTTCGCGCATTTTGTGCACATTGGCGCTGGGATGAAAATCATCGCCCTCTACCCATGGCAGGCCCAGTGCTGCCGCCAGTTTGCGTGCAACGCCCGATTTGCCGCAACCGGCCACACCCATCACCACAATCAATGTCATGGCGCAGAGTGTAAATTACCCCAGCGTTTTATCAAACCCTGCAAGCCTGTTTTTAATGGCTAAGTCAATAACTGAGCTTGCCTGTCTCTGCGCTGCGGCCTGCATGCGCGGCATCTTTAAGCGCTTTGGTCAACACACTGGTAATCACGCCTGCAAAGTAGCTGGCACCCCAGCTGGCATAACGCGCTTCATCGTCTGGGGTAAGCGCCAGCACGCCTGCGCATTTGCCGGTAGACGCTATGGCGCGCACGGCTTTTTCAATCGCGGCTTGCACTACCGGGTCGTAGAAGCGGTTTTCAAAACCCATGCTGTGGGCTAAGTCGTTGGGGCCGACAAACACAGCATCTACGCCGTCCACAGCAGCTATCTCGGCAGCAACGTCGACTGCCTGCGTGGATTCGACCATCACCACCAAAGCAACGTCTTGGTTACTGCGCGCATTGTGCTCTGCACCGCCAAAAACACCATACCCTGCTGCGCGCACAGAGTAAGCGCTTCCGCGCTCCCCGCTTAAACCGGCAAAGCCAGTGGCTCTGGGGTAACGTACTTTTTTAACGATCTCGCGTGCATGGGCTGCACTTTGCACCATGGGTATTTGCAGCCCGCTGGCACCTGCATCTAGCGTGCGCGCAATGTCATGCTCCAGGCAGCGCACCAGTGCGGGCAAGCCGGTTGCGCGGGCAGCGCGCAGCATGTGCTCCGTGGTCTCCAGGCTGGCGCTGCCGTGTTCATTGTCGATAATGGTGAAGTCATAGCCCGCAAAGGCCGTCATCTCCACCAACACAGGGGACGACAGGCCGTTAAACAAACCGCGCATCGGTGTGCGGCTTTTGATCAGCTGGTTTAAGCGGCTGTCGATGGGATGTTGAATGGTAGTCATGTAAAAAATTTGGGGGTTTTATAGCGCTATTGCCACAATTGCGCACTGGCCAGTGCAGCGCCTTCGGCCATGCTTTTCAGTTTAGCGTAGGCAATGGGCGGATGCACCGCGCCAAATCCTGCAAAGGTACCAAACCCGCAGTCGGTGCCCGCCATCACGCGGTCACGGCCTACGATGTTGGCGTACTGCAGCAAACGCTGTTTGATCAGCTGCGGGTGCTCAATAAAGTTGGTGGTGGAGTCGAGCACGCCAGGGCAGAGAATTTTATTGTCGGGCACCAAGCCTTTTTTCTGTGCCTCGCTCCACACTTCCCACTCATGTGCATGGCGCGGGTTGGCGCCTTCAAACAAAATCGTAGCCGGTTTGGCTTTGCACACCAGCCCCAACACGCGGTCCAAGCCAATGTCGTGGTGGTGCGGGCCTTCATAGTTGCCCCAGCAGATATGCATGCGCACTTTATCAGCAGGCACGTTGCGCAGCGCATGGTTTAGCGCCTCGACTTGCAAGTTGGCATTGCGCAAAAACTCTTCTTCTGTGGCGTCTCTGAACTTGATGTGGCGGCCCATGCCCAAGTCAGGCGCGTCAATTTGCAGATCCAGACCAGCAGCCACTATAGCCTCGTATTCAGTGGCCATGGCGTTGGCCAACGCTTCAAGGTATTTGCCATGGTCGGCGTAGTAGTCATTAGGCTGAAACACCGCAATCACGCCGGGGCTGGCGCTGTTCATAAACCCGCGTTGTATTCCGTGCGCAGCCATGCCTGCTTTGAGGTTGGCAATGTCTTTATGCAAACCACCCAGGTCTTTGACAGCGATGGGGCCACGGCAAATGGGACGATGGTACTTGGGCGTAGCGCCCAGCTTGGCCAAACGTTCTTTGAAATCAGGAAAATCGTCTAAATCTTTGGGCGTGGCGCGCGGCATTTCCCCTATTTCAAAACCTGTGAGGCGGTGGCGGATGTAGGTGGCGTAGCTGATCTTGCTCATCTCGCCATCACTTACAACGTCAACTTGTGATTCTTTTTGTTGTGCCACTACCCCCGTCACCTCGGCTGCCATCGTGCGGTCAAAATCGGCTTCGTTGTAATTGAGATTGGCATCTTGCGCAAACAGCTGGTCTACTACGTGCTGTGGGCGCGGCAAACTACCGACATGGGTGGTGAGAATACGGTGAGCCATCTTGTGTCTTTCTTGGTTGAAAAATTAACGTTGCGAACGGTCAATGTAGCGCTTGAGGCCAACGTACCCATTCGCGTCCATACCCCAGCCTGCTTGCGCTGCAGCGGCTATGATTTGAGGTGCCCAAGTGATGCGCTTGCGTTCGTCACCCGGCGTCATCACCAGCACCACTGCATCATGCTTGCCAGCGTTACGGTAGCTGCGCCAGACATTGGCGGGCATGGCATAACTGTCGTTGCCCTGTGCGTCGCCATGGGCTGTTATTTTGGTAGCATTTTTTGCGGTATCTGCAGCGGCGAAAGGTTGGTTGTCTATAAAAATGTCCACGCTACCTTGGTATACAGCCAGCACCTGTTTGGCCGCAAGCTGGTGACAGCTTACGCTGCCGCCCGCTGGAATTTTGAGCCATTCAATAGAAAACCCATGCGCGTTCATGATGGGTGCCAGATGGTTACGTTCTGCGCTCATACCGTGCCCAATGACAGGTGCTATTGATGCCCCGCAGCCAGGTAAATCGCTGTCAAGCAGTGCGTGGCTTGACCAATCCAGCTGGGCAAACTTCACCACACGCTGGTGCATTTGTTGCGGACTCCAACTACGCAGTTGGCCAACTTCCTGCGGCGTCATGGGCTGCAGGCGCTTCATGGATGCATCCCACTTGCCGCCCAGTTGCTCGTCAATGATTTTGTAATCTTCCGTCAAATGTACGCCCTGCTCACGCGCTGCCTCTAGGGTGGCTGCGCCCCACAGAATGCCGCCTGTATCGTCTTGCCCCAGCGCAGTGAACATAAAGCCTTCGCCACCCTGTGCTGTGCCCTGGCTTTGAAAGCCGCGGTAAATCCACGTAGGAATCGAGGCAATGTCGCCTTCAGCCAGTGGGTATTCCAGCCGATCAGGGTTAAAGCCCCAATGCAGATGAAAGCTGCCGCGCGTGCAGATAAACACCTCGGCAGTAAAGTGCATATGCGGAGGATTGGTAACGCCCGGCCCCATGGCCACGCCGCCCACTTGAAAGCCATGCTTTTCCCGCAAGCTGACTGGTTGATTCGGGTTTTGCGACACGCCAGGGCCGATCAATGCATAATTTTTTTTGGGACCACAGCCGGGGATGCGATAGTCGATAAAGGCGTCTGTGCTGTAACGCAAACCGCTGGCAGGTATGAAACGCGCCTGTAGTTCTTGTGTCGTCATGGTAGACATTAAATAACTCCTGAATTTATAGCGATAAGGCCAATAAATGCCTGGGTTGACATAGCGCGTTGCACTGGGATATCTGCATGGCTCAAGTCAGACACCCAGCATTCATGCTGACTGCTGTTGGTTTCGTGGTGAATTTTTCAAAACGCTGACAGCACAGCATAATTTCCACATCAACCCTTGACCGCACCTTGCGTGAGACCCGAGACAATCTGTTTTTGAAAAATTGCCACCAAAATGATCAATGGAATGGTGATGCTTACCGCACCTGCCACGCCCTGCATCAGCAACGCTTCGCTTTCTGCAAAGATGGCATTGGCAATGGCAGCAGGCATGGTCATTTTCTCGGCGTTCACCAAGCTGGAACTCAATAGAAAATCGTTATACGCCAGCAAGAAACTAAACAACCCCGTAGTCACCACACCCGGCCACATCACCGGAATGATCACACGGCGAAAGGCCTGAAAGCGTGAGCAGCCGTCAACCATGGCGGCCTCATCCAGTTCCTGCGGAATGTTGACAAAAAAGCTGCGCAACATCCAGATAGTGAACGGCTGGTTAATTGCCACCAATACTAGAATCAAAGTGAAATATTCATTGCGAATGCCCAATGCGTCGAACACCACATAAAACGATGGCAGCAATGTGCTGTGCGGCAATGAACGGAATACCAAAGCAATGATCAACAGCCAAAAACCTAGCGAGCCACGGTAGCGGCTCAGCGCATAACCCGCCAGGCACCCTACCGTCAACGAGATAGATACCGTGCCCACCGTCACGATCACTGTGTTGAGAAAATTGCGGTAGAACAATTTGTCAATCCACAAGCCAGTGTAATTTTCAAACGTAACAGGTGCCAGCCATTTAACAGGCACAGAGAACGCATCCACATACTGGCGCAGCGAGATGATGGCTGTCCATGCGATGGGCAAGATAGAAAAAACAACCCATAGCGCTACGCCTGCATACAGCAAAACTTGCAAAGGCCAAGACATTTTTTTCATGGCTTATCCCTTTCTTTCGCGCCAAGTTTTAACCAGCAGTGGCAATATCAATGCGGCGATGCCCAGCGTGGTCAACACAGCGGCAGCACTGGCTTTGTAAGGGTTGTTTTCTTGCGTGAGGATAGCGTAGGTAAGGTACTGCACCGTGGTCGTGAACGCGCCTTGCGTCAGTACCACCACAGGTTCGAAAACGCGGTATGCGTCCATCAGGTTAATCAGCGCAATAAATACAAACAGTGGTGCCAAATGCGGCAATGTCACGTAACGCAATCTTTGCCACTGGTTTGCGCCGTCGATGGTGGCAGCTTCCAAGCTGTCTTGCGGTACCGACTGCAGGCCTGCGTACAGCACAATAAAAGCAAATGGCGCGCTGTGCCAAATGCCATACAAAATCACCAATGTGCGCGCTGACCAAGCCTCAGCCATCCAGTACACGCTGATACCTACGTGCGACAAAAGATAGGGCACGAGGCCGTTGTCCCGAAACAGCCACTTGATAGCCAAACCTCCCACAATCGGCGTGATGATGGTAGGCATAAGCGACACGGCAATTAAAAAACCCTTCAGGCCCGGTGAAGTTCTGTTCACAGCCAAGGCGACAATAAAGCCCAGCACAATAGAAAACGGCATCGTCACCAAGGTGTAGAGCAAAGTAAACTTCAGCGCGCCAATAAATTCAGTGGATTGGGCATTTTTAAGCCGCGTGGCGTCATCGTTTTGACCACCAGCATCGGGCGGCGCATCGGGTACTGCAGTGGGACTGGCATCGGAATGGACGCCCAATACCTTTTTAAAATAATCCAGCCCGACAAAACCACATACTTGAATGGCATTGCCCTTTGCATCAAGCTTGGCGCGCTGGGTTACCACCTCTTGCGTTCCAAACGGCGTGGTCTCTTGGACTGTCACCACTTCCATATCCAGCGCGCAGTTGCGCACAGACAAATAGAAAGTCACCACTAGGGGCAGCGCCATTAGCAGCACCATCAGCCCCACAGACGGGCCAACAAAGCGGATAAAAGTATTGAGTTTCACGGGTTAGCCGTAGCTGGCGGTGCTGCAGACTGCGCAAGGCAATATGCAGCACCGTGCGCAGAATGAGAACTTACTTGATAAAGCCTTGCTCTTTGGCCAGCTTTTCGTAGCCAGCTGCCGCAATGGCCAAGCCTGCGCGTGGCGACACTGCGCCAGTCAGCACATCAGGAATAACTTTGTTGATTTCTGCATTGGCCAAGCCAAAGTACGGCTCGGTAGGCCACAGTGGCGCACCTGCTTTGGCCGATGCCGCTACGCCACTGGCGAAACGTGTTGGCGTATAGCCAGAACGAATCCAGATGGTCAAGTCATTGCCCTTTTTCATGGTTTCTTCGTCCAGTGATTCCATCAGTACCTGGAAGGCAGTTTCACGGTCGCCTTTCATGTTCTTGGGCATCACTACACCGTCCCACCACAAATGGGTAGCGCTTTTGCCGCCTGCCATGATGGCGGGCGCTGCAGCAAATTCAATTTTGCCCACTACTTTAGACGCTTTCTCGTCGTCCATGCGTTGCGCGCGCGTGGCCCACAGCACACCCATCGCCGCTGTGCCTTGCTGAAACTGGTTCATCACATCGTCGCTGTTGGAGGCCAAAAAGTTAGGCGTCATGTACTTGGTCATGGCCTTCATGGTTTCAAAGGCTTTGACGCCTGCATCACTGTTGAAATCTGGTTGGGCAGAACCTGCTTTGAAAAACTTGCCGCCACTGCCAACAAACAAATTCACAAACTCTGCACCGCTGTCAAAACCTTTGGCAAAAGTTTGCGCAATGGGGTTTTGGATAGAAGGCTCTCTTTCTTTGAGAACCTTGGCAGCTTCCAGCATCTCAGGGTAGGTGGTGGGTACTTTAATGCTGTGTTTGGCAAACAGGTCTTTGCGGTAGTACAGATTCTGCGCGTTTTGCATAAACGCAATCGCCATCACTTCGCCGTTAACTTTGACCAGCATGCTGTCTTCAATTTTGTACTTGGCTTTGTATTTGGCTACCAAGTCGGTCATCGGCTGAATTTGGCCTTTGGCGTTAAGTGAGCTGTAGATACCGCTGGACACCACTGCTGCGTCAAACGCCACGGGGCCTGCGGCGCCAAACGCCTGCTCTATCTCAGTGCGCGCGTTCGGCGTCATTTTAAATTGCACCTTCAAGCCCCCTTGGGTACAAGACTCCATCTCTTTGGCCATGTGCTGCAGCGCAGGAAAGCTGTTGCCAATGATGTTGACCTCACCTGCTTTGATGTTAGATAGCTTGTCGCAACGCGCTTGCGCCATGCCAGGCAGCATGGCGACTGCAGCCACACTGGCAGCCGTTGCCAACATAGTACGGCGAAGGGTTAAAAATTTCATGTCTGCTCTCCAGAGGTTGCCGGTTAATTTACAGTGGAGTCCAACGCAACCGGTTCTGCGTTTGACCATCGAACAAGAAACAGCGCGCCGCATCAGCCGAAAGGCCAAGTTGCTCGCCAATGTGGGCACGGTAATCTTTGCCAGCTTTTGCTGTCACAAATTGACCACCAGGTTTGAGCGTGGCCAGCGTGGCATCCCCAGTCAGCTCAAACGAAAATACTTCGCCTTGTATGTGCGCATCGTCAATGCCTGTCACATGCAAATCTTCAGCGCGCACACCCAACACAATCTTGTCTTGCGTTAACGCGCCAAAACCTGGCATGCGTACACCATCGGCTTCAAACACGCCGGCTTGCAATCGGCCTTCGATCAGATTCATGGCGGGATTGCCAATAAAACTGGCCACAAACAAATTAGCCGGGTCGTTGTAGATAGCCTCTGGCGTACCAATTTGCTGGATCTCGGCCTTGCTCATCACCACCACACGGTCGGCCAGTGTCATGGCTTCGATCTGGTCGTGCGTGACATAGATGGTGGTGATCCCCAGCTCGTGGTGCAAGTGCTTTAAATGGCTGCGCATGGACACGCGCAACTTGGCGTCCAGATTGCTCAACGGCTCGTCCATTAAAAACACCGCCGGCTGGCGCACTATAGAACGCGCCAGCGCTACACGCTGGCGTTGGCCGCCAGAGAGTTCTTTGGGTCTGCGTTGCAAAAAATCTATCAGCTCAACTTGTCGCGCTGCTTTCATCACGGCAGGGTCAATGTCTTTGGCAGGCATGCCACGAATGCGCAGCGGAAAACTGATGTTCTCGTACACCGTCATGTTGGGGTACAGGCCATAGCTTTGAAACACCATCGCCACATCGCGATCTTTGGGCTCCAGATCGTTGACTTGGCGGTCTCCAATCCACACCTCGCCTGTAGTGACTTCCTCCAAACCAGCCACCATGCGCATGGTGGTGGTTTTGCCGCAACCCGATGGGCCCAGCAGCACTAAAAATTCACCGTCTGCAATGTCCAGCGACATTTGTTTGACGCCCACGGCCAGTTTGGCGCCTTCGCCCCAAGATTTGGAAATGTTTTTAAGTTGTACGCGGGCCATGGTGTTTACGAATTATCAGGTTTGAGAATTTGCATCCAAAGAGCGACTTCGTCAATCAGCACATACTCGCGCAGGACGCGCCCTTGGTAGAATTCAACATGGTTGATACCCATCAGCTCGACCTTAGAATTACTCTTAAATTCATAGCTGCTTGAGCAGTCATTTAGGGCCCTAGAGGCCGAAAACGCATCAGAAACAGCGGTGCACTGAGCCCGCCAGCGCAGTGCTGCGCGGTCTGCGCGCCCGCCACCGTGTTGCAGTGCCAAATGCTCTACAGTAAGTGCATGCGGTTTAAGCGCACTGAACAAATCTGTCCAATAAGCTCCCACCTGGGCATGCCCATAACGCGTTACCCCGCCATGGCCAATATGGTGCACAGCATCGTCGTAGGCAAGTGCTGTGGGTGACTGCCCAGCGCTGAATGCCTCAATGGCTTGTGCATAGCCCTGCGCGAGTGAATTGTTGCTGATGTGGCTTTGGTAATAACCAGGTGCTGGCCCAGCTTCGGGTTTATTGAATGAACCGCGTGCGTTCAGCCATTGCTGCGCCAAGGCTTGCGGCGTAGTGCCTATTTGCAGGGCAATGGCGGCTTGGTCGCGCACCAGCCACTCGTGTGTGATGCGGTTGTCTTTGCACACACAGTCGGCAATTGTGCGGACCTGCAGCTTGCGACCGGTGGCTTTGCCAAACAGGCCATCGCCTGTATGCGTCATTGGCGAGATGATGCGGTGGCTGCTTAAAAATCCACCGTCAGCATCACCCGACTGAATAACATCTTCTGCCAGCAACCTGCGGTCTGCAAACATGGCCAGCGTTGCGTGGGTACCATCGATGACCGCTTGCACACTGGTGCTGACCGACGAGGGCGTTTCTACAATGCAGGGGTCGCTGTAATAACGGCGAATGTCTTGAATGCGGCGGCCTTCCCAAATACGGTCGGTGATCGCGCGAATATAGTGGTCAAGGTCTTTGAACTCCGCCTCAAAGCCGCGCAGGGCCACTGACTGCTGCAGCTCAGTGGCATGGGTGGCTGCGTTGAAAGTAGGCATCGCCAGTGTCATGTCAGGCTACGCTGCGGGCAGTATGGCCCACCGCCATGGTGCTGCGCGTTGTACTGGCTTGGGCCGCAGTAGCCACAGCACGGGTGGATTGGCGCACGATCAGCTGGCATGGCACTGTGATGTTGCGTGCTTTGACTGCGCCTTGCAGCTGTTCATGCAGCAAGCTGGCGGTAGCTTCGATCATGGCCTGCACGGGCTGCTCTACCGTAGTTAACTGGTAGGCACCCCATGCAGCTTGCGGCACATTGTCAAAACCCACCACACTGACATCGTGGGGTACGCGCAAAGCCAGCTCGGTGCGCAGCACGTCCATCACGGCAATAGCCATATGGTCACTGCCTACAAACACAGCGTCGGGCCGGTCTTGGGCCTGCGTGAACAGTTGGCGGGCTGCCAGTTGCGCGCCTTCAAAGCTATAGTTGCCCACAGCGCGTGCGTGGATGCGCGAGCCTAGCTTGTGCAGCTCTTCCCTGAAGCCGCGCTCACGGTCTACATTGGTGCTGGACTCTTCCAGGCCAGCGATGTAGGCAATGCGCTGGTGGCCCGCGGCCACCAAATGCTGCGCCACACGGCGTGCGCCCACTTCGTTGTCGGATGTCACCGAGCTGGCAGGGTGCAGGTCGTTGGCTGCCTGCCGGGTCATGCGGTTAAACAGCACCACAGGAATACCTGCATCGGCGCAGTCGCGTGCCAGCGCAGACGACAGCACGGTAGACGCCATGACGATGCCGTCCACCTGGTATTGCAAAATTTCGGACAACACCACATCGGCCTCGCGCGTGTCGCTGATAAACAGTAGCACGTGGTAACCGTCGCGCTGCAAACGCTGGGATAGTTTCTCTAGAATCAGTGGATAAAACTGGTTGTCCAGCTGGCTTATCACCACACCAATCATGCGGCTGCGGCGGGTAGACAAACTGCGGGCAATCGCGTTGGGGCGGTAGCCTAATTTTTTAGCGGCATCTTTAACGCGCGCACGCGTTTCTGCTGACACACTGGCGCCTGGCGTGTAGCTGCGGCTGACGGCCGACTGTGAAACCTGCGCCAAGCGCGCGACATCCAGTGAGGTGACATTGCTTTTCATAGTGTTAGCCTAGACAGCAGTCCACCCGCCGTCCAGCATCAAGGCAGACCCGGTCACCAAGCTGGCTGCATCACTGGCTAAAAATACCACCGGCCCCATCACTTCCTGCATCTGGCCCAAGCTACCGCGTGCGATGCGCGAGGTGACAAAATTTCTGAATACCGGGTCTGCCAAGGCTGTGCGGGTAAGCTCTGTTTCGATAAATGTGGGACACAGTGTGTTGACACGAATATGGTCTTTGGCCAGCTCCCACGCTAGCGATTTGGTAAACCCTTCCAGCGCATGCTTGCTGGCGCAGTACAGCGTGCGCCTAGGGCCGCCCACATGGCCCATCTGTGACGACACATTGATAATGCTGCGCTGCTTGCCATCGGCAGCAGCCTGCATGCGGCGCACCACTTCGCGCGTGAGCACAAAGGTGGCGCGTACATTTAAATCCATCACTGCGTCATAGTCTGCCTCAGTCATATCGGCAAGAAACGTATGTTTAGCCAAGCCAGCGTTGTTGACCAGTATGTCAAACACTGGCGCTTGCGCTGCGAAGGCCACTACGGCGGCTGTGTTGGTAACGTCTAGCACAGCAGCGTCACACGCAGCGCCTGCTACGCGAACCGCCGCTGCAGCCGCCTCCAGTGGGGCTGCGTTGCGCGCTACCAACGTAACTGCCGCGCCCGCTTGGGCCAATGCTGCAGCCATAGCCAAGCCAATGCCGCGGCTGGCACCTGTTACCAGTGCGCGTTTGCCGTCAAGACGAAAGCTGGGCGTTGCGGGCAGCATAAAGAACGTGCTGCCTTACGTTTCAAGCGCAGGTACAGGCTGGTACCACGGCACGTCAGCGCGCGTGCCATAGCGGCGCACGCGCAGGTTGGCCTGTTCGCCATGCCCGGCAAAATTTTCCATGTGGCACAGGCGTGAGCAATATTCACCCACCAGCGCGCTGGCCTCATCGGTCAACACTTTTTGGTACGTGCAGGTTTTAAGGAATTTGCCAACCCATAGCCCGCCGGTATAGCGTGCCGCTTTGTTGGTGGGCAGGGTGTGGTTGGTGCCGATTACTTTATCGCCAAAGGCTACATTGGTACGCGGGCCGATAAACAGCGCACCATAGTTTTGCAGGTTGGCGTGGAACCAGTCATCTCTACTGGTCATGATCTGTACATGCTCTGAGGCTATGTCATCGGCTTTTTGCAGCATTTCTTCGTAGGTGTCGCACACAATGACTTCGCCAAACTCGGCCCAGCTTTTGGCAGCAATGTCTGCTGTGGGCAGAATTTTCAACTGCCGCTCAATCTCGGCCATGGTGTCTTTTGCCAGGCGCTCGCTGTTTGTCAGCAGCACACAGGGCGATGTAGCGCCATGCTCGCCCTGGCCCAGCAGATCTACGGCGCACATCTGGCCGTCCACTGTTTCATCTGCAATCACCATGGTCTCTGTGGGCCCCGCAAACAGGTCAATACCCACGCGGCCATACAGTTGCCGCTTGGCCTCAGCTACATACATATTGCCTGGGCCTACCAGCATGTCTACGGGCTTGATGCTTTGCGTGCCAATGGCCATGGCAGCAACAGCTTGCACGCCGCCCAGTGTCAAAATCTCATCTGCCCCAGCCAGGTGCATGGCCGTCACGATGGCAGGGTGCGGCGAGCCGTGAAAGGCAGGTGCCGTAGACACCACCCGTTTAACACCGGCTACTTTGGCGGTCAGCACGCTCATGTGGGCCGAGGCAATCATGGGGTATTTGCCACCGGGGATATAGCAGCCTACGGCACCCATGGGTATGTGCTTGTGGCCCAAGATCACGCCCGGCAGCGTTTCAACCTCTACCTCTTTCATGCTTTGCAGCTGCACATTGGCAAATTTGCGAATTTGCGCTTGGGCAAACTTAATGTCTTCGGTCTCGCGCGCTGACAGTGATTTGACAGCTTTTTCAATCTCGGCTTGCGACAGCTTGAAGTCGGCCGGATTCCACTGGTCAAACTTTTGGCTGTACTCGCGTACGGCCTCATCGCCCCGCGCTTCGATGTCTTTCAAAATACCTTCGACGGTGGCGCGTACTTTGACGTCAGCATCCGATTTGGCTTGGGCATCTTTGCCCTGTTTAAGGTAGCGGATCATACAAAAATACCCTTGCATATTGTGTTGCAAACGTATGCAGAATAAATCGCAATGCCATTCTGCCCATCAGCACTTACCCTTAAATTGACCAAACTCTGCTGTTTACACGTAGTAAAGTTGTAAAAAGCTGGTTCTACAATCAGCAATTGCCAATTAAGCATACGCTTGCAACAATATAACCATGACATTATCGATAGCTGCCGCTAAATCTGTGGTGTGGGCTGCCCTGCAAGCCCTGCCTGGCAACACAGCGCATGGCCCCACTGCCACCGACGCAGCCCCTGCGCTAGCGCAATTTTTTGACCCCGCATGCGCATGCCATGTATTTCACCCTGTCAACGAGCTGCACGGCATTACAGACATACAGGCCAAGTTTTGGCAGCCTTTGCTGCACGCCATGCCCAATGCCGAGCGCCGGTGCGATTTGTTTTTTGCGGGTGAATTTGATGGCCGCTTTTGTGGTGGCGCGGGCACCTGGGTGACAGCGCATGGTTATTTGTGCGGCACTTTTGTGCACGACTGGCTGGGCATACCGGCCACGGGCGACACGCTGTATGTGCGCATTGGCGAGTTTTACCGCGTAGCCGACACACCGCAAGGCCCCAAAATTGTCGATGCCCGCATTTTGCTGGACCTGGTGGATGTGATGCGCCAAGCGGGCTACCATGTGTTGCCCAAAAGCACGGGTGCCCGGCTGATCGTGCCTGGCCCGCAGATGCACGACGGCCTGCTGCACGCGCCGCAAGACGCGCAGGTCTCCCAAGCGTCGATGGACAGCCTGGACCGCATGATCGGCGGGCTGACATCGTTTAACCAGAAAGATCTGCAAAGCATGGGCATGCATGCTTTTTGGCACCCCGAGATGATGTGGTACGGGCCGTGCGGTATTGGCACGTCGCGTACGGTTGAGGGTTTTCAACAGCACCACCAAAAGCCTTTTCTGCACGCCTTTCCAGACCGCAAGGGTGGCCACCATATCTGCCGCATCAGCGAGGGGCACTTTATAGCTTCTACCGGCTGGCCCAGTGTGTATGCCACGCATGCAGGCGACTATTTGGGTGCCAAGGTCACCAACGGCCCCATCCACATGCGCGTGGCCGACTGGTGGCGCAGGGAAAGCGACACACTGCGCGAGAACTGGGTAATGATAGATTTGCCCGATTTGATGCTGCAAATGGGTGTGGATGTATTTGCGCGACTGGCACAGCAGGTCGCTGAAAGATAATTCTTGTCTACTATGAATTTAATAGCTGGTTGAGCAGGTTTTACTTGGGTTACTGGCTATTTCTTTCATAAATTTACTGCAGTCCGCGCTCTAGCGTGCAAATAACCTCGTCCGCAAAATCTGCATAGCTCATGGGCCCGCCGGGGCGCAGCCAGGTAAAGGTCCAGTTGATCATGCCCATCAGCATCATGGTGACGGCGGTTTGGTTGGCATCGGTTAACCGTGCAGGGTAGGCGCGGCGCAAAAAGCGGGTGAAGGCGCTGACGATGTCACGCTGGCGCTGCACAATGGTATTGCGCTGCGACTTACCTGTCGTGTTACCTGCTGTGTTGCCTGCTGTGCTGCCTGCCGTGCTGCCCGCTGCAGCATCTACTGCATTGCTTAAAAATTTTGTATCGTTCAGCAGTGCTACATGGCGCGTGGCAGAGTTTTCGTACTCCACTAGAAACGCCCGCACCAGCGCGTGCAGCGCCTGGCGGTCGGTCATATTTTGGCGCTGGGCGTGCGCCTCGGTCTCGCCCACCACAGCCAGCAGGCGTTGGGTGTAGCGGTCCAGCAGGTCAAACAGCAGCGCCTCTTTGCTGTCGTAATAGTGGTAAATGCGCGCTTTGCTGGCACCTACTTTGGCGGCCACAGTGGCCATGCTGGCGGCGCTGTAGCTTTGATCGGCAAAGCACTGTGCGGCAGCGTCCAAGATGGAGTCGCGCTTTAGGTGGTGGTCGGCAGATTGGGGGCGGGCCATGGCGGGGTAGCTTCAATACGGATTGGGATAACCTAACGCAGCCAGCAGCAAAATCTCCAGTGCCTCCATCTCAAAGGCATCTTTTTCAGTAGCCTCGTGGTCGTAGCCCTGGGCATGCAGCGTGCCGTGGATGATGAGGTGGGCGTAGTGGGCCTCCAGTGCCTTGCCTTGCTCTGCAGCCTCGCGCGCCACCACGTCGGCGCACAGCACCAGATCTGCCATCACCACGGGTTCAATGGCGTAGTCAAAGGTCAGCACGTTGGTGGCGTAGTTTTTTTGGCGGTACAGCAGGTTTAGGCGCTGGGCCTCAGCAGTGCTTTCGATACGCACGGTCATCTCGGCAGCGCCCAGCAGCGCGTGGCGTACCCAGGTGTGCACGCGGGCGTGGGTCACTATTTTTCGCAGTGCGGCTGCGTTGGGTACCTCGCCCCATTGCAGCTGAATGCTTGTTTCAATCGTGTTTTTAGATGCCAAATATGCCTCCTGTACCGTATAACCTGCTCAAGCAGCTATGAAATTAATAGTAACTTGAATTGTTGTTTTACTGGTTGTTTTACTTTTTGGCTGCATCATACGCATCCACAATGCGCGCGACCAGCGGGTGGCGCACCACATCGGCGCTGGTAAATCGGCTGTGGGCAATGCCTTGCACGCGCTTGAGCACCACGTCGGCTTCCACCAAGCCACTGGTTTGGTCGTGCTGCAAATCTATCTGGCTCACGTCACCCGTGATCACCGCTTTGCTGGCAAAACCTATACGGGTTAAAAACATTTTCATCTGCTCAGGCGTGGTGTTTTGCGCTTCGTCCAAGATGATAAAGCTGTGGTTTAGCGTGCGGCCGCGCATAAAGGCCAGCGGCGCAATTTCAATCTGCTGGCGTTCAAACGCCTTGAGCACTTTGTCTACACCCATCAGCTCGTACAGCGCGTCGTACAGCGGGCGCAGGTAGGGGTCTACCTTTTGCGTTAAATCACCGGGCAAAAAGCCCAGCCGCTCGCCCGCTTCTACCGCTGGGCGGGTTAGCACAATGCGCTGCACACTGCTGCGCTCCAGCGCGTCCACCGCGCTGGCCACTGCCAGGTATGTTTTGCCAGTGCCTGCCGGGCCAATGCCAAAAGTAATGTCGTGGCTGGCAATGTTCTCCAGGTAAGCGGCTTGGTTGGGCGTGCGCGCACGTAGGTCTTCGCGCCGGGTTTGCAGCGTGCTGGTGCCATCGGCTGTCATACCGGCATCGCCAGCCAGCATGAGTTGCAGCGTTTCCAGGCTGATGGGCCGCGCCGCAATCTCGTACAGCGCTTGCAGCAGCTCCATGCCGCGTGTGGCCGCTGCCTTGGTGCCGTCCACCTTAAACTGTTCGTGGCGGTGGGCGATTTTGACTTGGAGCGCCTGCTCAATACGGCGCAGGTTTTCGTCCAAAGGGCCGCACAGGTGGCTGATACGGGTATTGTTGCTAGGCGAGAAAAGGTGGCGAATAATCAAGTGGATAATCCTGTTAGAACCCGCATCTTAGCTAAAAGCGCCCTCCACTTTACTAACCACCCTGCAAAACACCATGATTGGCAAACTTACCGGCACTTTGGCAGAAAAAAATCCGCCACAAATTATCGTGGACTGCGCTGGCGTAGGCTACGAGGTAGACGTGCCCATGAGCACGTTTTACAACCTGCCCACTTTAGGCGAAAAAGTGAGTTTATTAACTCATTTTGTCGTGCGCGAAGATGCACAAATTTTGTTTGGCTTTGCAACAGTGCAAGAGCGCACCACGTTTCGCCAGCTTATCAAAATATCTGGCGTAGGCCCCAAGATGGCGCTGGGCGTATTAAGCGGCATGAGCGTAGCCGAGCTGTCCCAAGCCGTTACCCTGCAAGACGCCAACCGCCTGACCAAAATCCCCGGTGTCGGCAAAAAAACTGCCGAGCGGCTGATGCTAGAACTTAAAGGCAAGCTAGGCGCCGACATTGGCCCGCACACGGGTGCTGCCAACGACAACCAAGCCGACATCTTGCAAGCCCTGGTGGCGCTAGGCTACAGCGACCGCGATGCTGCATCAGCGCTGAAGGCGCTGCCGCAAGACTGTGGGGTGAGTGAGGGGATTAAGTTGGCGCTGAAGGCGTTGGCGAAGTGACAATGGCTACGTTGCTTTGGGCTATGTTTTTGTTCTGTGTGGGGTTAACTGCGTTCTTGATTGGTGTCCACTATATTAAAAAGCAGTGGTAATTTAAAACTCGCGCTGTCGAAGTAATTGGCAAATGGGCTGGCTTTAAAGAAACTAACCATCGAACTGATATTGGTTTCAGATATTCATCAACGGTAATTTACAAATGCCCATTTTCTAAGCACTACAAAACACTTCATGGAATGAGCTCAACCAACGGCTACAGCTGGAGACATTCTGGTGACCCTGTACTGCTCTTCGTTGATCGAATTGCACCACACACTGCGCAGACAAAAAATTTATGGAAGATGTCTGTAGCTCTTGGATTTGCAAGCGGAGGTTTCGGTTTGGCTATATTGATGCTTGTAGTCATTAAAGAAGTATCATATTTAAAATCCTTGAATTGGAGACAAAGTTCTGCAATAGCAGAATTTGATACTAAGTTGCTGATAAATAGCCGTTTAGTGTCTATGCAATTAATTTGTGCCCATAAATAATACCGCTCTCGGTTCTCCAGCATTTAATCCAGTACAACCGCTAATCGCGCAGAATCAGAAATGCAGATTGCAAATGTATATCCGCTGGGATATACTCTAGGCATGACCACTTCATCGCTTACTATCACTCCCTGGGGCAACAGCCACGGCATTCGTTTGAGCCGTGATTTGATGCAAGCCCTGGGCATTACCCCAGATACCCCGTTGGAGGCGCATGTGCTAGCCAAGGGGCGGCTTGAGCTACGCGCGAAAATGACCAAGTTGACTCTGGCTCAAAAACTCAAAGCCTACGACCCTGCCGTGCATGGCGGCGAGCTTATGGCTGACGCTCCTGTAGGTGCTGAATTTGGCGCACGCCCATGAGCGCAATCAAGCCGTGGGTGCCTGATCGACGTGACATTATCTGGATCAACTTTAACCCGCAAGTCGGCAAAGAAATGCGTGACTTGCATCCTATGCTGGTATTGTCTGCGCGCGCTTATAACGAGCGCACAGCCTTGGTGATAGGTTTGCCCATGTCGACTGCCATGACCAACGCAACCAACCCGTTTGCAGTAGACAACAGCAAAGCAACGGGAGAAGCCAGCTATATTATTTGCAATCAACCCAAGTCATTTGACTGGCGTTTGCGTGGGGCTAGCGCACACCCTTGGGGCAAGGTACGCGAGAGCATTTTTAAGCTGGCTTGTGCAGAGTTCAATGATATTGTTCAACTTGTACACTGATTGCAGTGTTGCTTTAGCATTTAAAGCACTGCCTGCGGACTGTGAAGTAAGCAATGGGATTAATTGGCGTTAAACGTATTAGCTAAGTAATTTTTACAAAAGGCGAATATGAAATTTTGTAATTTTGTCCGGTGTTGCGTTGTTGCAGCGTGCTTGGCCTTGATTGGTTGCGCATCATCGCCCTACCAAAAAGAAAACAAACAGCTAAGCGACAGCAAACTGCAAATGCAAATCGCGCAAGCTAAAGAGATTTTAGCTAGCAGCATTGAACCGCGCATTTTGTACGCGGGCTTTGCTATGCATGCGCAGTCCAAGGCTTTTCGCCAAGATGTGCTGCTGGGGGCCAAAGCAGTGCAGCGCATGGATACGCAAGCCATTGTGTTTAAACTGGCTAACCCCGTGCTAGGCCAAGAGGCTGACTTGCCCTATGCCACCCGGGAAAACATAGAACAAGTCCTTGACGAGCTAGGCCGCTTAGCCAGGCCGCAGGACAAGATAGTTTTACTGCTCAGCACCCATGGCAACAAAGAAATTCTTGCTGTGAATGCGGGTAACCAGGACTACGGTGTGGTCAGTGCTGCCGACTTGCAAAAATGGTTGCTCAAATTGAACAGCAAACCCGTGGTGCTGGCATTGTCGGCTTGCTATTCCGGATCTTTTATCGCGCCACTTAAAAATGCCAACCGGATTATTCTGACTGCTGCCGACAAAGACCGCAGCTCGTTTGGCTGCGCCTACGAAAGCACCAATACTTTTTTTGTTAAAGAAGCGTTTGGTGAGAGCTTTGATCTTCAAAAATCTTTACTGGAAGTTTTTGAGTCCGCAAAAACCAATATCGACAGGAAAGAAAAACGCATGAATCTCAGCCCGCCATCCAACCCGCAAGTTGAGGTAGGAACCTCGCTGAAAGAATTAGCTGCTGCACCTTTGTCTAAGCTGCGGGATTTCGCTGTTAAGCAGCCCTAGCAAAATTCACTGTGATCTGTAAACCGCATGACCATCCAAACCGATAACTTCTCGCTACCCGAGCGCGCGCAAAATCGCGTGATCTCGGCCACCCCCGATTCGCCCAAAGAAGAAGCGATTGAGCGGGCGTTGCGGCCCAAGCTACTGGACGAGTATGTGGGCCAGGCCAAGGTGCGGGAGCAGTTGGAGATTTTTATTGGGGCAGCTAAAAAGCGCAGCGAGGCGCTAGACCATGTGCTGCTGTTTGGGCCGCCTGGTTTGGGCAAGACCACGCTTAGCCACATCATCGCGCACGAACTGGGTGTGAACCTGCGCCAAACCTCGGGCCCGGTGCTGGAAAAACCCAAAGACTTGGCGGCACTGCTGACCAATCTGGAAAAAAACGATGTGCTGTTTATCGACGAAATTCACCGCTTAAGCCCTGTGGTGGAAGAGATTTTGTACCCCGCGCTGGAAGATTATCAAATCGACATCATGATTGGCGAGGGCCCGGCGGCGCGCAGCATCAAGCTGGACTTGCAGCCCTTTACACTGGTGGGTGCTACCACCCGAGCCGGCATGCTGACCAACCCGCTGCGAGACCGCTTTGGCATCGTAGCGCGGCTAGAGTTTTATACCGCCGAAGAATTAGCCCGCATCGTCAAGCGCAGTGCCGCGCTGCTGAACGCACCCACAGACGAAGAAGGCGGCTTTGAGATTGCCCGCCGCTCACGCGGCACACCGCGTGTTGCCAACCGCCTGCTGCGCCGCGTACGCGACTATGCGGACGTAAAAGGCACTGGCGTCATCACGCTAGACATTGCCAACAAAGCATTGAAGATGCTCGATGTCGACCCGCAAGGTTTTGACATCATGGACCGTAAGCTACTGGAATGCGTGATTCACCGATTTGACGGTGGCCCGGTGGGGCTAGACAACATAGCGGCCAGCATTGGCGAGGAGCGCGACACGATTGAAGATGTGATTGAGCCCTACCTGATTCAGCAAGGCTACCTGCAACGCACACCACGCGGACGCATCGCTACGCTGGCGGCTTTTAAACATTTGGGTGTCGTGCCACCCAAGGCAGAGAACGGTTTGTTTGGTGAGGTTTGAACGGCGTAGCTGGGATTGGATTCCGTTTGGCGACGCGTTGATTCATTATTTTCTTTGGATGTGGCGCGTGACTGAACTTCCCCACGGCAATGCATGGTTTCGTTGTTTACCTTGGACGGGCGGCGTGACAGCTTTACGCTTCCTAACTATCAGTGCACTTAAACTTCGGCCTAGTACAAGCGCGCTGCTGTGGCGTGTGTCTCATGACAAACAGTAAAGGGCCGCTAGGTACGTTGGGCATGGGGCACACGCCGCAGCAGTGCGCGCGCCAGAACAACGAATCCCGTACCAAACCACGCAAGCCCGCAACGGTACTAAGTAGTAGTTTCATCGCGTGCAGCACCCTGCGCCGCCTCAAAGACGGCGTTGTCCGTGTGCAAACTATCCGCCCAGCCCACAATAGTAAAGTGCTCACCGTTCCATAGCAGGCGGTTGATCGCTGCGTTGTGCAAATCCCAGGTGCGGGGGGCTTGCAGGTCGAGCCCGGTGGCGGCGCGGTACAGCATGTCCATCACGCCGCCGTGGGCTACTACAGCAATATGCTGGCCCACATGGCGCTGGGCCAGGGCTTGCACGCATGGCACTATGCGCTCTCGCAACTGCAGCAACGACTCGCCACCGGGCGGTGTGTAGTCGGGTACGCGCTTGCGCCACTGCAGCGCTTGCTCAGGCCAGGCGGCTTCAATGTCGGTGAAAGTTTTGCCTTCAAACTCGCCAAAGCCGCGCTCGCGCAAGCCTTCGTCAGTTTGTACCACCAGACCATGCGGCTGGGCTATCGACAATGCCGTGTCATAGGCGCGGCACAAGTCGCTGCTGTACACCACGCTGATGTCCTCCTGCGCCAGCGCTGCACCTACGCGCTCGGCCTGCCAACAGCCTTTGGCGTTCAGGCCTATGTCCAGCTGGCCCTGGATGCGTGTGTCCACGTTCCAGGCGGTTTCGCCATGGCGCACGGCGGTGATGCGGGTAACTTCCATTACTACGAATTTAATAGCTGCTTGAGCAGGTAATACGGCGCTTTTGACACATTTAGCCTGTAAATTAAGTCTGTTTTACGTGCCCATTGGCATGTTTTTAAATCAACGCGGTATTTCCACCCGCACCTGGCGTGGCCCGGCAGGTGGCGTGGGAAAGCCCTGCAGCGCCGCGTCTAGCATGGCGGGCAGCACAGCGGCGCTATCGGCCCACGGGCCTTCGTGGCGGGCACGCGTCTCGTACACCAATTGGTTGCTAGTGGTGTCGCGCAGCAGCAGTGCAATGTCACGCACATAGTAAGGCGGTGCGAGATGGGCGTAGCCGTAGGGGGTGCCACCCCAGCCCGACCAGTAGGGCCCGCTGCCAATGGTGACCGACACACTGCCTGCCCCACCCCCGAGCACACCGGGCACGCCCACCACACCCAGCGACCCGATGGGCCGGTAGCCCCAGTCGTCCCAGTAATAGCTGCGGTCTTGCGTCTGCATGGTCAGCGTCAGTTGCACGCTGTAGCGCGCGGCGGGGCTGCCCGGTGCGTCGCCTACGCGCTGCAATTTGACTTTGTCCAGCGCCGCTTGCACCATGGCTTCGATCTGGTCTTGGCGCGCAGCGTCTACCTGCTGTGAAGGCAAACGCTCAAACCGGTAGGTGCTGCCTGGCGCGATAGCCGCTTTGGAAAAGGCGGTCACATCGCTGTCAATCACTCGCACGGTGGAGCAAGCTGTGATCTGCAAAAAAACAGTAGTTACTATTAATACAATAGCTGCTTGAGCAGGTTTTACCTGGGTTAGAGCACTGTAATGCTTAAAAAACATGGCTTGCAACCTAATCAAAGCGCACCACATTGGCCGCAGGTGCAAAACTCTCCACGTCAAAGCCTTTGTCACCCGCTGCGTCAGGCGTGCCGGTAGCCGACAGGTTTTTAAAGTCGTGCAGCTTGGCGTCCATCAAATGCGATGGCACCACGTTTTGCAGGGCGTGCAGCATATTGTCCAAGCGGCCGGGATGCTTGGTTTGCCATTCGCGCAGCATCATGCCCACTTGCTTGCGCTGCAGGTTTTCCTGGCTGCCGCACAGCGTGCACGGAATGATGGGGTATTGGCGTACTTGCGCGTATTTGACCAAGTCGCGCTCGTCTACATAGGCTAGTGGGCGAATGACAATGTGTTCGCCATTGTCGCTTTGCAGCTTAGGCGGCATGCCTTTAAGCTTGCCGCCAAAGAACATGTTGAGCAACAGCGTCTGCAGCATATCGTCGCGGTGGTGGCCCAGAGCAATTTTGGTGCAGCCCAACTCTTTGGCCACGCGGTACAAAATGCCCCTGCGCAAGCGGCTGCACAGGCTGCACATGGTTTTACCGTCGGGAATTTTGTCTTTCACGATGCTGTAGGTGTCTTGGTTTTCGATGTGGTACTTAACCCCCAGCTTGTCCAGGTAAGCGGGCAGCACATCAGCAGGAAAGCCGGGTTGCTTTTGGTCCAAATTGACGGCGATCAGCTCAAAATCTATCGGTGCGCGCTTTTGCAGTTTGAGCAAAATGTCCAGCAAGGCGTAGCTGTCTTTGCCGCCCGAGACGCACACCATCACCTTGTCGCCCTGCACGATCATGCCGTAGTCCACAATAGCCTGGCCCGCCAGGCGGCACAGTCGTTTGTCGAGTTTGTTGTTTTCAAAGGTGGTGCGTGCGCCGCTGGCTTCTGCTACCGGCTGATGCGTTACGGCTTGCGGTGCGGTGGCAGTGGCAGCTTGTAACCAAGCGCTGGGTTCAGTGGGGGCGTTCATGGCTGCATTTTCGCACCTTCAGGCGGGTTATGCGGTATGCACGGGGCTGTGATGTATTGCACGCTGTTAAAAGCTGGTATTGCCACAAAGCTTGCGCGCTGCACCGCCCTGTATAAAAATAAGTTTTGACTTAAATACTTACCGCTATTTCAAATAAAAATGATGCTTGCCCGGATATTCGCCTTGGTTTTTCTCTGCACACTCGCAGGGCTGCAACCCTTTGCTGCTCAAGCTCAAGCTCAAGCTCAAGCTCAAGCCCAAGCTCAAGCCCAAGCTCAAGCCCAAGCCCAAGCTCAAGCTCAAGCTCAAGCTCAAGCCCAAGCCCAAGCTCAAGCTCAAGCTCAAGCCACAAGTTTGCCAGCAGCACAGGCGCAACCTGTCCTGTCTGTGGCAGTTTTTCGCCACGGCTTGGCAACAGACAGCCTGACTGTTGCCCAAGTAGCCAGTAGCCCGGACAATAACTTTAGCTTGTTCAGCAGCATTACGGCATACCCCGCTGCAGACACACAACCTGTATGGCTGCGCCTGCGTATAAACGTGCCCCTCAATGCTGCGGCCCAGCCGTGGACGGTGAACTTTTCCAAACCATTTACCGACAAAATAGTGCTTCATCAGCCGCAAGCTGATGGGCGCTGGACGCAGCAACGTGCGGGTGACTGGGTAGCACACCAGCTGTGGGCAAAAAAAAGTTTAACCCCGCAGTTTGACCTGCCGCCCCTTACCGCCGGAACACACGACTTTTATGCAGCGGTCTACAGCCTCATTCCGATTCGGCTCAACGTCTCGCTCTTGCCGACGACTGAGGCCAACCAAACATTGCAATCCGACCTGTTACAAATAGTGTTCGTGTTGGGTGCAATGGCCTTCATGGCGCTCGCCAGCTTTGCGCTGTCTGTCACCTATCGCAGCAGCACGTACGCCTGGTACAGTGCCTACGCTGTTAGCGCGATCTTGGTGATTGCAAGTTTTACAGGCTTGGGTAGCTATCTGCTGTGGAGCAAATCGACACAATGGCCAGAAATATCCATTGGTGTGTGCTCCATTCTTGCAGCCGCATTGCAATTGCAGTTTTGCCGCGTTATGTTTATAAATCACACTTCGCCGCAATGGCTGCGTGGCACGGCTTACGCGCTGTTAGCTGCCAACGTCTTAGCATTGACGGCTTTTATTGTGATCCGTGATGCAGCGTTGCGCACCATATTGTTTACGGTTCAACCGTTTGTATTGGGCCTGATCACTGTGGCTATTTCAGTACGTGCATGGGCCAAGGATCGCAGCACGGTTGCCATCGTCTGGTTAGTAGCGTACGCACCCCTGCTTATATGCTTTGCGTTGTCGGTGATAGAGCACCTTGGGTATGCTTCGCTGCCTTGGCTGGCCTACAACTCGCCTTTGTACGCATTTGTATTTGAGATGCCCTTGCTGCTAGCGGCGCTGCATTTGCATGCCAAATCGCAATATGCCAAAACCGTGCGCAGCAGCACACTGGCGGGTACCGACCCGATGACAGGGTTTGTTACCTCACGCCTGCTGCCCGACACTATGGCCAGCCTGTGGGACGAAGCACAAAATTTGAAGCATGACGTGGCAGTAGCTTACATTGAGGTCAAGCACAGCCCTGATGACGTAGGCTTGCACGGCACGCCGCCGCGTGCACGCACCCAAGAGCGGGCTGTGCGCATGCTGCACACCGTGGCACGCCAGCATGACATCATCGCCCATGTCGATAAAAACATCTACGCGTTGATCATGCCGCGCATGTCGTTGGGTAGCCATCTGAGCGACCGTTTGTCCCGTCTGATCGCACTAGGCATCATGACCGACAAAGACAGCCACCAGGAAGCTCCGCTGCGCTTTCATATTACTGCCACTACCGCCCGCAGCTTTGCTGGCGATTCCAAAGAAATGTCTGGGGCTTTAACTGACAAGCTGCAACGCAACGATGCCTGGGGGCACAAACCCATTCGCTTTGTGCGTAATATTTCGGTGCGCTACGGCGCGCAGGCCAGCGCAAAAGCGGCTGACGAGACGTTAAGCAGTTTTTGGCGTCGCGCAGCCGACGCTGATATTCAAGCCAGCACGCAGCCTACTTAACTGCTGCCCCAGCGGCAACTTGCAGGTGTTGGGCCAGGCCGACGCTGACCTGGGCGCCATAGATGTGTATTAACATGGGCCAAAATGCTACAGCCAAACCATCAAAGGTTCACAGTGGCAAGTTACCTATAGTTTCGGGTGCCTATGTGAAAAAAATCACAACCAAAAGCACCTGTAATCGATTAGAGCGCGTAACCTAGATGCACTGACAAGACGCGAAGCCTAAAATTTCGTGCGTTGATGGTTGTCACAATTTTTTTCAATTGCTTGTCTGCACCATGATTTTATTAAGGTCGATTGCCCGTTGTTGGCTACGCAGCTTGCTGCTGGCCTGCGCATGGCTGGGTGTGTGGGCTAACGTTCTTGCACAAACCGCACCTATGCTGCCCGGCCCAGACGACGTGGTATTGCAGACAACCATTTACAAAAACGGCCAAGCACAGATAAATAAAACGGCTGCGCAGATAGCGGCCAGCCCGCCGCAAGACTTCACGCCCTTTGATCCCGACCGCGCGTATTCCTCTGGAACGGGCCAGTCAGTATGGCTCAAACTGCGAGTGACCAGCGCGCAGCCTGTGCCTGCGGCATGGTTGATAGATGTATCTAAACCGTATGTGGACACTGTGACGGCCCACACGCTGGCGCCCAGCGGGGCCTGGACACGGCAAGTGGCTGGCGACTGGATTGCCCACCGCCAGTGGCCCAACCCCAGCCTGACGCCCCAATTCAATGTGCCCGCGTGGGACAGTGGGCAGGGTGATATTTACCTGCAAGTTCAAAACAGTGTGCCGCTTAATTTCAAAGTGTCGCTGGTCAGCGAAACGGCAGCTAAAAGCAAAGCGCAAAACACCTTCTTGATCGCTGGGCTGTTCTTGGGGCCTATGGTGTTTTTGTCCCTGGCCTGCTTTTTTATGGCAAGCGTGTACCGCATGCCCGCTTATGCGTGGTATGCCGCGTACGTGGCGTCCAGCGTACTGTTTGCCGCTGCCTATATCGGGCTGGGCGGCTATGCGCTGTGGCCACTGGCTACCCACTGGTCCGAGGTGTCTATTGTTATTACCGTCATGACGCAAATGATGCTGCAGTTGCAATTTGCACGCGCCATGTTTATCACCGCGGCAGATCGCCGGTGGATTCGCCATAGTTTGGTGTCTTTGCTGGCCATCGACAGTTTGGTGATCTTGCTGTATTTGTTTTTGGACCCCGGCACGCCGCGGTTAGTGGCCTACACCCTGTATTATTTGCTGTCGATTGCAGCAGTGTTGGCGCTGGTGCTGCGCGCGGTTCGTCGCGGTGGCGCGGTGGCGTGGCTGTGGGTGCTGGCCAACGCGCCGCTGATCATTGCCTCAGGCTTGGCTACTGTTGAAGGCCTGGGCTTTGCGGCACTGCCTTGGTTGCCGTATAACGCCGTGCTGTACGCCTTGGCTTTTGAAATAGTGATTTTGTGGGTGGCATTGCACTTGAGCGCCAGAGAGGCCCACTCTAAAGTAGTGCAGAAAAATACCCTGGCAAGTACCGACCCGCTCACCGGTTTTATCACCCCGCAGGTGTTTCCAGCAACGCTGGAGCAGCTGTGGGACACCGCGCGCGTGCCAGGCAAAGACATGGCTGTCGCCTATGTATTGGTAACGCACCATGCACACCGCAACCCTGCACCCGTACTGCTGCGCGGCCAAGTGGCACAGCGTGCTGCAGCGCGCGCAGTACGCCTGCTGCGCACCGTAGCGCGTGAACAGGATGCTGTGGCACACGTTGATAAAAACGTGTTTGCTGTATTGATGCCGGGCCTGTCGCTGGGCAGCGACGTGACCGACCGCTTGGCCCGCTTGGTAGCTTTGGCAGCCATGACAGACCGCGAGGCAACGCACGGTGAACCGCTGATGCGCTTTCATATTGCGGCCAGCAGCGCGCGCAGTTTTGACGGCTCGTCCCGCAGACTGCATGCTGCGCTGCAGTCGCGACTTAACCAGACAGATTGGGGGCAACGCGCTATCCGCTATGTGCGCAGAAAGCCCACTTCTTCGCAGCCGGGCAGCAGCACGCCCGATGAAACGCTAAGCCAGATGTGGGAGCGGGCTGTGGAAGATGACAGCTACCAAAGCGCACGCGCTGATTTAAAACCGAACTAAGGTTGGAGTGACACTAACTTTAAAGTGACACTAACTTTAAAGTCACACTAATTCTAAACTCCCATGCAGGCGCGCCAAGAACTGGCAAACTTACACACTATGCCGCGGCTACAGCCTCAATACACCGCGCAGCATAAAAAGGCCGCAGCAGCTCCAGCATCGCGTCAGGTGGCAGCCCCAGCGACTGGGCCAAATCTGCCAAACTCTCAGGGCCATGGGTAAGCAAATCTAGCAAGCGCTGCTGGTGCGCTGTCAACGTAGGCTCGGGCACGGGTGGCGAGCGGCGCAGGCGAATACGCATTTTCTCCTTGGTAAAGCGCGACGGCAGGCGCAGGTCGTCCGACCCGTCAGACTGCGCATAGTCCCAAAACAGCGCATAGGCCGTGGTTTGGCGAAACTGCTGGGGAATGTCGTTGGCGCTGCGCAGGCGCTCGACCATGGCGGCTTGTTCGTAGGCCACGCTGGTCAGCTCGGGGTGCATGCCTACCTTCCAGGTTTTGTGGTCTACCACCACCACCAGCTTGCCTTCATACGTCCAGTGCAGGGGTTTGTTGCTTAGCAGCTCGCGCCGCGCCCACAGGTCGCGGCCCAGGGCCCAGCGCAGCGGCATGTCCAGCAGGGTCAGCAAATCGTCCACACCCTCAGCGGCCATATCGAACAGCGCTGTGTGCTCCATGGGGACCGAATTTTTAAACAGAGACGACGCATCTGTGTTCAGCGAACTCAGCTCTGACTGGTAGCCTGTTTTGGCCGTGGCCGCTACCGACGCCACCATGTAGGGCGTGAATGGCGTATTGAGCATTGCGGTTGCCACCGCGCGTGAGGGGCCTACCAATTTGTGGGGTTTGGTGTGCAGCTCGGTACTGCTGTGGTCGGCCTGCGGCAGGCACACGCGCTCCAGCAAACTTACCGCTTCGCTGAACACCTCGTAGTAGCCTGTGCGCAGCATGGCCTTGGGCGATTGCTGTTGTTTGACCACGTTGAGCAATGCCAGCAAATCTTGCGCCACGATGCTGCTGCGCAAGCCCATCACCCAGTCACCAAACAGCCTGTCGGGAGCGTCCCTGTTTTCCCACAGCACCACGATGTCTTCATGCCGCGTGTCTTTGGCAATCGAATGCCAAGCGTCGTCCAGATAGTCGGTCAACCCCTCCAGCCAATGCACAAACACGCCGTTGCCGCACAGCAGTACACCGGTCAAACCGCGGTTGCGGTTGTTGCGCACGCTGAGATCAAACAGCGCTTGCAACTGCACCTGCAGCGGTTTGCCCACGACCAGGCTGCACACCAGCAGCTGGCCCAGCTTGGGTTTGTCCAGCCGTGTTTCGGCTTGCAGCGTGTCGGGGCTGGTGGTAGGGCCGGTGGGGGCAAACTTGTTTACCATTGGCCGGTTTCTACCCGAATGGCGACTTCACAATCGTCAAAAATTTCCAGCTTGGCAATTTTGACGCGCACGCCCAGCACGCCGGGCAGCTGCATCAAGCGCACTGCCAGTTTGCCAATCAAACTCTCCAGCAAGTTGATATGCCGCTCGGTGCATTCTTCAATAATGATCTGGCGCACTTTGCGGTAGTCCAGTACATGGTTGATCTCGTCGTCGGTGGGCATGAGCGGCTGCGTGCCCAGGTTGAGCTCGGCATCGACCTGGATGGGCTGCGACTGGGTTTTCTCGGACTCTAGAATGCCCAGGTTGGCGCTGAAACGCAGCCCTGCC
The DNA here is from genome assembly GCA_031386655.1 of Polaromonas sp. GTDB lineage: Bacteria > Pseudomonadota > Gammaproteobacteria > Burkholderiales > Burkholderiaceae_C > JAAFIP01. Next base: position 3,548 of record JANNCO010000081.1, on the reverse strand, counting down.
AAGTGGAGAGTTTGAGTACCTTTGTTTGTAGCCATTGTGTTGTCTTATGTTAGCGCGATTTATGCGCAAGTGGTTACAGTGAAATTACATCAACGAAAAATCGCGCTCAAACTTCATCAAGTGCTGGCCGCCGTCTACCAGCAGTGTGGTACCGGTAATGGACTGGTTGGCAAGCGCAAACAAAACGCTGGCGCACACATCTTGCACGGTAGAGCTGCGCCCCAGCGGGCTGAGCTTGTGCCGCGCCTCAAACTCGGCATCGGTCAGCATATGGCTGGTTAGCGTGAGGCCTGGTGCCACACCTACCACGCGCACCTGCGGTGCCAGTGCCATCGCCAGCAAGGTGTTGGCAGCCTCCAGCGCCGCTTTGGACAGCGTGTAGCTTAAAAAATCGGGGTTGGGGTTCCACAGCTTTTGGTCTAGCAGGTTGACCACCACGCCTTTTATGTCGCTGTTTATGTCGCTGTTTACGTTGCCCTTTGCAGCGTCTTTTGTAGAGCCTTTAATCTCCCCGCCAGCCGCACGCGTTACCACGTGTTGGTGCAGTGCCTGCGCCAGCACAATGGGTGCGGCGGTGTTGGCATGCAGGTGCGCGTCCAGCGCGGCGTAGCTGAAGCTGGCGGCGGTGTCGTGCTCAAACAGCGCAGCGCAGTTAACTACGGCATCGACCCGGCCCATCTGCGCTGCCACGGCGGGCAACAGGGCGCGGGTAGCGGCCTCGTTGGCCAAATCGGCCTGAAAGGCAGCGCTGCCTGCCGTCAGCGCTGCGCAGTCGGCCGCGGTGTGCTGGGCCTCTGGTGCAGAGCCGCGGTAGTGCACGGCCACGCGCCACCCTGCGCGGGCCAAGGCTAACGCAATCTCGCGGCCCAAGCGCTTGCCGGCACCGGTGACCAATACTACAGGCGCAGCGGACGTAATGGGTATAACGGGTGTAATGGGTGCAACAGACGCCATCGGGGCGCTGTCGGCGTTTGGGGCAGATTCAGGTCTGGCATTCATAGACAATACAGGGGTGAAAAGATCAACATCTAGTGTATCGGACAAGACAACATGGTGACTGGGCAAAACATGCCGCCTCAAACTGCCACCTTACAGACTGTGTTGAGCCAACAGGCCAGCGCCGCAGGTGGCTGGCTGCCGTTTGACGATTTTATGCACGCAGTGCTGTACACGCCGGGCTTGGGGTATTACGCCCATGGTTCGCAAAAATTCGGCAGTCTGCCCACCCGCGTGGGTGCTGACGGCACGCTGATCGAGGGCAGCGACTTTGTCACCGCGCCCGAGCTGTCGCCTTTGTTTGGCGCGTGCGTGGGCCAGCAGGTAGCGCAAGCGCTGCAGGCCATGAATATAGGTAGGGGTATGCCGGCCAGCACGCGCAATGTGTTTGAATTTGGCGCTGGCAGTGGCGCCCTGGCGCTACAAATTTGTGAGCTGCTTGAGCAGACAAATACTGCCCTGGAGCACTATTTCATCATAGAACTATCGGCCAGCCTGCGGGCGCGGCAGCAAGCCACGCTGGCCCCATGGGGCCACCGCGTGCAGTGGCTGGACACACTGCCTGCCACTATGCAAGGCGTGGTGATAGGCAACGAAGTACTAGACGCCATGCCGGTCAAACTGCTGGTGCGCACAGCGGGGGTGTGGCACGAGCGCGGTGTGGTGCTGCAACCACCGGGCGCTGCGCAAGGGCCTGGTGAAAGCAGCAGCCAAGCTGCCTGCTGGGCCTGGCAAGACCGCCCCACCCACCTGCGCCCCAGCGTCGATGTACCGGGCAGCCACGACTACGTCACTGAGATACATCCGCAGGCCGAAGCCTTCATCAGCACGCTGGCCGGCCACCTCACGCGCGGAGCGGCTTTCTTTATTGACTATGGATTTCCTGAGAGTGAGTACTACCACCCGCAGCGCCACATGGGCACGCTGATGTGCCACTACCAGCACCAAGCCGACCCCGACCCGCTGGACAGAATAGGCGAGAAAGACATTACCGCCCACGTGAACTTCAGCGGCATTGCGCTGGCCGGGCAAGACGCCGGGCTGGACGTGCTGGGCTATGCCAACCAAGGGCGTTTTTTGATGAACTGCGGCTTGCTAGAGCGCATGGGCGCGCTGCCACCGCTGCAACGCGCCCATGCCGCCAAGCTGGCCACTGAGCATGAAATGGGCGAGCTGTTTAAAGTCATTGCTTTTGGCAAGGGCGTAGATTTTGAACCCATCGGCTTTGCAGCGGGTGACCGCATACACACGCTGTAGGCGTGCAGCCTGTAATATGGGCGATGTATTATGAAAACGGGTTGGTTGCATTTTGGTTGTATTGACTGCCCCTAATGCACCCACCGCACCAGTTCCGCTTACTCAAACTTCTAGCTCTTTAGCCATTGCCATGACCACTACCTTGCACACCGTACAAGTTGAGCGCAGCGAACGCCCATGGGGTTGGTACGAGTCGATTGACGAGAAAAGCTATGGCGCGGGCAGCAGCAACGCTAACGGTAACGGTAACGGTGTAATACACAATAAAGTCAAACGCATTTGCCTGCTGCCGGGCCAACGCCTGAGCTTGCAAAAGCACGCCCACCGCGCCGAGCACTGGCTGGTGGTACGCGGCACGGCGCGCGTGACATTGGGCCAAGCTGACAGCGCAGCACAAGGCGCAGCACAAGGCACTGCAGAAGATTTAGTAAGCGGCCCGGCTGATGCGCTAACTTACCGTGAGTTTGACCTAGTCCCGGGTCAACATTGCGATATTGCCGCAGGCCAAGTGCACCGCCTGAGCAACTTGGGTACAGAGCCTGTAGAGATTATCGAAGTGCAAATGGGCACGTATTTGGGCGAGGACGACATTACCCGGCTGCACGATGATTTTGGTCGCCCATAAGCGTTCCAGGCACTGTTTTTTATGCAAAACAGGCCAATAACCCAAGTAAAACCTGCTCAAGCAGCTATTAAAATTATAGTGACTGTATTGCAATTGCCATGTTTCGCTGGTTGATCGTCACCCTGCTGGCCCTGCTGCTGATCAGCTGGCTAGCCCCCACTTTGCAGCGCTGGGGTTTTGGGCGGCTGCCGGGCGACTTCAGCTTCACCTTTCGCGGCCGTTTAATCTCTGTACCACTCGGCTCAACCATTGCGCTGAGTTTGCTGGCGGGGTTGATAAGCAAGCTGGTCTAGCCTGTACGCGAAGATGTCTTTCCTCAGACCACGCGGTTTCGCGGTTTCGCGGTTTCGCGGCGCAACTTAAGCACTTGTTAGCTCGATGATGTCTTTCTTTTGACCAAGCAGTTTCGCGGTCTAGCGTGCGTTCATTAGCTCGAGGATGTCTCTTTCCTTAGACCTCGCGGTTTCGCGGCGCAGTGCAGGCCCTGAGGTTGCGCCCCGGTCGGCGGCCCCCTTCGGGGTAAGCTTTGCAGTACTCGAAATTTGGGGTCAATGTGCAAACTCGCCTGACGGCTCAAACAAGCACATTGCCTGATCCCAAATTTCTGCGTGCTTCAAGCCCGCCGCCCTGATTGGGGCGCAACCCCAAGGCCTGCACTGCGCCGCGAATA
>JANNCO010000067.1:0-6742 GCA_031386655.1 Polaromonas sp. | reverse complement strand
ATGTGTTTTTTGCTGATATTGATTTTGAATCTGAATCACCCGCATCATCTAGCCATACATTTAGTATTTTCAGTGCGGTGTGGCTGGGCACCATGGCGCTGGCTTGGGTGCTGGGCTGGTTGAGCTGGCCGGTAGCTGTAGTGCTTTTCATGCTGGCTTGGGTCATTGCAGCCCTGACCGCATCGGCCTTGGCAAAGCGCTGGCAAGTTGCCGCTGCTGCAGCGCCTACTGTGCAGAGCGCCCCTGAGCAAGCTGCCAAACTAAAAGTGCAAGCATTTTTAGACACGCACCCCAGCTGGGGGTTCAGGCTGTACCGCACACCTGCGGGCCTGCGCCTGATGGCGACACACCAAACCCTGTTGCCGCACGACCCTGAAGCCGCACTGGCATTGCAAGCGCTGGGCGCAGACCCGGTGTACACCGCCATGTGCCTGAAGCAAAATTGCTTTAGAGCGCGGCTAACCGCTAAACCGTGGCGCATTGGCGTGCATAACCACATGCGCCCAAGCCCTGGCGTATGGCCCGTAGCGCCTGAGCGCCTGCAAGAGCGGCAGACTTGGGTGCAGGCGTATGAAAAAGCCGCTGCTTCATTTGCCGCTTGCCGCTATGTAGAAACGCTAGGTCAACCCAGCATGCACTTTGAAGTGGCGGCTGTGATGGCCTTGCATGATGAGCAATGCCAAGCTACCAGTGGCTTGCAGATTGCCTAAGACGCTTGCCATTGCGCTTACCTTTCTACAGCTAGCACCCCGCATCTGGCCTTAATGTCCCGCCTCTGGCTTAGCGACCCACCAACTCGTACAGCGCGTTGCCGTCGCCATTGTCTTTAAGCAGTTTGATGTTGGCATGGTTAGCCAGATACTTGACTGCAGCGCTGGCCGATACAAACGTCATGCTGATGCCTGGCACGTTTTGAATGCGCCAGTTATTGTCGGCACTGGGGTTGAACTTGGGGTTGGCAGCCAGGTACTCTACCAAGGCTTCGCGGTTTTCCTCGGGTGCGTCGATGATGACTTTGACCGCTGTCAAACCTGGGAAATTGCCGCCGCCATAGGCACGGTAGTTGTTGGTGGCCACAATAAATTTAGCCGCGTCGTCTATGGGTTTATCGCCAAAGCGCAAGTTCACCACGCGGCGTGATGCTGCGTTGGCTACCGCACCCTTGCTGTCGTATTTAGCTGCTTGGGTTAAATCCAGTTCGTAGTTCACGCCATCTATGGTGTCAAAATTAAACGAGGGGAAGGCCGCGTTAATCAAGTCTTGCTGCGCAGCACCTTTGGGGTCGATCTGGTTAAATTGACCAGCGGACATTTCTATCCATTCGCGCACCTCTGCGCCGGTGAGCAGCATGGCCTTGAGCGTGTTGGGGTAGATGTACAAGTCGGCCACGTTTTTAATAGCGATCGGGCCAGTGGGAATATCGGTGTAGTAGGTGGGGCCTTGGCGGCCACCGGCTTTGAACGGGGCCGCGGCTGACAGCACAGGGTATTTGGCGTAGTCGGTGCCTTGAATGGCTTTTTTGACATACGCAGTTTGCGCGTTGGACACTACCTGCACACTGGAGTCGTCCGCCACTTGGGCAAAATAGCTGTAGATGGGCGCACTGGTCTCGGCCACTTTGCCGCGCACATAGGCTAGGGTGTCTGCATGCTCGGTGGCAATAGCGGCTTCTACCATCGGGTCGGCCTCTACCGTGGCTTTTTTGGCTACTTTGTCAAAGATGGGGCGAATGCTGGACTGGCTGGTTTTCACGGCCCATTGGCCACTGCTGTTGTCTAGCGTTAAATCGATGATACCCAGGTGGTCACCCCAGCGGCCCGGCATCACGGCTGCTACACCGTTAATGGTGCCGCGTGCTGCGTCTACCTTGGGGTAGCTGGCAAACGCTGCGCTGGGGAACTCGGCATGTGCATGGCCGAACAAAATGGCGTCAATGCCGGGCACCTCGGCCAGCTTGGACACTGCGTTTTCAGCAAAGGCGGCTACTTCGCCCTTTTCAAAGCCTGAGTGTGGAATAGCCACTACCAGTTGCGCGCCTTTGGCCCGCATTTCAGGCACGTATTTTTGCGCTACTTGCACCATGTCGCGGGCAATGACTTTGCCGCTTAAATTCTGGCGGTCCCACTGCATGATTTGCGGCGGTACAAACCCGATCACGCCCACTTTCACAGCGTGCTTACCACCCGCAGTGTCGACAAAACTGCGGTTCAATATCAGGTAGGGCGTAAAAGCGTGCTTTGCATTCGCGCCGTCGTTGTCTTTGTCGTCAACAAATACGTTGGCGTTAACGTACGGGAACTTGGCGGTAGCAATGGTGCGGCGCAAAAAATCCAGGCCAAAATTAAATTCGTGGTTGCCCAGGTTGCCAGCGTCGTAGCCCAGCTGGTTCATCACCTTGTAGGCGGGGTGAACGTCGCCAGCTTTAAACGGTTTTATCTTGGCTACCATGTCGCCCAGTGGGTTGCCTTGTATCAAGTCGCCATTGTCAAACAGCAGGCTGTTGGCAGCTTCAGCACGGGCAGCTTTAAGCAGGGTAATCGACTTTGCCAAACCGAATGCATCGGTTTTTTTGTCTTGGTAGTAGTCGTAGTTCAGCAGATTCATGTGGACGTCGGTGGTCTCCATAATGCGCAGCTGGATTTCTGCAGCATAGGCAGGCCCCAGCAGCGCTGACATGCTGAAGACTACCGCGGTCAATTTGAGTTTTAAAGGGCTGGTACACATAATTTTTCTCCTCGATGCTGCATCGTAATGGACAAAACAAAAACAGTTTTAACTGTTACTTCTGTGGCAAAGTTCTGTGGCAAACATCTGTGGAAATTTAGGCAGCGTCTGTAGCCTGCGCTGGCGTTGCAGGGCGCAACCGCAGCCGTACATGCAGTGCGCAGGCGGCAAACAGGGTGCAGCACAGCAGTACCTGCACCATGGCGTAGTAGTTGCTGGGCGCTTTGTCGCTGTAGGCGCGCACGGCACCCTCGGTAAAATACAGCCACACCATCAGGCTGACCCAGCGGTAGGTGTACATTTTGTTTTTTAAGATACCGGCCAATGGTATGCACAGCGGCAGCACCTTCAGCACCAGCAGCGAGCCACCTGGGCGCAGCGGTGCTAACCATAATTCCCAAGCCAGCCCCAACACAATCATGCCCAACAGGCTGCCCACAGCCAACCAACGCGTCATATCTACAGAGTTTTTCATACACAAATTACCTTATTTGGATGGCATGATACCGGCATGGATACCAAGTCGCGTTTTTTAGGTCTTTTTTGGATACAAACCCAGCTGCAGCTGCGTGAGCTACTGGCCACGTTAAAGGTGTTTCCGTGGCGCAATACCGCTGTAGTGCTACGTGAGCGCTTTCGCGAAGACCGCTTGGGGCTGACAGCCAGCAGCTTGACATTTACCACCACCATTGCGCTGGTGCCGCTGTTTACCGTGGTGCTGGCCATTTTTACGGCGTTTCCCATCTTCTCAAAAATGCAAGGTGTGCTACAGCAATGGCTGATCGAAAGCTTGGTGCCCGACAACATTGCACGCAATGTGCTGGGCTACCTCACGCAGTTTGCCAGCAAGGCTTCGCGCTTGGGGGCGGCTGGTTTAGCGTTGCTGCTGGTTACTGCGCTGGCGTTGATTTTTACGATAGACCGCACGTTAAACAGCATATGGCGTGTCAAACGCAGCCGCCCGTTTGCCCAGCGTTTGCTGGTGTACTGGGCCGCCTTGACGCTGGGGCCCGTGCTACTGGCCGCCAGTTTGACCATTACGTCCTATGCGCTGTCGGCGTCTAAAAGCATGGTGGGGTTTTTCCCCGGTGGTTTGCGCTTGCTGCTGGACGCGCTGGAGTTTGTATTGCTGGCTGCCGGCATGGCAGCGCTGTACAAGTATGTGCCCAATACCAATGTCAAGCGCGCGCATGCCTGGACGGGCGGTGTGTTTGTAGCGACAGGATTTATGGGGGCTAAAAAACTGCTAGCCATCTACTTGGCCTCCATACCTACCTACTCCGCCATTTACGGTGCATTTGCCACCGCACCTATCTTGCTGCTGTGGATTTATATTGCCTGGATCATTGTGCTGCTGGGCGCTGTGATTGCGGCTTACTTGCCCAGCTTGCTACAAGGCGTCAAACGCCGTGGCGGCACACCAGGCTGGCGCTTTACGCTGTGTATAGAAATTATCCAGTACCTGCACCGCGCCCGTACCTCACCGGCCAAGGGCTTGACCATTGCGCAGCTAGGCGCAGCTATGCAGGTAGATGCCTTGCAGATAGAGCCTGTGATGGCAGTGCTGTCTGCGCAAGACTATGTCAGTGAGATTGCAGATGGCAGCGGCCGCTATGTGATGCTGTGCGAGCCAGAGCACATTGCCATGGCCCCGCTGGTAGACAAACTGCTGCTAGCTGCGTCGCCTAACGTGCAAGGATTTATTGACCGCAGCGGTACTGGCGTGCTGACGGCACGGGACGTGCTGACGACGCGGGACGTCATGTCACCACCCGTTTAAACTTCTCCGCCAAATTTTTTGATTAAATTGGCAATATATTTTTCTACCAATTTTTCAAACTCGCCCTCCACCACTGGGCCCACTATCATTTTCATCAAGCCAGGCAGGGGCACGTCCACCACGCCTTTGATGGCCAGTGTGATACCAGTAGATTTTTTATTATCGGTAATCGTCCAATTACCACCGACTTGCGCATTGCCTACGCCTTTGACAGGTGTCCACACTACCGTGCCTTTGGCTTTGTTGCTAACGTACTTGCTGGCATATACGGTTTGGATATTGACCTGCGCAGTCCCCACTTTTTCCATCTCCCATTTGTACACGCCGTCGCCCATATCGGTCAGTTTGTCTACCTTGGGAAAATGACTCACCGAGGTGGGTACGTCGGACAGTACCGCAAACACCTCTGCCGCTTTGGCTTTAACTTCAAATTCATACGCTAAATCAATATCTACATTAATAGCCATGGCTTATTCCTTTTTGTTGTTTCATTTAAATTGACGGTGATGAAGCTAGGTTAGCAAGTTTCTGATGGGCGGGCAACCGTAAATGCCTATGGTTGCCAAATCACAATACAAACTGCTCAACTTAAAAGTATTTTTTAACCATCTCGATCATCAGTTCCTGCATGGCTTTTTGTGTCAAGGTAGCAGGGCGATGCGCACTGACGGCCAGCGCCAGGCGACTGCGCAAACCACTGACCGGGCGCATGCTGTAACGCTCAGGCTGTGCAGCGGTGCGTACTGCGTTGGCAGGCAAAATAGCCGAGCCTGCGTTGTCTGCCACAAGATCCAGTGTCGCGGCTACGCCGTCGATTTCCAGTGCCACTGTCAATCGCTTACCCACAGCGCCAAGCTCGGCTTCTACCAAAGCGCGCAGCGCGTTGGGCCGCGTAGCAATAATCAACGGCACGGTAGCCACATCACGCAAACTAATACCCTGGCCTTCTTTGCTGCGCTGACTTTGGTGTTGCACCAGTACGAGATCTTCTTCTACCAGTTCAGTAAGTTCAACATCTGGAGCGGGCAGGGGGTTGTAGAGCAGTGCTATATCCAAACGCCCTACCGTCAAAGATTCTTGCATGGCCACCGACAGGCCTTCCCTGATTGACAAAGAGGCCTCCGGCATTCTTTCTTTGAATGCGCGAACCAAAGGTACTGTCAGCACTTTGGCCACGCTAGTTGGTAAACCCACTGCTACACGGCCTGCCAGACCACCGCGTACGCGGCCCAGGTCTTCGCGTGCCCGTTGCACCTGGTGCAGTATGCCGCGGCCATGCTCCAGCAACATTTTGCCCGCCTCGGTGGTGTTTGCACCGCGTCCGTTGCGCACCAGCAGGTTTTGTCGCAGTTCTACCTCCAGCAAACGCACTTGGCGACTCAAGGCGGGCTGGGCGATGTTCAGGTGTGCAGAGGCACGCGTGAAACTGCCCAGCTCAGCCACGCGCACAAAGTATTCAATTTGTTTGAGGTCCATACCTTTACTGTATTTGCATAACTAGGTTTAGGCTATAAGTGTTTGTTCTAGCAGATAGGGAGGTGCTCGTGTAGCAAGAAAACCCATCGGCATCCACAATTCTGACTACTTTATAAGGCAACTACACGCTTCATGCAAACGGCTATACCCTGCTATCTTATGCGCGGCGGCACATCTAAAGGCGCTTTTTTCCTGAGGCATGACTTGCCGGCCCATGAAGCCACGCGCGACCGTGTGCTGCTGGCCGTGATGGGGTCTCCCGACAAGCGCCAGATTGACGGCTTGGGCGGTGCGCACCCATTAACTTCTAAAGTCGGCATGGTCTGCAAGAGCTCAACCCCCGGAGTTGACATAGATTTTTTGTTCGCACAACTGCACCCAGACAAAGATACGGTAGATACTGCGTCCAATTGCGGCAACATGCTGGCAGCTGTAGTGCCCTTTGCCATCGAGCGTGGGTTGATTGAAGTGCAAGGCGCTTTGACTACCGCACGCGTGTTAACACTGAACACCGGCATGCAATGCGATGTAGTGGTACACACCCAAGGTGGTCAGGTTGAATTTGAAGGTGATGCACGCATTGACGGCGCGCCGGGTACCTCTGCACCTATTACGATAAATTTTTTAGATACTGCTGGGTCTATATGCACGGGGCTGCTACCAACCGGTAAAGTTAAAGATACTGTGCAAGTCAGCGGCGAGGGTTTTGCTGCCTTTTCTATAGACGTTACCTGTATTGACAACGGCATGCCTTTGGTAATC
>JANNCO010000503.1:0-2417 GCA_031386655.1 Polaromonas sp. | reverse complement strand
TCAACACACTCCAAAAGTAATGCCGCTGTCTTGCAAATAGCGGCGGTAGGCGGACGATGCCTTGTCTGCCGTGGTGTGCAGCTCGGCCCGCAAATCCAGCGGCAGGCGCGCAGGCGTTTGCGATTCTAAAATCGGTTTGTCTTGCATGAAAATAGTATTTTGAAAATGTTGCAGCTCAGCCGCCGCTGTTTCAAAATCTGCCACCGCCATGGTAAACCACACACGGCTGGACTCAGGCGACACGGGGCATACCCACAGCGCTATCGACTCGCGCCATTCCACCGGTTTACCACTGGCCATGGCGCTACGCACATCGGGAACTTTGGCCAGCTGCGCGCAGTAGGGCGACACCACCTCATAGGTATACGACACATCACTGCCCTGGCTGGCGTTGGCGTGGCTTTGCGGCTGCCACGCCCTGCAGCCTGTAGCGCGTATGCCGTGCATGGTGCGCTCTACCGCATAGTCGGCCTGCGCCGCGGTGTCGCGTGCGCCCAGGTAGCCTTGGTGCACAAAACCGAAATGCGCCATGTCTAAAAAATTCTCCACTGCGCGTGGTGCGCTGGTAGCCACGTCGTACGGCCCGCAGTGCACCTTGCGCAAGTGCGCGTCGGCATGCGCGGCAAAGGCGGGCAGCTTGGTTTGTGCGGCATCTAGCTGCACCCACACCAGCCCATAAGCCTCGTGCGCCGTAAAAGTTTTGGCGCAGTGCGCAGGCGGCGGTGCAAAACTAGGCAGCGCAGGCACCAGTGTGCAATGCCCTGTGCCATCAAACTGCCAGCCGTGGTAGGCGCATTCGAGCTTGCTGGCACCCTGTGCGTCTACCTCCACGCGCCCCAGCGACAGCTTGGCCCCACGGTGCGGGCACTTGTCAGCCCACGCATGCGCCCTGCCCTGCGCATCGCGCCACAGCACAATATTTTCATTGAGCAGTTGTACCGCTACGGGCGTGTCCGCCAGGTCAGTGGACAAAGCTACAGGGTGCCAAAGCATGCGTTCAATCATGTTTCTATTATGGCTTGGATGGGTTTTCTACTATTTTCTTTGGTTAAGGTTTTTCTATTTAAGTGTGCGCGTCGGATAGCTGGACTCGAGCCGGGCATCTCTTTCGCGAAAAATACTTCGCAAACACGCGCGAAATTAGGCTTTGGGTGCACTACCTTCAACAACGCGCGCCTTGCTGCATATTTTTCATCGAGACGGATCCGACTCGTCACATGGTTCTTTGCTTGGTTTTTAACAGCCCGTGTTTCGGTTGGGGTGTTTGGTATGGTCAATACTATTAATTGCATAGCTGCTTGAGCAGTATTTACTTGGGTTAGTGGCCTAAAACACTCTGAAAATAGGCTTGCTTGGAATATTCCTGGCGTGCCTTCAACGCCTGTTCTGCGCTCGCCTTGGCACTTGGCGTGAACATCTCCGCGGCTGTCCTCCGCCCTGCGGGCTCCTCCTTTATGCCGCTGCGTTGTCCACACCAAGCGCCAAGGCTGCGAATAGGTGGGTCAATAAGCTAGCGGGTGATCGCCCACCAGGTTCACAAAAGCTGGTAGGTGGTGTACTCAGCGCAGCGGCATAAAGGGGGAGTAAGCGGCTATAGGCCGCCACGGAGGACAGCTTTGATGCTGAGTACGCCGCCTGCCAGCTCCCATACAAAAATAGCAATCTTGCATATCAACAAGCTACACAATCACCGCGTTTCAGAGTGCTGAAGCATCACAGTATTCAATAGCCTCCCTGCATTACAAAACCACGAAGAAAATCCAAAAGTACAAATAAAAAAAAGCTGCCCAAGAGCAGCTTTTTCAAATTAGCGATGAAGAAAATTATTTCTTATCACCGCCAGGAATCTTGCCTTCCACGCCTTTAACGTAGAACATCACGCCAGACAGAAACTTGTCGTCGCCCACTGCATCTTTGGCCAAAATCTCTTTGCCATCTTGGCCGGTGATGGGGCCTTTCCAGATGTTGTAGGTGCCGGCTTTGAGGCCTGCTTTGATTTCGTCGATGCGCTTTTTAGTGTCGTCGGGCACGTCAGCGGCTACGCTCACCATATCAATCGCGCCTTCTTTTACGCCCCACCAGCTGCTGCCAGTGGCCCACTTGCCTTCTAGTGCGTCACGCGTGGCTTTTACGTAGTAGGGGCCCCAGTTGATGATGGCTGAGCCTAGGTGGGCCTTGGGACCGTAGGCGGTCATGTCGCTGTCCCAGCCAAAGGCGCGCTTGCCCATTTTCTCGGCGGTTTGCAGTACGGCGGATGAGTCGGTGTTTTGGAACAGTACATCTGCACCGCCGTTGATCAGCGCCGTGGCTGCCTCGGTTTCTTTAGGTGGGTTAAACCATTCTTGCACCCAGATCACTTTGGTCTTGACCTTGGGGTTCACCGACTGCGCGCCCATGGTAAAGCTGTTGATGTTGCG
>JANNCO010000481.1:0-6174 GCA_031386655.1 Polaromonas sp. | reverse complement strand
TTCTTGATTTACCAGGAATCGTCGCTTGTCATCCGCGCGATTCGTGACTACTTCCACAGCGATGTGGGCGATATTCTGATCGACACCGACGACATTTTTGAGCAAGCACACCAGTTTATGGCGCATGTGATGCCTGAGCATGCCAGCAAGGTCAAGCGCTACCGCGACGACGTGCCTTTGTTCAGCCGCTTCCAGATCGAGCATCAAATTGAGTCGGCCTATGCCCGTACCGTCACGTTGCCATCAGGCGGCGCGATTGTGATTGACCAAACCGAAGCGCTTGTAAGCGTTGACGTTAACTCAGCCCGCGCCATCAAAGGCGGCGATATCGAAGAAACCGCCACCCGCACCAACCTGGAAGCCGCTGACGAAGTGGCCCGCCAGATGCGCTTGCGCGACTTGGGTGGCCTGGTGGTGATCGACTTTATCGACATGGAAGAAAGCCGTAACCGCCGCGATGTAGAAAACCGCCTGCGCGACTCGCTGCGCCAAGACCGCGCCCGCGTGCAGTTTGGCACCATCAGCAAATTTGGCCTGATGGAGATGAGCCGCCAGCGCCTGCGCCCCACACTGAGTGAAGGTGCCTCCATCCCCTGCCCACGCTGCGGTGGCTCAGGCCATGTGCGCGACACCGAATCGTCGGCACTGCAGATTTTGCGCATCATCCAAGAAGAATCACAAAAGGACAACAGCGCTGCCGTGCTGTGCCAAGTGCCTGTGGACGTTGCCAGCTTCTTGCTGAACGAAAAGCGCGCTGAAATTGCCAAGATTGAGCTGAAACAGCGCATCCATGTGCTGATCATCCCCAACAAAACGCTAGAGACACCTAACTACAAGCTAGAGCGCTTGAAGCACGACGACCCGCGCCTAGACAACCTGGACGTCAGCTACAAAATGGCCGACGAGGTAGAAGACCCCACCACCGTCACACGCCGCAGCCAAGAGCCGACCAACAAGCAAACCCCTGTGATCAAAGGTGTGCTGCCTGATGCGCCTGCGCCCACGCCTGCCTATGCAGCCGCGCCTAAGGCTGTAGCCGAAGTGGCTGAAGTTGCTACAAATCCCATAGCTGCCCGAGCAGTATCTACGGCTTCAGTGGCACAAAAGCCTGCAGAAAAAGGCTTTTTTGGTTGGATTAAAGGCTTGTTTGGTGCCGGCGACGTACCCACAGCGCCTGAGACAACAGAAGCCAAAAAGGGTGATGGCAGCCCAAGCAGCGGCACTGGCCCGCAGCGCGAAGGCCGCAGCGCAGGCCGCGATGTACGACGTGATGGTGGCCGTGATGGTGGCCGCGGTGGCGAACGCAACGGTGACCGCGCAGAGGGCGCCCGCGACGGTGAACGCGAAGGCAGCCGTGATGGGGGCCGTGGCCGTGGCGGCCGGGGTGGCCGTGGCCGTGATGGCGACCGCGCACCGCGCGGTGACCGCCCACCCCGCGACGGTGGTGACCGGGCTGCACGCGAAGGTGCAGAGCGTCCTGCACGCGATAGTGCAGAGCGTCCCGCGCGCGATGGTGGTGATCGCCCGGCGCGCGATGGTGGTGATCGCCCAGCGCGCGATGGTGACCGTCCGCCAAGGGCCGAGGGCGACCGCGCCCCACGTGAAGACCGCGCTCCGCGCGAAGGCTTTGAGGCGCGCGAACTACGCGAACCCCGTGCAGATGGCATCGAACAGCGCGAGCGCCGTGTCGAGGGCGAAGGCCGTTCAGAGCGCGGTGGTCGTGGTGGCCGTGGCCGTGGTGAGCGTGGTGAAAGCCGCGCACCCCGCGCTGACCTGCAAGCCACAGAAAACCCAACACCTAGCGCTAACTTAGCCATGGACGCACAAAGCACTTTGCAGGAAAGCGCCGAACAGCGCGCCGCGCAGCGTGCGCAGCGCATTGCCCGCGAAGAGAGCGTAGACGTTGTGGATGCCAACCAAACGGGCCAGGACACTGGCAACGCTGATGGCTTACGCACCGAAGGTCGCCGCGAAAGTGGTGAGCGCGGTGAGCGCGCAGGCAGGGGCCGTGGGCGTGGTGAACGCAGCGAGCGCGGTGACAACGACAACGCAACGTTGAATAACGCGAATGGCAGCAACGACAGCAATGGGCCGCAAACTGATGGCCAAATGCCCGAGGCCCATGACGGCGAACGCCGTGCTGATGGCAGCGAGGTGCGCGAGCGACGGGCTGATGGTAGCGAGGTGCGCGAGCGCCGGGCTGATGGTAGCGAACCGCGCGAGCGCCGTTCGCGTGACCGTTATGGCCGTGACCGTGATGGGCGCCGTGATCGCAATGACAGTGAGACTGCAAACACTAATCAAGCTCCAGGCCAGGCAGAATATGCTCAACCAGCTATGGAAAACGGAGTACCTTCGGCTAACCAAGCTTACGCATCGGCGCCAGTGCCTGCTTCTGCAATCACTTCTGCAACCACTTCTGCACCGCCAGTACAAGCCGCACGGCCTGCACCAGCCAGCAGCCCGGTTGCCGCGTCTGGCAGTGCAGTGTCTGCACGCAGCATGCCCAAAGTGGCCAGCTACGCCCTGCCCTTGGCTGACATGGCCCAAGTGGCCAGCGGCTCCGGGCTAGAGTGGGTCAACTCCAATGCTGACAAAATCGCCAAGGTGCAAGCCCAGATCGCCGCAGAGCCCAAGCCCGTGCACATCCCGCGCGAGCGCCCACCGGCCGTGGTCATTGACCAAAGCCCCTTGGTGCTGGTCGAGACCAAACGCAATTTAAGTGACATGACCTTGCCGTTTGAAGCCGCAGCTCAGCAACAACAGTAGGTACTGCACACTCAAACAAAAAGCCGCCAGCAGAAATGCTGGCGGCTTTTTTATGGGTTAAAACACGTAGAACTTATCACTACTTATGTCTGATGATTCGGCATTTAATTACATACTACAGAACTAGTAAATAAAATTATTCTCATTTTCTTGCGGCCATTTGTAATATTGCGGGCACATTGTACAAACCATGACGTGATAATATTCAAACAAAATATTACGTGATTGATGAGCATGTTCAAATCAAAATCTAACGCAGGCATATCAGACGCGTCTGCTGCGCAAGCTGCGCATCAATTAGAGATTGAAGCGCTGGACAAAGAACTGCTGATCAGCATGTTGTGCGAAGCCCGAGGCATCACGCCCATGACGCGGGCCGAGGCCAGAATAGCCGCAAGCTACATGCGCGCGCGCCAATATGCCGACAACCAAATACTGATCAAAGAAGGCGACAAGACAGATTCAGACTACATGCTGTGGATACTGCACGGCGAGGCGGTGGTGGAGTCATTACCCACCAGCGACAGCGCCCCCATTACGGTCACTGTGCTAGGGCCTGGTACCACGGTGGGCGAGTTGAGCCTGATGGACGGAGGCCCACGCTCTTTAACCTGCACCGCCTCGGGCGACACGCACTGTGCGGCTCTGACGCAACGCATGCTGCAGCGCATGGCACAAGAGCATCCCGAAGTGGCCATCAAAGTCATCTCCAGCGTCTTTATCGGCGTGACGGTACGCATGCGCGACCTGACTGAAAAGCTCAAACGTTTTGTACGTCTGAACCAGACCATGAACGACGCTTTGCTAGAAACTACCATCATGCAGGTTTTGCGCTAGAGCCTGTGCCAAACGGCATGTTCACTGACCCTCAGGCACGCATGCAGACACGTCGGTTTAACCCTATCACCATCAACACAGCAGCTTGCGTCCGCAGTGCCCACCCCCTCCTGCGCCCCCTCCTGCGCCCTCACCCGATTTGCTATTGAAAAGACCTCGCCATGTCTATTTGCCTTGCCAATTTTTTGCGTCGCAGCACTACCCTGTTGGCATTATTTGCAGGGTTTAGCACTGCACTGGCAGCGGACCCCTATGCATCCAACAACGGCCTGCTGCCCACTGCGGGGCAGTGGGCACAGCCCTACCGCACGCTGAATTTTGACTATCCTGGCAAAGCGCCCGCTAATGGTTGGCTCACTACTGCGCCGCGCTCGCCTATCACGGTGGCCAGTGCTCCGGCCTACGTAGCACAGCTTAAAAAATTCGTTGAACCGTCGATGCGCGACATGATCGAAAAGCCCAACACCTGGAATGCGGCACAAAGGGGCTGGTATGACATGCCTTGGCAAGCCGAGGGTAACGCCACCGAGGGGCGCGAGGCAATCTTGGGATCGTTTGCGGGGCAAATTTTGCCTGCCAACGCATTTACCAATGTGAATTTGCCCATGCAAAACCACACGGTGGTGTACTACGACGCGCTGTCGGCCACCATGCTCAAACGCTTATGGGCCAATCCGTTTAACCCTGATCGCAAAAATGTGGTGTTTCCTGAAGGGGCTATGGTGATCAAAGCGGCGGCTGTCACCCTCACCCCCGAACAATGGCCTGTGCTCAAAGACGCCGCCGTGTGGAATGTATGGCGCCCCACGGTGGCCGACACGCTGCTGGCCAACAAAACTCCCGGCCAAGTGCCCGCGCCCTCTTTGCTGACCTTGCGCGTGCTGCAGTTTGACATCATCGTCAAAGACTCTGTTGCCTCGCCCAAGACAGGCTGGGTGTTCACCACCTTTGTGTACAAGCAGGACGCGGCGGGCGCGGGTGCTTGGGACAAACTGGTGCCGCTGGGCGCGCAGTGGGGCAACGACCCTGATCTAGCCCTGTCACCGTCGGGCACTGCCGTGGGCAACAAACCGATGGCGCTGCAAGAGAACTGGATCGATCCGCAAGCGCCCAGCTTTTCCAAAGAAATGCTGGGCTGGGGCGGCCGCCTGTCAGGCCCTATTGATGTGTCCAAACGCCACAACGTGATTTTTACTGATGGCCAGACCCGCAGCGACCAGCGGGCATCGGCCTGCTTGAGCTGCCACGGTACGGCCCAATACCCCTTTATTACCAATTTATACCCCGCACCTAACCGTGCGTTTCCACCCGATGGTTCGCCATTTTTGCTGTACACGCCTGGGTCACAAGAATGGGCGCGCTGGTACCAAAACCGCTCTGGCACCACGCCACAAAACCCCAGCACGGGTGCTACAGCGCTGGACTACGACATGCTGATCATGCTGGCACTGGCGGCGTTTGATGCCGCCTCTGGCGGCGACCGCTACTTGCAAAAACGCGTGCGCGGCCACTGAAAAATCAACCCCCTACTTATTGTCTATCGAAAGTCTGCCCATGTTGTGCGTTAAATGCGGCAGTGCCGCTGCTGCCCTAGCCAAATTTTGTGGCAATTGCGGCACTTTGCTGCCACTCAACGACGAGATCAGCACGGCTTTGTCGCCCGCGCTGTCTGCCTCAGCGTCTGCTTCAGAATTTACCCCAGCGTCTGCCAATGTACCTTCTGCATTGTCGCGTCGCCAAATGACCGTATTGTTTTGCGACTTGGTCAGCTCTACCGCGCTGTCGGAGCAGATGGACCCTGAGGAGCTGTTTACGGCCATGAAGGCCTACCACGACATGGTCAAGCGCGTAGCGATACGCTACCACGCGCACGTCGCCAAAATAGTCGGTGATGGCGTTGACCTGTACTTCGGTTACCCCGTTGCCGGAGAAGACGACACCGTGCGGGCCATGCATGCAGGGCTGAACATTGTGCAAGAAATATCAAGCATCCTTGTGGGTGACAAAGCGCTGCAGGTGCGTGTAGGCGTGGCCACGGGGCAAGTTACGGTAGGCTTGCATTATGCTTTGTCCATTGCGGGCTCCACCCCCAATCTGGCAGGGCGCATCCAAAGCGAGGCCAAGCCTAACCAAGTTACCGTGGCTCCTAGCACGCGTCGTATTGCAGGCGGCCAGTTTGTGTATGAAGACCTGGGGCTGTTTGCACTGAAAGGTTTCAGTGACGAGGTACGCATCAGCGCTGTCACAGGGGCTGTAGCGCAAGACAGCCGATCTGCCTGGCGCGGGCGTGATAACAACTTGCCTCTGGTAGGCCGCGATGCTCAGCTGGCCCTGCTTACCCAGTGCTGGCAGCGCGTCAACGATGCGCATTGCACCGGCGCACTGCTAGTGGCGGATGCAGGTTTTGGCAAATCAAGGTTGAGCACCGCATTTGAAGACCATTTAAAAACCACCGCGCACCTGACAGTGCGCATGCAATGCTCACCTTTCCACACCAACAGTGTGTTGCACCCGTTTGTGCAGCATTTGGTGCAGGCCGCAGGGTTCTCGCGCAACGACTCTGCGCTT
>JANNCO010000056.1:0-2866 GCA_031386655.1 Polaromonas sp. | reverse complement strand
GCCGAGCCTTTGGTGGGCGTTATGGCAGTCAGCATTTGGCCTTGGCTACTGGCTACCAAATCACCCGCAAATTGTTTGTCTAGCAGCATGCGCCCCAAGGTGCCTACGGTGCGCTCTTGCAGCGAATCGGGTACGGTCATGGACACTTCAAAAGTGCCTGTAGCGTGATGGATCATGGAACACCTGCGTCAATACCCACGGCACAAAAGCCAAACCAGTGGCGCTGATTTAGCTTGTGCATGACCAAATAGTTTACTTCGTGCAGCGGTTAAATTCTGCATCACGCTTGGCGTAATCAGAGCAAAAATCGTCTTTACCAGACGCCGATTTGATGGGTTTGCCATCAAAGCTGGCCTTGATTTCTTTGCTTTGGGTGATGTCCAGTCGGTCGTTGGCACAAGCTCTGAGCGCACTGGCTTGGCAGGCTTGCGCTGTATCTGCGGGTTCAGTTTTGACGCAGTTCTTTTTGCCATCGCATTTGGCATAGCTTTCTACTTCTTTGCCAGGGCAGGCAGTGCGCGTGTATTCCACAGCGCAATCGGCCGCTTGGGCTAAACCGAAGTTAAACAAAGCTGCAGCAGTAATCAGGGCATGACGGATTTTCATCTAAAGACTCCAATAATAAAGAAGAGCCGCGATGTTATCCAAAAGTATTCGCGTAGTGCTACCGCTAAAGGGCGATAAAACTGTCATTGTTGTAATGGATTTTGTTAATTCGTTTGCAAAATGTCTCTGCTACTATTTGTCCATGAAATTTATACGATGCTTTTTACTTGCGCTGACATTTGCATTACTGAGTGCGACCCACGCGCAAGATGGCTGCCCCCCAGAGCCTACGCTGCCTGCGCCTGCAGAGCTAGCCGCACTGCAAAAATCTGCCAAGGACCGCGGTTTTTTATGGCGCGTTACCAAAGACGGTCGCGCGTCTTATCTGTACGGCACCATACATGTGTCCAAGCTAGAGTGGGCCTTCCCTGGCCCGCAGCTGGTCAAAGCTGTGTTGCAAACAGACGCGGTAGCTTTTGAGCTGAACCCCACCGACCCAGACACGTTGCGGGTGCTGGGCCAAGGCATGCAAGACACCAGTGCACAGCCGTTGCCCGCCGCGCTACAAGCGCGTGTTGCGCGCCAAGCACAGGCGATCTGCGTGCCCGAAGCGAACATCAAAACATTACGACCAGAATTTCAACTCGTCACTTTGTCTGTCTTTGCCATGAAAAAGCAAGGCATACACCCAGGCTACGGCGCTGACGCAGTCATTGCCGGCATGGCCAACAGCAGCAAAAGAACTATCGAAGCGCTGGAGACCGCCGCCGACCAGGTCAAAGCACTACAGGCAGGCAGCAGAGCCGACGCACTGGCCATGCTGGATGAAGGCCTGGCCCAGCTAGAAAACGGCACCGCGCAAACCTTATTGGCCAAATTAGCACAAGCTTGGGCAGACAGCGACTACAACACCATCAGCAGCTACGCCACCTGGTGCAACTGCATGAACACCGATAAAGAGCGAGCCGAAATGCGCCGCATGCTAGACGACCGCAACGTGCTCATGGCCCAGCGCATTGACGCCCTGCACACCCAAGGCCTTACCATTTTTACAGCAGTAGGTACGCTGCACATGATCGGGCCCACGGGGCTGCCTGCACTGATGCAGCAGCGGGGGTATGTGGTGGAAAAGGTTTTTTAAAATTTTACTACTTTAATCTAATCACTTTATGCTTGTGCTTTAGCTAAAATCAAATCGTTATGCCGATTGTCACCGTCACGGTTCGCCAACCCAAAACTAGTGCCTTTAAGCAAGGCGTACTCCAGTCAGTGCACGCCGCGCTGGTGGCTGCGAGCGTCAACCCGCAAGACAAGTTTCACCGCGTGTACGAACTACCTGCTGAAGATTTTCAATTCGACCCGTCATTCCCCGATCTGCCCGCACCCAGAAACGACGACTTCGTTTTATCGAGATCCTGCTAGGCGTAGGCCGCAGCGTCAAAGTCAAAAAGCAAATCTTGCACGACATGATGCAAGGCTTGTCTGCCCAAGGCTTGGATCCCGAAAACGTGATGGTGTGCTTTCAAGACGTGCCGTGGGAAAACTGGTCTGCAGGCGGCGGGCGCATATTGCATGCTTAAACGCAGCTGAGCGACATTAAGACCCGCACCGTATTGACACTTAGTCTGTGTTCCTGTGAATTTAAGTTTACCTTCTACAACAAGGAACTTTTATGCAAGCACAACCATTGATTGCCGTTAAAGACGTTCAAGCCAGCAGCTTGTGGTACCAAAGAATATGTGGGCTTTAAAGTGGACATGGCGGGCCTGACTATGAGCAACTGACATTCAACGGCTCTATGGTGCTGCAGTTGCACCACTGGGATGTGCATGACCATCCGCACCTTGGCAATCCTCAATCCAAACCCTATGGCAACGGTGTAGTGCTGTGGTTCCAAACCGATGCATTGGACGCAGCAGTCAAACGCGTGATTAATTTTAAAGCGGTTGTTTAGAGCCCGCGAAAGTTAATGCCAATGCCAATCACCGCGAAATCTGGTTGTGCGACCCCGATGGCTACACCGTGGTGTTGGCCAGTGCTTATGGTGATGTAGGCTCAACCTAGCTGGGCAAAAGGTGTCTGCTAATCTGCTACGCTCAGCAGCTACATGCAACCCAACTTAGTCGTCCTCTTCCTCAGCCTCTTTCTGGGCATTCAGCCCATCACCACCGATCTGTATCTACCCGCCCTGCCCGCTATTACTGAAGGGTTTGGGGCCAGTATGGGGCAGGCGCAGTTGACGTTGACGGCATTGCTGTTAGCGTTTGGTACGTCGCAACTGGTGTGGGGGCCGCTGAGTGACAGGTTTGGGCGTAGGCCT
>JANNCO010000437.1:0-8723 GCA_031386655.1 Polaromonas sp. | reverse complement strand
CGGCGACCTGCTGGCAGTGCAAAGCGCACGCGACGCACGCAACGGCCAAATCGTGGTGGCCCGCTTGGGCGAAGAAGTCACGGTCAAGCGCTTTCAGCGCAACCAGCATCTGATCGAGCTGCACGCCGAGAACCCCGACTTCAAAACCATTGTGGTCGAACCCGGCGAGCCGTTTGAAATCGAAGGTTTAGCTGTTGGCCTTATACGCAACAGCATGCTGATGTAGCTTGCTGCCTATGCTGCAAAGCTAGCGTGCGGTTCACATTGCTAGCCGATTGCATTAGGGGATGGAAACAGATGGCGTAAACCACTGCGTTTGTCTCTATCACTTTTAATTTTCTTGTTTTTGCGTTGTTTGCAGCTACGCTTGGCCGCTGCATTGTTTGTACTTAAGTCTTTAACGGAGATCACTATGAATTTGCTTTCGCTCCTCATCGCTCCTGTGCAATATGTAGTTTTGTTTTTTGCGCCGCATGCGGTAACCGCCCACGCTGTCACCACCAAAACGCCCTCCCGCTGGTTGGCAGCTGCGCCCTCTGGCGCTAGTGCAGCCTGTGCGCCTGGCCACACAGCACTGCGTGCCAGCCACAGTGCGCAAGCAATTGGCCCTGTGCGCTTGCCTGCAGCCCGCATTACCTATCCGCGGGCTGTGGCGCACGTAACGGCCAAACCCATTCACCGTGTGCGGGTGGTACGCAATGTTGACGCAGCACTGCCCGCAGACCGCGCAGGCCGCATGGTGGTGTCGGGCCGGTTTGCCGATGTGTGTGCCGAGCTGGACCGACTGGCCGCTATGGGCATGCGCTCTGCAGCTTAAGCGCGCAGCCTAGGCGACATGTGCGTCACTGCACGGTTTGCAAAGTTGATCTATAAGGTTGATCTGCAGCGCAGTATTGGCAACCTCAAACTCTCCTATTTGCAGGCACAATAGCCTGCATGAATATCGTAATTTTGGATGACTACCAAGACGCCGTGCGCAAACTGGACTGTGCTGCCAAGCTAGAAAACTACCCTGCCAAGGTGTTTACCAATACCGTCAAAGGCATTGGCCAACTGAGCATACGCCTGAAAGACGCTGACGTGATTGTGCTGGTGCGCGAGCGCACGCACATGACCCGCCAGCTTATAGACAAACTGCCACGCCTGAAGTTGATATCGCAAACCGGCAAAGTGGGCGCGCACCTGGATGTTGACGCCTGCACCGAACGCGGCATTGCGGTGGCTGAGGGTGCAGGTTCGCCAGTGGCCGCCGCCGAGCTGACTTGGGCCCTTATCATGGCAGCCCAGCGCAGGCTGCCACAGTACATTGCACACCTCAAGCATGGTGCGTGGCAGCAGTCAGGCCTGAAAGCCGCGTCTATGCCGCCTAACTTTGGTATTGGTACGGTGCTCAAGGGTAAAACGCTAGGCCTGTGGGGCTACGGCAAGATTGGCCAGCTGGTTGCCAGCTACGGCCGTGCCTTTGGCATGCAGGTTAAGGTATGGGGCCGCGAAGGCTCTATTGAGCGGGCCCAAGCCGACGGCTACGCTGTAGCCACTAGCCAAGAAGCTTTGTTTGCCGAATCAGATGTTTTGTCGCTGCATTTGCGTTTAACGCCTGAGACCAAGGGCATTGTCAGTTTGGGCGACTTGTCCCTCATGAAACCTACTGCCTTGCTGGTCAATACCTCCCGCGCCGAGCTGATTGAGCAAGACGCGCTGATTGCAGCGCTTAACCGTGGCCGCCCAGGTTTGGCCGCGGTGGATGTGTTTGAGTCAGAGCCGATTTTGCAAGGCCACGCGCTGCTGCGGCTGGAGAACTGCATTTGCACACCGCATATAGGGTATGTAGAGCAAAACAGCTACGAGCTGTATTTTGGTGCAGCGTTTGACAATGTGGTTAACTTTATCAGCGGTACACCCAGCAATATTGTGAACCCGGGTGCTTTGCAGGTGCGCAGATAGTCTTAAAGAATTTGGTCTTCACACTACAGACTGTTTTTAGGCAAAAAGTCGTAGCCGCTGACATTGTCATCAAAGTCAATCGACTTTGAATCACCTGCTTTAGTCTTAGCATTGGCACCGGTAGTTTTATAGCTGTCCGAACTCGACGCAAGCACTGCAGACGGTGCCTCGTTGTCAAACATTTCCAAGTCAATGTCCACGCTGGGGGCACCTGCAGGCGGCATGGCGCTGCGCATGGCCGCCATATCAGACGCCTTGATACCCGGCAAAGTCACATTGAACAATGATGAATCGCCAAACCCCGCGCTCAGTGGCTGAATCAAGGTAGCAGAATCATCGCTGGCTGTGCGGCGGGTAGACAAAGGCGCATGCCCCGACGACGGGCCTGCTTGGCGCACGCCCGCGAAAGGATCCAGACCCACATTCGCGCTCAACTCGCCAGTGTCGCTGTCGTAAACGCTCACATCTTTGGCAATCGCATACAGCAGCATCAGCTCGCGGTAGGCGAGCAGGTCAAATGGCTTGGCGTCCAGCTCGGGGCTGCGAAAAATCGACTCTTCGATGACAGAGAGCACCTTAGGGTTGGGCCACAGGGCTTGAATACGCTCCATCGCCGCGCCGTATTCTTCCAGTCCACGGCTGTCGCGGCCATAGGCTTCAAACTGTGGCACTTGCGCGTTGAACACGCGGTTGAACTCGTCGCGCAAAGCTTCAAAATCTTCGCGCTGGTTAATCTTGTGGTAGATGTCGAACAAGTCAAGGTAGGCCAGCGCGCTGGTGCCTACGTTGTCGCTGATATGGTTTTGCAATATGTCAATGGCCTGCGAATGCTGGCCCAGCGACATAAAGAAGTCAGCTTGTTGCTGAATGTCAAACAGCTCTTCGGTGTTGACCGAGCGCGTGGCGCTTGGTGCGCTGGACATCAGCTCATGTGGCTGGTCAAAAGACATGCCTTTTAATGGTGCTGGTGCGCTGTCGGCACCAAACACCACGCCAGGGTTGGAGGATGGCCGTGCAGAACCGTAAGGCATTGCGGGCTTGCGCTTGGGCGGCAAGCCAAGATCTTCGCTGGAGGCTTGCAACAGCGATGCATTGGACTGCTTGACTGCCTCGGCCTCGTCAAACTTGTGCACATTGCCCCACCACGGCTGGGCTTTGCCGCCATCATTGCGTCTGCGCCAAGCCCATGCGGCAAAAGCCAGCGCGGCCAGAGTCAATGCGCCCAGCGCATACATGAATGGGTTGGCAAAGCGCGCGTTTTTAGCCTGCTGCAAATCGCTGCGCAGCACAGTAAGTTCTTGGGTTTGCTGTTTAGTCGTATCGGCCATCGCGCGCACTTCAGCTTCGATGGTTTGCAGTCGTACACCATCACGCACCAGATCGTCGGGCGATTTGTTGATAGCCCGCCACAGCGCAGCGGCTACGGTGCGCGCTTGCGGGTCGTTGCTGGGCAGGGTCAATAGCTCGGTACTGGCACGCAAACTGGGCTCGCGCACAGAAGTAAGATCCAGCAGATCAATTTTCAGGCGAGATGCTGCAGCAGCTTCTGCGGGTTTGCGGGCCAGCACGGTTTTACTGGGCGCTACCTGCGCCGCAGCTGGGCCGGGTGGTACTAACGCTGCAGCTTGGCTAGGTGGTACCAACGCCGCAGCTTGGTTGGGCGATGTTGCCTCTGCCGCCAGCGCTGCTTTTTTCTCGGCGCGCGCAGTAGCACGGGCTTGTTTAGCAGCAAGCGCCGCATTTTTATCGGCCTGGGTGCGCGCACCCAAGGTATCTGCGGCAGAGCCAACGCCGTTGCGGCCACCCGTCCCTGTACGGGGCGCAGCCAGCGTATCAGCCGATGCCAGTGACTGCGAGCTGGTTAAAGGCAATGCCGATTGCACAGGTGAAGCTGGCTCGCTGGGAGAATCAGCCAGCAGTACATATTTGCGTGACAAATTTTGGCTGCAGGTAATGCGCAGATACAGCGTGACAAACGGCTCGTCTATCAGCGTGCTGGACCGCACACGCAATGCCAGCTCGCTGGGGCTGGTGCGCACTGGCGTGATAGTAACGTTTTGCGGGCTGATGCGTGTTTCGCCATAAAACACTTCAGCACTAAAGCAGCCCGCCTCTGGCGTAGGTTCCTGTGATTCCATTCCCACCAGGGCCGTCACGTCCATGGTGCGGCCTAAAACCGCAGCACCGCGGCTGCGCCCTAAAGACATGGCGTCAGGCTCGGTAGGCCAGGCCACTAGCGCTAATGCGACAGCAAGAGCCAAGCTGTTGCGTGATTTGTGTAAACTGCGCAAGGCGTGTGTGGGACGTGCTGATGGCAAAAAACGAGTCATTGCGAGATATATGTACTACTTAAATTGTATTTTGACACAAACTTTACGGCAGACTTTACCAGTTGGTGCAGTATGAATATTGTATTCGGTAAGCTGGCTATCGTGGGCACTGGCGCTATGGGTCGGGGCATTGCGCAGATTGCTGCGCAGGCTGGTAGCCAAGTATGCCTGTACGATACACAAATTGATACGCTACAGATGTGTATAAATGCAATTATTACAATTTGGCATAAGCAAGCAGAAAAAGGCAAATTAACGCAAGAACAGGTCACCGCATTCAAATCGCGTTTAGTGGCCTGCACCTCATTGAATGATCTAGCCCAGTGCGACATCGTGGTGGAAGCCATTGTCGAAAAGCTAGAGGTCAAGCAAACCCTGTTCAAACAGCTGGAAGCCGTCGTCGCGCCTACTTGCATACTGGCCACCAACACTTCTTCACTCTCGGTCACAGCCATTGCTGCGGCTTTGCAGTGTCCAGAGCGTTTTGCAGGCTACCACTTTTTTAACCCTGTGCCGCTGATGAAAGTGGTGGAGGTGATTCCGGGCTTAAAAACTGACCCCACAGTGTGCGCGCAATTGACCGCCTATGCCTTGCAAATGGGCCACACCCCAGTCACAGCGTCTGACACGCCCGGCTTTATCGTCAACCACGCGGGGCGCGCCTACGGCACCGAGGCGTTGCGCATTGTGAGCGAGGGCATTGCCGACTTTGCCACTATCGACGCTATTTTGAGAGACCAGGTAGGTTTCAAACTGGGGCCGTTTGAGCTGATGGATTTGACCGCGCTAGACGTGTCGCACCCGGTGATGGAATCGGTCTACCGCCAGTACTATGACGAACCGCGCTACCGCCCCAGCGTAATTACCGCGCAACGGCTAGCCGGTGGCTTGCTGGGCAAGAAAACAGGCGCTGGTTTTTATCAGTATGTGGACGGAACCCAGGTAAAACCTGCTCAACCAGCTATACCTTTAGTAGCAGATATGCCACCTGTGTGGGTTTCGCCGCGTGCTACGCGCCGGTCTGAGCTGCTGCAATTGCTTAAAAATCTGGGTGCCAGCATCGAGACAGGCGTGTCGCCCTCAATGCACGCCCTGACTTTGGTGGCACCGCTGGGTTTTGACGTGACCACTGTGGCCGTGGTAGAGCGCTACGACCCAGCACGCACGGTAGGTATTGACATGTTGATTGACGATGCTGCAACCCGTCGCCGCGTACTGATGACCAACCCCGCCACCCGCACTGACATGCGGGACGCCGCCCACGCCCTGTTTGCCAGCGATGGCAAAGCCGTCAGCGTGATCCGCGACAGCGGCGGCTTTGTGACCCAGCGCGTGGTAGCCTGCATCATCAACATTGCCGCCGACATGTGCCAGCAGCAAATTTGCAGCCCGGCAGACCTGGAAACCGCTGTTACCTTGGGCCTTGGCTACCCCCATGGCCCGCTGGCGCTGGGCGACCTGCTGGGGCCCACGAATGTGCTGGAAGTGCTGTTTAACATGCAAACTGTCTATGGCGACCCACGCTACCGCCCTAGCCCGTGGCTGCGCAGACGCGGCGCGATTGGCCTGAGCTTAAAACACGTTGAGGCTTGAAAATTAAACGCGCGGTTGTGCAGTTGAAAACTGTTGTCCACATCTGATGCACTCATAAAAGAGCCATAGTTATCTCTGGCACTGCCTATCCATTACATTTGCAGCATGTCACATCCACCCCCTGCCTCGTCCAAACAACCTGGCCAGCCCAATGCGGGCGAGTTAAAAAGCAGCTTTGCAGGTGAACTAAAAAGCGCCTTCGCAGGCGCGGGGAGCCGCACCATGGTGCTCACCATCTCCAACCCCAGCGCACGCAACGCACTGGGCCCCGATGTGTATGCCGCAGGGGTAGAGGCGCTCAATTTTGCCGACAGCAGCGATGACGTTGGCAGCATTGTCATCACCGGCGAAGGTGCGCAGTTTTGCGCAGGCGGCAACTTGCAGCGCCTGCTAGAAAATCGCAACCAAGACCCCAGCGTGCAAGCCAGCAGCATCGACGGCCTGCACGCCTGGATAGAGGCCATTCGCAGTTGCCGCAAACCCGTGATAGCCGCAGTAGAAGGTGCAGCCGCTGGCGCAGGTTTTTCGCTGTGCCTGGCTTGCGACTTTGTGGTGGCGGCAAGCGATGCGATATTTGTCATGTCGTACAGCAACGTAGCGCTGTCACCCGACGGTGGTGGCAGCTGGCACCTGGCCCGCGCCCTGCCCCGCCAAATCGCCAGCGAGCTATTGCTGGCGGGTGAGCGTATCAGCGCCGAGCGGCTGCACGCGCTGGGCGTAGTCAACCGCCTGGCTGGCCATGGTCAGGCGCTAGCCGATGCATTGGCCCTGGCCGACACCTTGAATGCCAAAGCACCCAACGCGCTGGCCAGTATCAAAGAGCTGCTTGCCGATGCCCAGCAGCACAGCCTGCCGGTGCATTTAGCTGCTGAGCGCGATGCTTTTGTGGCCAACCTGCACCATGCCAATGGTGCAGAAGGCATTAATGCATTTTTAGCCAAGCGGCCTGCGGCATACCGTGCGTGAAAGCTGATTGCCGCGCCCTCGTATGTGGGTGTGGTGCAAATGTGCATTGCACAGCATATGCCATAGGGCTAAGCAGCCCGCAAAGCCTCGCGCAGTCCCGCACCAATCTCGGGCTTGCCTGCAAACGGGTCGGTAGGGTTGCGCGCTTGCAAAACATCTTCCAGCCGTGTTTGCACCGACGCTATGGCTTTGGGGTGGCTGTAGATATAGAACTGGTTAGCGGCTACGGCGTCAAACACCATTTGCGCTACATCGGCGGCGCTTACCTTGCCGCTGCCCACGGCTTTGTCGCTCATGGCCTGGCCGATCAGTTGGCTTTTGGTGGGCTTAATGCCGCGCTGTTTAAACTCTTCTGGCCGGTTGCGGTGGCTTTGGCTGATGCCAGTGGGTACAAAAAACGGGCACAGCACCGACGCGCTGACCTGGTCGGTGACTAGCTGCAGGTCTTGGTACAGCGTCTCGCTCAGTGACACCACGGCGTGTTTGCTCACGTTGTACACACCCATGTTGGGTGCATTCAGCAGCCCGGCCATGCTGGCGGTGTTGACGATGTGGCCACGGTAAGCCGGGTCATTTTTAGCGGCGTCCAGCATCATGGGCGTGAACACACGCACGCCGTGGGCAACACCCATCACATTCACGCCGATGACCCACTCCCAGTCTTTGGCTGTATTTTCCCAAATCAAACCACCCGCACCAATGCCTGCGTTGTTAAACACCAAGTGCGGCGCGCCAAAGCGTGCCAAGGTGGCAGCGCCCATGGCTTCAACCTGCTCGGCCTTGGACACATCTAATTTAAAGGGCAGTACCTGCGCGCCCAAGGCGGTGATTTCTGCCACAGCTTTGTCCAGTGCGTCTTGCTGCACATCGGCCAGCACTAAGTTCATGCCCAGCTTGGCCCCCATGCGTGCACACTCCAGGCCAAAGCCCGAACCCGCACCGGTAAGTACAGCCGTTTTACCTTTAAAGTTTGTGATCATTCTCAGCTCCAAAAAAATCAGTTAATTGCGTAGCATCTCAATATGCGGTATGCCGTCTTCGATATAAGGCGCGCCAGTTTCGATAAAACCCAGCTTGCCGTAGAACTTGTTTAAGTGCGCTTGTGCGCCAATGCGGATGGACTGGGCTCCCCAGTGCTGGTACGCACAGTTTATGGCTTGCTGCATCAGCACCGGGCCTGCGCCGGTACCGCGCAAGGCAGCGCTGGTGATCACGCGGCCAATGCTGGCCTCTGCAAATTTAATGCCCGCCGGAAAGCAGCGCGCATAAGCTACCAGCGATGCATCCGCCCAGCCCATCACATGCACAGCCTGCGCGTCAAAGCCGTCCATGTCCTGGTAGGGGCAGTTTTGTTCCATCACAAACACGTTGCTACGCAGTTGCAGCACGGCGTACAGCTGCTGCACAGTCAGCTGATCAAACGCCAAGTGCAACCACGTAATTTTTGCATTTACCAAGGTAGCTCCTTTAGTCGCCGCCGCAGATCAGCCGCGTTTTTAACCCCGTTAATATCATCTGTCGATTTATCATCCTCGCGGTACTCCGGCGTCGCGACAAACTGCTTGCTCAAATCAGAGTCATGCCAAATATCGAAAGTGGCGGGCGAAATCTCTGCCCAATAGACATTGGTACGGTACAGCGATGCCGCTCTTTTGCCATATTCGGACCCTAGCAGTTGGGAGATGACAAAAAATTTGGGATGCTTTCCGGTTTTAGTTCGCACATGCAATGCAGACACAATTTTCAGGTAGTGCCCATAGCCACCCAGAGTTGCAGTGTCTCGCAAAGTCCATTGCCCCGTCGCCAATGTGTAAAACCCAATTTTTACGTCTGTATTTTCTACACATCGACCAGACTGTCACCGTTACGGCCAACACCTGCATGGTTGCC
>JANNCO010000422.1:0-17739 GCA_031386655.1 Polaromonas sp. | reverse complement strand
GGCGCAGCATTCATCACAGTGTCCGCCGTCCTCGACGGCGTACGGGACATCTTGAGCGAGCGCTGGGCCGAAGACGCGCCGCTGGTGCAGGGCCTGCGCGAATGGCTGTGGGCCGAGGGTTTGTTCAGCAGCAAGCTGGTGCAGGGCAAAGACGAGAACCAGGCCGACGTGGCCAAGTTCAGAGATTATTTTGACTACGACGAGCCAATCTGCCGCGTACCATCGCACCGCGCGCTGGCCGTGTTCAGGGGCCGTGGACTGGAGATTTTAGAAGCTAAATTGGCCTTGCAGGCCGTAGAACCTGCTCAGACAGCTATTAAATCTGTAGTAGTCACCCCGGCTGAGGCACGTATTGCCATCCACCTGGGCTGGAGCCACAGCGCCCGTGCGGGCGACGATTTGATCCGCAAATGCATTGCCTGGGCGTGGAAAGTTAAGCTCAGCCTTAGCCTGGAACGCGACCTGTTTGCCCGCCTGCGCGAGGACGCCGAGAAAGTAGCCATCAAAGTATTTGGCGACAACCTGCGCGACCTGCTGCTGGCCGCACCGGCAGGCAAAAACGTAGTCATGGGGCTGGACCCCGGCATACGCACCGGTGTAAAAGTAGCCGTGATAGATGCCACCGGCAAGCTGCTGGACGTAGCTACCGTGTACCCGCACGAACCACGCAAAGACTGGGACGGCGCGCTGCACACCCTGCGCCTGCTGGCCGCGAAGCATGGCGTGCAACTGATTGCCATTGGCAACGGCACCGCCAGTCGCGAGACTGACAAGCTGGCCGCTGACTTGATGAAACAGCACGCAGGCATGCAAAAAGTAGTGGTCAGCGAAGCCGGTGCCTCGGTGTATAGCGCCAGCGAGTTTGCATCAACAGAAATGCCTGATGTCGACGTCAGCCTGCGCGGTGCAGCCAGCATTGCCCGCCGCTTGCAAGACCCATTGGCCGAGCTGGTCAAAATCGACCCTAAATCCATCGGCGTGGGCCAGTACCAGCACGACGTATCGCAAGGCGATTTGGCGCGCAGCCTGGACGCGGTGGTGGAAGATTGCGTGAACTCTGTAGGCGTTGACTTGAATACGGCCAGCGTGCCGCTGCTGGGCCGCGTATCGGGCCTTAGCACTACGGTGGCCAAATCAGTAGTGCGCTGGCGCGAGCAGCATGGTGCGTTTACAACCCGCCAGCAGCTGCTGGAAGTCAGCGGGTTGGGTGCTAAAACTTTTGAGCAATGCGCGGGTTTTCTGCGCATCAGCGGTGGCAACAACCCGCTGGACGCTACGGGCGTACACCCAGAGACCTACCCAGTGATTGAAAAGCTGTTGGGCTTGGTCAACAAACCGATTGCCCAGGTGATGGGCCGCAGCGAGGTGCTGCAGTCCATCAAGCCCGAGCAGATCGCGAGCGACCAGTTTGGCCTGGTGACGGTTAAAGACATCTTGACCGAGCTGGAAAAACCCAGCCGCGACCCGCGCCCCGACTTTGCTGTGGCCCGCTTTAACGACGGCGTAGAAGACATTCGCGATTTGAAAGAAGGCATGGTCTTGGAGGGCACTGTCAGCAACGTAGCCGCCTTTGGTGCGTTTGTCGACCTGGGTGTGCACCAAGACGGCTTGGTACATGTCAGCCAGCTCAGTCACAAATTCACCACTGATGCACGCGAGGTAGTGAAAACAGGGCAAATCGTCAAAGTCAAAGTGATGGAAATTGACATAGCCCGCAAACGCATCGCGCTGTCCATGAAGCTGGATGCCGCGCCAGTGCGCAAAGACTCACCACGAGACAACCGTTTTGAAGCATCGCGCGGGCAGGGTGCAGGCAAAAGAGATTTCAGCTCGTCGCACCAGCGTGCACCCCAAAGTACAGCAATGGGTGATGCATTGGCAAAACTGCAGGGGCTACGCAACTAGTGCACGACATATGGGATTTATTGCGCAGTAATAATTTGCACTGTACTGCGCAAAGCAGATTCGTAGACTTTGTCCACAGATACCTTTTGTTTTTGTACAGTGGTAGCCACTTTTGATGATGGATCGTTCAGGTATTGGTGCAATTGGGAGGTCAAAACAATGTGGTCGGCTGCGTTTTTGCGAGCCATGGCTATGCCTACCAGACGCCCACCATCATCAAACACAGGGCCACCGCGCGGGCCGGGCTGCAGCGCGATGCCCAGATGGCGTGCGCCTGAGCCGCCCACCAGGCCGCCTAAAAAACCGGTGTGCAATATAGGCCACTGTGCATTGGCGTGTGTGCTGGCAACGTATTCCACTACAAAAGCTACGCTGCCCGGAAACGCATCACTTGGGGCTAGCGTCAGCGCATCGCCCAGCGGCAAAGGCGTACGCAGGCGTAGCACGGCCATAGGTGCGTCGCTTTTCTTCTTGACTTTCACAACTGCGCTTATTTGGCCCAAACCATTGCGTACCCAAATTCTAGAAGTTATACCCAGCAGTTGCGCCGGCAGCAATACTTGGCGTCCTTGTCCAGTTAACACCCCTGTACCAACTACGCGGGCGCCAACGGGCAAGTTAGTTAATCGGTTGCTAATTGATGGACTTAGTGATGAGCTGTATGGTGCCAAGCGTACGGGCGCTTGCAGCAGTGGCCCGGCCGCAAGTGGTGCGTCTGCGTTTAACTGCAGTTGAACTGCAGCAAGCAGTGGTTGTTTTGGAGCACGTATATTGGCCTCTGATAACAGCTTTTGGGCAACAACGGGTTGCCCACCCACATGCAACAGCCACGCATACAGCGCGGTACCGCCCACTACATCCAGGTGTGCACCCGCAGTATGCGCACCAAAAGCCAGCGCGCGGCGGTACTGGCCCTGCTGCATGTAGGTGCGCACGATACCCATTTCGGTATCGGCTGCGTGCAGTATGGCAGCGGCGTTTTCGAAAGCTGTCTGTGCAGTGTCGGTGTCGTTGCGTGCCAAGGCTGCTTCGCCCCGAGCCAACAGCAAGGTGCGCTCTTGCATGCGGTCTGGCCCAGGTGGCGCACCAGATGCAGTGGTTGTACCGTAGACAGGGCTTGAATTGGTGGCAGTAGCTGGCGTGGTTGATTTGACCGCGCGCGCCTGTTCCATCAAGCGTTGTAGCTTTTGGCTGCTGCCCCAGTCAGCGTCCGCAGCATGCAACTGGCTGGTGCAAAGTAGATGCGCTACCAACCAGAGCAGGCGATGTGTGCAATATATGCGTGCAAGAAATGCGTGCGAGATATGTGCGTGCCACTGTTTGCGCAATGCTGCTGTTGCTGCCAGTGCCTGCATTGGCAAGTTGGCTAGTTAGCTACTGGCCCGCCGGGGCATGTAGATGCTGCTGTAGTGCCTGCACGGTTAATGCGGGGTGTGGTGGCATCTAGCGGGTTGCCTGCGAGCTGGTAAGCTGATTTTGGTGCTTTAAAGCCCGCTAAAAATGCAGTGAGTGCATCAACATCCTGTGCGCCGCCTAGACGGTTAGTACCTTTCTTCAGGGTGGTGTAGCCGTCGCCGCCGTCAGCCATAAAGTTGTTCACAGTAATGCGGTAGGTTTTGGTGGGGTTTTGCACTACGCCAGCAGCGTCGACCAAGGTGTCAGTTACCACTGCGGTGGCTGTGCCTGAACTAATGGTCACATTGCTCACGCGTGCACCGCAAGCCTTGGCACCGTCCCAGGTGTATTTGAATCCTGCGGAAGGTATGGCTAAACGTGTACGGTCTGCTGCTTGGCCCAGGCAGCCTGCAAATTGCTCTTCTAAAAAGTCTTTGATGTTTTGGGTGTTCAGCGTGAGCGTCACCAAGCTGTTGCCAAAGGGTTGCACTGTAAATGCTTCTTTGTAAGTGACATTGCCATCACCTTCACCTGCCGCGCTGGAGGTGAATAGAAAGCCAGGGTCCCGCACACCGCCACCGTTTTGAAAAGCCGCTACGGCTCCGCCAAAGCTGGCTGGTTGGGTGGCGGCTAGCTGCGCATCGGCAATCAGGTTGCCTGCGGGGCGGTTGCAGGCTGCGTCTGACGGAGCATTTTTCAGGTCCGCACTGATAGCGCCGAGCACAACATTAGCAACCGGTGAGACCAGCGTGTTGTAACCCGCAATAATATTGGTCACCGTGGTGTTGGCTACGATGCCAGGGTTGTTGCGCACTACCAAGCGGTTAGTGGCGGTCGCTGCGGTCACGTCTTTGCTAGCGGGGTCAATGGTCAGGTCGATGTCGGTCAGCAGACGGCCTTGGGCGCTGGCGCTGGTAACCGCAATGTTGCGGCCTGTGGCATTGGGTAGTTTGCAGTTGTAGGCTTGGTGGCTATGGCCGCTGACCACCAGGTCCACTGCATTGTCTAGCTGCTTGACAATGCCCGCAATGGCAGAGCCTGCCAGGTTACCCTCGCAGCCGTTGATGTCGCCTGCGATTCCAGTTTGCGAGCCACCTTCGTGCACTAGCACCACAATGGATTCAATGCCCTGGGCGCGCAGCTCGGGCACTAAAGCATTGACCGTTGCAGCTTCTTCTTTAAACTCTAGCCCTGCCACACCTGTGGGCGTGACGATGCTGGGCGTGGCTTTGAGCGTCATGCCAATGAAGGCGACTTTCACGTTGTTGAATGTCTTGATGCCGTAGGCAGGCAGCAATGTTTTACCAGTAGAGGTTTGCACTACGTTGGCCGACAGCCACTTGAATTTTGCACCCTCAAAGGGTACTGGGGTGCCTACGCTGGCACCTTTGCAACTGTTAGGGTCTTGCACACCCGCGGTAATTTTGCAGCCACCGTTTTGCAGGCGCAACAGCTCGGCGCTGCCTTTGTCAAACTCGTGGTTGCCTACCGCGTTGAATTCCAGGCCTATGCGGTTAAGTGTCTCAATGGCCGGTTCGTCAAAGAACAAGGATGAGACCAATGGGGTAGCACCAATAAAATCACCCGCGCCCACTACTACATTCAGTGGATTTTGCTTTTTCAGTTCTGCCACATGGGCCGCTAAGAAATCTGCACCACCTACTGGGGCCCGGTCGGCTGCCAGCACTGCGGTGCTGGTGCCAAAGGTGCCGGGTGACTCAAGGTTGCCGTGGTAGTCGTTAAAGCCGATGACCTTGACGGTAAATGGTGTGCTGGCTTGAGGGGCTAGAGGTGGTGTGGCGGGCGCATCGTCTGACCCAGAGCATGCATACAAGGTTGCTACTGACAAAGCCAGAGCGCAGAGTTTGAATTTCATGTGAAGTTGTCCTCAAGCAGTTAGTTATAAATACGTTTTTGATTTCGGTAGCGTAGACGGTTGGAGTGACAGTGACGTGACAGCAACGTGACAAAACGGCTGCACGCTAGCCATGCTTACGTTGACTTTTTACCTGTTGATGCTTTGCACACTATCTATTTAATAGCTGCTTGAGCAGTATTTACTTGGGTTAGGATGCCAAAAGGCTTATAAAATAGCTGTATGAGAGCATTGAAAATCTACGCAGGCCCCCAAGCCATGCTGCACCTTGCGCAGCACGGCTTGCAACCGCAGCATGTACGCGTGGTACCAGCCGCAGCAGGTGGGCCTAAAGGCTTGATATTGGGGCCACTTGATAAATTTATTTTTGGCAATTGGTTGGCGCGTAGCAGTCAGCCTGTTGACTTGGTAGGTGCCAGCATTGGCGCGTGGCGCATGGCGACAGCATGTTTGCACGATACTGCGGCAAGCTTTGCGCGGCTGGAGCACGACTACATTCACCAAGACTACGACGTCGAGCCGGGCCGCAACTTTCCCAAGCCGCAAGAAATCAGTGCCAAGTTTGGCGAGTCTTTGAGCCAGTTCTACGGTGG
Source organism: Polaromonas sp. (assembly GCA_031386655.1). Taxonomy (GTDB): domain Bacteria; phylum Pseudomonadota; class Gammaproteobacteria; order Burkholderiales; family Burkholderiaceae_C; genus JAAFIP01. Next base: position 11,970 of record JANNCO010000422.1, on the reverse strand, counting down.
GCGCGTAAGCGAAGTGTTGCACCACCCGCGCTACAGGCTGCATATCGTTACCTCACGCGGGCGGCACCTGCTGGGGCGGGAACATAAGCTTGCCACGCCATTGGGCTACGCAGGAGCTTTTTTTACCAACGCAGTGCGCCGCAAGGCCATGGGCGCATGGCTGGAGCGGGTAGTGTTCTCTGCTGCGGCATCACAAGCCCTTAGCACGAATCCTATGCAACTGCCTGCAACGCCATTGCCTGCACCGGAGGCGGAAAGTGCATTGCTGCCATGTGCACCGCTACCGTTTGGTACGCAAGACTACCGCACGCGGCAGGTGCATTTAACGCAAGACAATTTCTACCCTGCGCTGCAAGCCAGTTGTTCCATACCTTTTGTGCTGCAGGCCGTGCACCATATACCCGGCGCGCCTCGCGGGGCCTATTGGGACGGCGGCATTACCGACTACCACCTGCACCTGAACTACAGCGCCACCGACGGCATCGTGCTATATCCGCATTTCCAAAAATCTGTAGTGCCCGGCTGGCTAGACAAGTCGCTTAAATGGCGCCACGGTGCAAGCCCATTTTTAAACCGCATGGTGGTGATAGCGCCTAACCCAGACTGGATAGCCCAACTACCCCGTGGCAAACTGCCCGACAGGCAAGATTTCAAATTCCACGGCCGTGATTTAGCCGCACGGGTAGCGCAGTGGACAACATGTACCGGTGCAGCGCAGCAATTAGCCGATGAGTTTGCAGCGTGGGTGGAAAGGCCGGATATGACATTAGTCCAAACACTTTGAAAATTGTCTTTTCATTGCAAATTTTTCTATTTTTGACTTGTAAGCCAAGCGGAACCTGCTTAACCAGCTATGCAATTGATAGTATTCATGTATTCAAATAACTTTACCCAACAACGGGCTGCTTAAACCAAGTAAAGAACAATGTGACGAGTCGGGTTCGTCTCGATGAAAAATACGTAGCAAGGCGCGCGTTGTTCAAGGTTGTGCACCAAAGCCCTCAGTTCGCGCGTGTTTGCGAAGTATTTTTGCAGCGAGATGCCCGGCTTGAGTCCAGCGCTCCGGCGCGCACCCTAAGCCAAACGACCAATTTAAAGGCTCTCCAACAACGCAAATTCAACTACTCAATAACAAAGACCGCTCCAGCATCTGCGCATAGTCCTCCCGCGTAGCGATTCGCGGATTAGTCTTATGGCAGTGGTCCGCCATCGCACCGTCAATGATGCGTTCATAGTCACCTGCATCCACACCCAGCGCAGCCAAGCCAGTGGGCAGACCCAGGCGGCGCGTCATGTCAGCCAAGGCCAAGCCTATGTCGCTACCTGACACCAAGCCCATGGCGTGGGCCATACGGGCCAGGCGGTCTTCTCGCACTACAGAATCTGCGGGCGCGTTAAAGCGCACTACCGCGGGCAAAAACATCGCGTTCAGCGTGCCGTGGTGCAGGCGCGGGTTCACGCCACCTAAGCTGTGGCTTAGTGAATGCACGCAACCCAAGCCTTTTTGAAACGCCATCGCGCCTTGCATGGAGGCACTCATCAGGTTAAAACGCGCTTCTTTGTCGGCACCGTTTTGCGTGGCACGTTCAATAAAGGCCCAGCCCCGGCGCAGGCCGTCCAGTGCTATGCCGTCGGCGGGCGGGTTGAAAGACGGTGCCATAAAGGTTTCCATGCAGTGCGCGATCGCATCCATTCCAGTGGCAGCGGTAAGTTGCGCAGGCAGGCCCAGCGTTAAATCAGGGTCGCAAATGGCGGCCTTGGGTACCAAATGCCAGGCATGAAACCCCAGCTTGCGCCCATCGTCCACAATCAAAATCGCGCCGCGCGCTACCTCGCTGCCGGTACCGCTGGTAGTGGGCACAGCGATGATGGGGGACACCGCATCGGTTATTTTGGCGGACCCGCCTTCAATCGTGGCATAGGTTTTTAGCTCGCCATCGTGCGTGGCCAATATGGCGATGCCTTTGGCGCAGTCGATGGCGCTGCCGCCGCCTACTGCCACCAAACCATCGCACAAACCCGCCTTGTACGCGGCTGCACCCGCGCGTACTGCCGCCTCGGTAGGGTTTGACGGCACGCCGTCGAAAATACTGTGGGGCAGGGTGCCCAGCGCGGCAGTGGCTTTGTCTACTATGCCTGCAGCGCGCACGCCAGCGTCGGTCACTACTAAGGGGCGGCTGATGCCTACCCGGTCACATTCGGCTTTAAGCAACGCCAGTGCGCCGTGGTCAAACTGGATATGGGTAACGTAGTAAATATAGGCCATAAAATTTATTTAATCAAAAGGCGTTATGCGGTGGTGTAACTGTAGCGCGTATTATTGGCGCATGACTGCACCTGCTGCCTTGACCCCTGCCATGCAATCTGTCTTAACCCGCATGGCGCGTGCTGGCCACCCGCCATTGCACACTTTGCCGCCGCACGAGGCCAAAGCGGCGTATGCCAAAGGCTGCGACGTGCTGGAGGTGCCCCGTGCACCGCTGGCGCGCGTGCAAGACCTGCAAGTGCCCGTGCGCGATGGTGCTCACCTGCACGCGCGGCTGTACGCGCCATCGCACGAAGTCCTGCCAGTGCTGATGTACCTGCACGGAGGAGGATTCACCATTGGCAGCGTGCAGACGCACGACATTTTGTGTCGTGAATTGTCGCGGTTAGCCCATATTGCCGTAGTGTCGGTTGACTACCGTTTGGCACCACAGCATATTTTTCCGGTAGCGGTACATGACTGCTGGGACGCATTGGTTTGGCTTCAAGCACACGGCGCTGAGCTGGGTCTAGACACAGCACGCTTGGCGGTAGGGGGCGACAGTGCAGGCGGCACTTTAGCGGCAGTGTGCGCATTGATGGCGCGCGACGCAAGCCTGCCGCTGGCGCTGCAAATGCTGTTCTACCCCGGATGCATTGCGCATGCCAACACGCCGTCCCACACCACTTATGCACACGGCTATGTGCTGGACGCCAGCAGCATTGCTTACTTTTTTAACCAGTACATACCAGACCATGCGCAGCGGGAGGACTGGCGTTTTTCCCCTATCAACGCTGCAGACCACAGCCATGTAGCCCCCGCATGGGTAGGCTTGGCTGAGTGCGACCCACTGGTAGACGAGGGCATAGCCTACGCCGACATATTGCGCGCAGCTGGGGTAGCGGTAGACATAGAAATCTACCGGGGAGTTGCGCACGAATTTATCAAAATGGGCCGCGCCCTACCGCAGGCCAAGCTGGCCCACCAACATGCCGCTGTTGCGCTGCGCAGCGCTTTGCACAGCACAAGCTAAAAACTACACAGAAAGTCCACCATGCAACGCCAAAATTTCCGAATGATGCACCGCCTGCGCGTACGCTGGGCTGAGGTAGACATGCAGAAAATTGTCTTCAATAGCCACTATTTGATGTACTTTGACACCGCCATGGCCGACTACTGGCGTGCGCTGGCTATGCCGTATGAAGAGGCCATGCACCAGCTAGGTGGCGATTTGTACGTAAAAAAAGCATCTGTTGAATATTTTGCGTCTGCACGCTACGACGACATGCTGGATATTGGCCTTCAATGCAGCCGCATAGGCAATTCATCGCTTACCTTTACCGGCGGCATATTTGCAGGCGATAAGCTTCTGGTGAGCGGCGATTTGGTTTACGTGTTTGCCAACCCCGCTACGCAAACCTCCCAGCCTGTGCCACTAGCCTTGCGTGCACTGTTTGAACGGTATGAGGCTGGCGATGCAATGACCCGCATTGAGGTGGGAGACTGGCAACAGCTGGGCCCACACGCAAGCCGCATTCGCAAACAAGTGTTTGTGCAAGAGCAGGGCATACCCGAGACCGATGAGTGGGATGCGCGTGATGCCACTGCACTGCACGCTGTGGTGTGCAACCATTTGCACATGCCGGTGGCCACTGGCAGGCTGATGGTAGCTGGCGCAGGCCACACCCAGGGCACTGCGCTGATAGGCCGCATGGCTACCCACCGCGCCCTGCGCGGAAGTGGGCTGGGCCGGCAAGTGCTGGGTGCATTGGTGCAACGCGCACGCCAGCAGGGCAATAGCCAGGTGGCGCTGCATGCGCAGGCCAGCGCGGCTGCTTTTTACGCCCAAGCCGGGTTTGCGCAGCGTGGCGATACGTTTACAGAGGTGAACATACCGCATATTGAAATGGTAATGGCGCTGTAACTGCGCTCTTTAAGTCAGGTAAAAGCAGCGACAATACAGGCTATTACCTACTAGCTGCACTGGGATAGAACCAAAGTTCGAATCCGGGGCACAGCTTTTCATAACCTTTCGCCCATGGCCAAGAAAAAACGCAACCCATCCAGCCACGCTTCCAGCCCGTCACAACGCACGCCAGACCATCATCCTGCACAAGTTACTGATTACACGGCTTACGGTCAAAATACGGCCCAAGACGGTGGTTCTAAAGCTGCAGCGATGTTGGCTTCTGGCCTTCCCAAGCCATTGTTGGCCCTGCCGCTAGAAATTGGACGCGGCGACTGGACCATCATTATTTTGGCGCTAATGCTGTTTTTCACCCCAGCATTGGGTGTGCCTAACGAGTTGATGCTGCAAGACACGCTCAAGTCCATCATTGCCTCGTTCATGACACTGGGCGCAGCGCTGCTGCTGTTTTGGTCGCAACGCAACCGGCGCGATGCCATGCGTTGGCACTTTGTCATGTGGTTGCCCATCATGCTGTGTATTTACGCGCTGGGCAGCATGGCCTGGTCGCACACCTATTTAGCCGGAGTGGAGGCGATACGCTGGTTTGTGTTTGCCGTGCTGCTTTGGCTAGTACTTAACACCGCCAGTCGCGAACGATTTACTACCCTGGCTTGGGCTATCCACCTGGGCGCATTGTCGGTGGCATTGCTGGGTGCTTCGCAGTTTTGGTTTGACAACCGATTTATTCCGCAAGGCCCGAACCCAGCGGCTACTTTTGTCAACCGTAACTTTGCGGCAGAATTTTTGGTGTGCACTTTTGTATTTACGGCGCACTTGATTTTTACAGAGCGGCGCACAGCCGTGCTGGCGTTTTTGTCGGGCACGTTTGGTTTGCACCTGGTGTACTTGATGATGTGCGGCACGCGGTCGGCCTACATCGGCGGTTCAGCTGCTGTAATCATGGTGGCAGTGATGGCCTGGAAGTTCCGCTCTAAATATAACTTTACCTCCTGGAGCAGCGGTCAGCGCATAGTGGTGCTAGGTGTGCTGGTAGCGACTGTACTGGGGCTGGGTTTGATCAAGTCGGGCAATCCGGGTGTAGAGTTTGTCGGCAAAAACGCGTTTGAACGCGGCTTCTCGCGCGCATCGTCCATCAAGGCGGACGATGTGTCACTGGGCATACGCAAAGTCATGTGGGTCGCCACCGGGGAGATGATCAAACGCCGAACATTAAGCGGCATAGGCGCGGGCGCGTGGGAGGTAGACTTACCTTTGTACCAAGCCGAAGGCACCCAACTGGAGACTGACTATTACGCCCACAACGAGATCCTGCAGGTATTGGCCGAGTACGGTTTGGTAGGCTGGCTGTTCATGCTGGGCTTGATAGCCTACAGCCTGCGTGCTGCGTGGCGCACGTTGCGTGCTAAGTCAGCAGAAGAGATGAATGAAGGCCCGTTGCGTGCAGCAGCGCTAACCAGTCTGCTGGCTTTGATGATTGTGAGCAACGTAGGATTCCCGTGGCGGCTGGCAACCACAGGCGTAATGTTTGCTGTGTGTCTGGGCTTGCTGGCGGCGTCAGACGCGCGTTTGGGATTTCGTGGCCTGTTGTCCACCACGCGCTTGCCTTGGCGGCCCGCATTCTCGCAAATTGCCGCTGTGCTGGCCATGTGTTGCCTGGCACTGGCTGCCTACATCACCCAGCAAGCGGCAGAGGCAGAAAACAAAATCGTCAGTGCTGTCAAAATGGCGCTCACCACGTCGCAAGCAGGCAACCCCAACGGCCCAAAAAATGAAAAAACTAAAGCCGAGATGCTGCGCCTGGCGCGCGAGGGCATTGCCATCAACCCGCACTACCGCAAAATCACCCCCATGCTGGGCGACGAGCTGGCCAAGTGGGGCGACTGGAAAAATGCAGTGTGGGTGTGGGAGAGCGTTGTTAGCTCGCGCCCCTACGTAGTGGCCATCATGAGCAACATAGCCCGCGGCAAAGCCCAGCTGGGCGACATACCAGGCGCTTTGGATTATCTGCAACGCGCCAAAAAAGTGCAACCCAAAGCTGTTAGCGTGCGGTCGCTGGAAGTCATTTTGCTTAGCCGTAGCGGCAAAGAAGAAGACGCTTTAAAGCTGGCCAAAACAGCCTTTGCGGAAAACACGCTGGACAACGACATGATGAATGCAGCTTATATTTTGGCAGTACGCGCCAGCGACTTCAAATTTGCTGTTGAGGCGATGGAGGCACGCAACAAAGTTTTCCCCGACCAGAAGGTCGATGGTTTGCTGAAAATTGCGTCGGTGGAGCTGAGCTATCTCAAAGACGAGAACAAAGCACTGGCTACTTACCGCGACGCCTACAACGCATCAGGCAAAGCCCCGCAAGTGCTGGCGCAAATCCCGGTGCAGTTGCAGCCCAAGTTGTAGGCGTTTGTCGCCAGTGTTGCGAATCGCTAAATTAGCTAAATTTAGGTGATTTAGGCCGTTTATCGCCGTATTACCTGCTCAAGCAGCTATTGAATCTATAGTATATGGCTGGTTAACAGCCCCTAAAAGGGTGTCCACCAGCCGTGCAGATGCTTTGATTCGCCAACCTTACGCCTCTAAGTACGCTGGCGCACAGACACACCGTTCTAACTGGGGTACCTTTACTTTTCTGCATTAGTTGTGCAGTGAATTTGTTAAAGGATATCTATGTCTAAAACGAAACTAGTCATGCTGCCATCACTGTGTTTAACGCTGTTACTTGTGTTTTCTCCATATGCGAAAGCGCAAGACGCTGCAGTCAGTGAGCAACAAGGTCAAATAGCAAAGTATGTGAATGGTGGTATCGGCGATGGCCAAACCCAATATATGAAATCCATAGCCAAGAATTGGCCTATGCGCATCATGTTCTCACAGCTTAAAGCCGATGAGTTTGTATCGGGGGTTAACTTGCTGATCACAGATAAACGTGACACCACATTCCTGCAACTTGACAGTGCTGGACCGCTGACATATGTTCAACTGCCGCCGGGCACCTACAGCGTTACTGCGTCGTTCGAAGGCCAGTCCCAAGTACGCAAAGCGGTCATAGGCGGCAAGAACAAAAGTGACCTGCATTTTCACTGGAAAGGCGTTGTTAAAAACGACCCGTTTGATGGCAAACCGCTAGGCGGCACGCAGGTTCCGGGCTAAACAAGCCTGCATGAATAGCCCAGTGGGATTGCAGCTTGGTCGACGCGGATTGCTAATTTCCGCTGGACTCCTATTATTTTCCAAATCTGGCCCTGCGGCTGCCGCGCAGGTAGCTGATGGGGACATGCATCTATGGCGCGAACAATTTGAACGCACCGTAGACCATCGGCTTGATGTACCGCCCGTTAACCAACAGCAGTACCTTGAACTGTTAAAGTGGTCTTTGCTGCAAGGTGAGATAACGGACACGGCTGCACAGGCCTTTGTACTGGTGGATCGCAACCCAAATGTGCAGGCTGCTTTTTTAGTTGTTAAAACAGTTGACAGCGATTGGTTCTGGCTGGGCGCAACAGCGGTGTCGACAGGAAAAGTTGGCACGTTCGAACATTTCACAACACCGCTGGGTGTATTTGCACATTCGCTGGACAACCCCGACTTTCGAGCCGAAGGCACGCTCAATAAAAATCGTATTCGAGGCTATGGTGCTAAAGGCAGGCGAATTTTTGATTTTGGCTGGCAGCTTGCAGAACGCGGGTGGGGCAGGGGTGGCATCAGCCCGATGCGGCTGCAAATGCACGCCACCGACCCTACAGTGCTGGAACCCCGTTTAGGCAGAGTCGAGTCTGAAGGTTGCATTCGCATTCCCGGTACGCTCAATGCCTTTATCGACAACCATGGCGTCCTGGATGCAGACTATGAAACGGCATTGGCAAATGGAGAAAAACTATGGGTGATTAAACCGGGTCGCCAGCTCGTGCCTTGGCCGGGCCGGTATATGGTGATTGTTGACTCGCAAAGCATTGAACGACCTGCCTGGTCGCCTCTGCCTGGATAAATCGAAACATGCCTTGTTTGCTACGTCCCTAGGTGCAAGACAAAGTGAAAACGTCAATTAGAAAAGCATGAAGGCGTACTTGCCTACATACACTGCACAGCAGTTCCTCTACCCTCAAAAAGAGTTGCGCAACTCTTGCACAGCCGTCACTACTGAATCTATTTTTTAAAAGGAAATTCCCATGAAAAAAAATGATGCATCGGCTACCCAAGCCCAAAAACACCAGACCGCACCGTTGCGTACCCCCACAGATTTAAAGGCGGCGGCTACCAAAGACATTGCAGCGGCCATGAACGGTATATTGGCTGATGTATTTGCCCTGTACATGAAAACTAAAAACTTTCACTGGCATATGTCAGGTCCGCACTTTCCAGACTACCACGTCATGCTGGACGAGCAGGCCACGCAAATCTACGAAATGACCGACCCTATTGCAGAGCGCATTCGTAAAGTAGGTGGCAACACGCTGCGCTCAATCGGTCATATCTCCCGAAGCCAGCGTATTTTGGACAATGACGCGGACTTCGTAGAACCGTCTGACATGCTGGGGGAGCTGTGTGACGACAATAAAACCCTGGTGGCGCGTCTTCGCGAGGCGCACAACGTATGCGAAGACCATAAAGACATTGCCACCACCAGTCTGATTGAAGTCTATATTGATGAGACTGAACGGCGCACCTGGTTCCTTTTTGAATCCAGCCGTCCGCAAGACACATCAGGCCATTAATATTTACCGCCGTCATCCATGAGTGCTATAAATATTGAACATAGTAGAACTGCCTACGCTGCGGATTTTGCTTTTTATGCTTTGGCTATCGTAGCAATTGCTGCGTATCTAATAGCATTCAGCGTAGGCAAATATTGGACTGACGGCGTTTACCTGGGTCTGGCTGCAATTATTGGTTTGTGCAGCTGGAGTTTGATTGAATACTTGCTGCACCGCTTTGTGCTGCACGGCCTGCAGCCGTTCAAACGCTGGCATCTGGAACACCATATCCGGCCTACTGCTTTAATAGCTGCACCTACACTGCTGAGCAGTGGACTTATTTTCACACTTGTATTTTTACCCACGTGGGCATTGCTGGGCTTGCAAAGATCAGCGGCTTTCACATTAGGTGTAATTACAGGCTATTTAGCTTACGCTACAGTTCATCACGGTGTGCACCATTGGCGCGCCACAGGTGTGTGGCTCACAAAACGAAAGCGCTGGCACGCCCTGCACCACCATGCACGCGATTTGAGCGTACCCGGTCGCTACGGCGTGAGTACTTCGCTGTGGGACTATGTATTTGCTACATTGCCTGCAAACAATGTACCGCCTGGACGTGACAACTAATATCAATGATTTTGCAGTTCTCCCGCGGTAATTTCGGCCCTGCGCGCCGGCCCCCAAGAAATCAGCGACAGGGCCCCACCTACCAACATGACTAGCGCCGCAGCCCAAAATGGCGCTGTAGGGACTAACGCAAAAAGTGAACCCGCGTTGATAGATCCAAGCGCTTGCCCAAGGTTGCTTGCCGCAGCTTGCTGGCCAAGTAATGCGCCCGGCGCAGCTGAGTGGATTTCAAGTAATTCATATGACAAAACCGGGCCTATCATTCAGATTGAAGTTGCAACCATCGCAATCATCAGCCCCAGTGACATAGCGTCTGGTGTATACGAAGTCAATGCCAGCGCAAAAGCCGAACTGACAAAGGCCGCAGCCATCAAGCGTTGGTCAATCTGGCCGCGAACCGATGAAAAAATCAATGCAAACTGGGCTACCAGCATAGCCAGGCTGCAGGTGATGAACATTACAGCCAGTGCTGTGGTAGTTAATCCTAGGGTCTGGCTGCCAAACAGATTGAAACCGACTTGGAAGGCGCCCACTGCATAAGATGCCAAAAATGCAAGAAGTATGGATGAGTGCAAAACAACCCCACAGCGGTGCACAAAGGACTAGCGCAACCCGTTTCGTCAGCATTCATGTCTTTGTCGCTTTTGGAAGATTGAAAATATTCTCAACGTGCAAGGGGTGTCCGTTCAAGACGGATAACTCCATATCAGGCAGCGCCTTTGGGGCCAAAGCCATAAGTGTCCCTGCAGTCATAAAGCCCGCCTCTGGCCAGCGGCACTGGCCATTCGCCGCTGTTAGGCTTGGATGCAAGAATTTGGTAAATTCCCGTACTTCCAGATTCAAAATCCAGCGCGCAAGCGGCCATGTAAAGACGCCATACCCTGTAAGTAGCCTCATCAACTTCACATAGCGCCGCTTCGCGATGGGCCTCCAGCCGTTTTACCCAGTGGCGCAGGGTCAACGCGTAGTGCGGGCGAAGTCCCTCGACATCGTGAATTTCAAAACCTGCCCGTTCCATTCCTAGCTGAATATTGCTTATACAGTCGAGCTCTCCATCAGGGAAGACGTAGCGGTTGATGAACTCGGTACTGACCGATTTTTGCCACCCCTCCTCGTCGTGCGTAATGCCGTGGTTAAGGAACAGACCACCAGGGCGCAGCATGCGTGCCACAGTTGCCAGGTAATTCGGCAGATTGGCCAGCCCGACATGCTCGAACATGCCGATGCTTGACACCTTGTCAAAGCTGCCACAACCCGCCAGGTCGCGGTAGTCAAGGAGTTCCACTGTTACCAAATCTTGCAGCCCATCGGCTTGGATACGTTGCTGCGCATAGTCAAATTGCTGACGACTCAACGTGATGCCGTGCGCGTGCACACCATGGTGGCGGGCTGCCCAGCAAATCAACGCACCCCAGCCGCAACCGATGTCAAGCAGGCGTTCGCCGGGCAGCAGTCTCAACTTGCGGCAAATGTGCTCTAGTTTGTTGCGTTGTGCCTGATCTAATGACTCTTCAGGGTGGGTGAAATACGCACAAGAGTAAACGCGTTCTTTGTCAAGCCACAGGGCATAGAATTCGTTTGATACGTCATAGTGAAATGAGATGGCAGATCGGTTTTCTGATTTCGAATGGGCTTTAACGAGGCGGCCATGGGCAGGAAAATCATCGCTGCCATGGCTGTCACTTGGGCTGTCCAGACCCCTGAGGCGCAGGGCAGTAAGCAAGGCTCCGATGCGATGTAGAAAAGATATGCGAATCGACTTTAGGTCATTTCTCAAAGCCAATACAGCAAAAAAATCTCCTTCAAAATCAATGTCGTTACGAAAGTAGGCCTCAGCAAATCGCAGCGGATCGCGTCCAAAAATCATAGAACGGATCACACCAGGATGACGGCAAACCAAGGTAAAAGATGGGTCAGATTCCAACGCATAATGCTGACCGAGTTTGAAAGTGTCGCCATTCCAGAGACGTAAAGCCAAGCTGCCGTTGAAACTACTGAATAGTTTTTTCAATAAACCCGCAACCTGGTCAACCTCACGCTGTGCCAGGCCAGAGACAGTACGCAGCGTTACATCACTGGCAAGAACCTTTGCTGGCGGACAGGGCCGTAAATCAGGGGTGGCAGTGGGTAGATGATTATTCATGGCGGTGCTCCAGTAATTGCTTTGGTTTTTAAAATCAAACGTTACGAACTGATAAATTAGTCAGCCATTGCCCTCAGCATGGTGGTGTGAGGGATTGGCGCAGGGTAATGGGTGGCAATCACTTCGCCATCGCGAACCGCTACTATCTGACCTTCCAGCAGTGGCTTCCATCGCTCATGGGTAAGCGGTACGCTGGCAATAAATATCGACGTGCTGCTGTCATGCACTGCGGCCACACCAGCCTCGTGAACGGGCGGCGTTGGCCGCGGAGTGTGACGCCGCTGCAATATCCACAGGCCCGGTGGCTCAATCTGTCCACCTAACCGTGTCAAGC
>JANNCO010000416.1:0-9257 GCA_031386655.1 Polaromonas sp. | reverse complement strand
AATTACTCAAAATTAGGCAAATTACATAAAAGAGAATGACATGAGCTTGGGCACTATATTACTTATTGTTTTGATATTAATTCTCATCGGTGTGATACCGACATGGGGGCATAGTAAAAGCTGGGGGTATGGGCCTAGTGGTGGATTGGGCATTGTGGTCATCGTTGTCATTTTGTTGCTGGTAACTGGGCGGCTTTGATGATGAGTTTGAGTTTTATCACTCATGCGTTTCAGCAAACCAGCTTGGTGTTGAGCGGTGTTGTTGTATTGGCTATGGCCGCCTGCGGGGATACATCAAAGCTTCCCGCTTCAGCAGGTTTTGGTACCCAACCCACCTTGCCTGCTCCAAAAAGCTCGCTTATACCTACTGTCAATATTGCTCCAGCAAAAGGTTGGCCAGCTAACGTCATGCCTATATCTGCAGCCGGAACGCAAGTACGGCTATTTGCCAGCGATCTAGACCACCCCCGTTGGGTGTATGTATTGCCCAACGGAGATGTTTTAGTGGCAGAAAGCAATGCACCCCCCAAGCCTGAAGGCTCTAAGGGTATAAAAGGCTGGGTGATGGGGTTGGTAATGAAAAGGGCAGGTGCAGGCGTGCCCAGTGCTAATCGCATCACGTTGTTGCGCGATACGGATGGTGATGGCAAGGCAGATGTACGCTCGCCGTTGTTGGAGGGTTTGAATTCTCCATTCGGGATGGTGCTGATTGAAAACAATCTCTATGTGGCTAATTCTGATGCAGTAGTGCAGTTTCCCTACAAGACAGGCGATCTTCGCCTAACTGCAGCTGGAAAAAAGGTAGTTGATTTACCCGCTGGCAGCATCAACCACCATTGGACAAAAAATATCATTGCCGGCAAAGACGGCAAAAAACTCTACGCTACGGTGGGATCCAACAGCAATGTAGCTGAAAATGGCATGCAGGCAGAGGCACAGCGTGCCGCTATTTGGGAAATTGATATTGCAACTGGCGGGCACAGAATATTTGCATCTGGCCTGCGTAACCCTAACGGTATGGCTTGGGACCCTGCTACCGCCATGCTGTGGACTGTAGTCAACGAACGTGATGAAATTGGCAGCGACCTGGTTCCTGACTACATGACATCAGTGCGTGACGGCGGCTTTTATGGCTGGCCTTACAGCTATTACGGCCAAAATGTGGACGTCCGTGCGACGCCACAAAGACCTGATCTAGTGGCTAAAGCCATTGCTCCAGATTATGCTTTGGGCTCACATACCGCTCCGCTTGGATTAGCCTCATCAGTAGGCACTACGCTGCCAGCTGCATTTAAAAATGGCATGTTTATAGGACAGCATGGCTCCTGGAACCGGCGGCCGCACAGTGGGTATAAAGTGATTTTTGTAAACTTTTCTGATGGTAAGCCTGTAGGGCAGCCTATTGATGTATTGACGGGTTTTTTAAGCAGTGAAGGAAACGCCTACGGTCGGCCAGTAGGCGTAGCAATAGACAAACAAGGCGCGCTGTTAGTAGCAGATGATGTTGGCAACAAAATTTGGCGTGTCTCCGCTGCACTGCCTTGAGCTGTAGTTTGCGACGCGTTAGATTCTTGTAATGTAAGCACATAGATCCACCGAGTTCATTGTTCATCATATTTTTAATGGGAATCTCATGGCGCAACTTGAACGCGCGGCATTGCTGATGTCGCAAGACGATTTACAGACAGCGTTAAACGCGCAAGCTGATTCCAAACCTCAGACACTGAAGCCTGCACTTGGCGACACTGTTGCGCAATCAGTGCCAGACAGTTTGCCTGTAGAGGAATTCTCGCTGATGCCCTACGAAACGGCTGAAATACAAGAATCTAGCCAGTCGTTTGAAGAAGCTGTCAACAATGGCGAGCTAGATTCAGAGGCTGCAACACATCTTTGGGATGAACCTGTAAAACCTGCTGATTTGTAATTTCTGAACGGGTCGCAGGCGCGATAATCTGCCTATGCCCTTGTTGACTGATTCACTTTACACCCACCGCTGGAAACTATCAGTGGCTCCCATGATGGATTGGACAGACCGCCATTGCCGTTATTTTCACCGTTTACTGACAAAAAATGCTCTGCTATATACCGAGATGGTGACTACAGGCGCACTGCTGCATGGCGATGTGCCGCGCCATCTTGACTTTAACGCACAGGAGCACCCTGTTGCGCTGCAGCTGGGTGGCAGCGAACCCGCTGACGTAGCCCGCGCTGCCAAGCTGGGCGAGCAATGGGGTTACGACGAGATTAACTTGAACTGTGGTTGCCCTAGCGAACGGGTGCAACGTGGCGCATTCGGCGCTTGCTTGATGGCCGAACCGCAGACAGTTGCTGATTGCGTGAAGGCGATGCGCGATGCCGTGAGTGTGCCCGTGACCGTAAAGCACCGCATTGGCATCGACAAATCTGAAAGCTACGAGTTTGTGCGTGATTTTGTGGGCACGGTAGCCGCTGCGGGCTGTGAAGTATTTATTGTGCACGCGCGCAATGCGTGGCTGCAGGGCCTGTCGCCCAAGCAAAACCGCGAAGTGCCGCCCCTGCGTTATGAGCTGGTGCACCGGCTTAAAAAAGAATTCCCGCATTTGGTCATCGTCCTGAATGGCGGTATCAACACCCCAGAACAAGTGCAAACTCAACTGCAGCTTGTCGATGGTGTGATGGTAGGGCGCGAGGCCTATCACAACCCCTGGTCGATGGCACAGTGGGATGCACAGCTGTACAGTGATATCACTTCACGCGCAGGCATTACCCGTGACAGCATAGAAGCGCAGATGGTGGACTACATGGAACGCGAATCTGCTACGCACGGCACACCGTGGCAATCAATAGCCCGCCACATGCTGGGCCTGCGCCATGGGCAGCCCGGCGCGCGGCTGTGGCGACAGGTATGGAGCGACCATCGCCTGAAAACACTGCCTGCACGTGAGGTACACACACGCGCAGCTGAAACTATTTACGCTATTAATTAAATAGCTGGTTGAGCAGTTTTTACCTGGGTTAACAGCCTATTTTGCATAAAAAAACCGCCCAGAGGGCGGTTTTTAATGTTCCAGCCTGTCTGGCGCAGGTCTACACCGTGTCAATAAAGCTGCGCAGCTTGTCGGAGCGTGTTGGGTGCTTAAGTTTACGCAGTGCCTTGGCTTCAATCTGGCGAATACGTTCACGCGTGACGTCAAACTGTTTGCCCACTTCTTCCAGCGTGTGGTCGGTAGACATTTCAATACCAAAACGCATGCGCAGCACTTTGGCTTCGCGCGGGGTCAGACCGTCAAGAATGTCTTTGACGACATCGCGCAGGCCTGCTTGCATCGCCGCCTCGATGGGCGCAGTGTTGGCACCGTCTTCAATAAAGTCACCCAGGTGGCTGTCGTCATCGTCACCAATCGGCGTTTCCATACTGATCGGCTCTTTGGCAATCTTCATGATTTTTCGGATTTTGTCCTCCGGGATTTCCATCTTCTCGGCCAGCAAACCAGCATCGGGTTCGAACCCATGCTCTTGCAAGTGTTGACGCGAAATGCGGTTCATCTTGTTGATGGTCTCGATCATGTGCACCGGTATGCGAATGGTGCGCGCTTGGTCGGCTATGCTGCGGGTGATCGCCTGGCGAATCCACCATGTAGCGTAGGTAGAAAATTTATAACCACGGCGGTATTCAAACTTGTCCACGGCTTTCATCAAGCCGATGTTGCCTTCCTGGATTAAGTCCAGGAACTGCAAGCCGCGGTTGGTGTACTTTTTGGCAATCGAGATCACCAAACGCAAGTTAGCCTCGATCATTTCTTTCTTGGCCGCGCGGGAGCCGCGCTCGCCGTCGTTCATGCGTTTGTTGATGTCTTTCAGCTCGTCCAGCGGTACTACCACGCGGTTTTGCAGGTCCATCAATTTTTGTTGTAGCTCCTGCACTGGCGGGATGTAGCGGCCCATGGTGGTAGACCATGCTTTGCCTGCGGCGGCTTGCTTTTCAATCCACTTTAAGTCGAGCAAATGCGATGCTACTTTGGCGTTGTTTTTATCGCGGCCCGAAAACTCGCGTACAAAATCGGCTTGCGGGTAGTGGCATTTGTCTACGATGATGCGGCGCAGCTCACGCTCTTTTTTACGCACGTCGGCGACTTGTCCACGCACCAGGTCACACAGCTTTTCAATGCTCTTGGCGGTAAAGCGAATCAGCATCAAGTCTTCGGTCACCTGCTTTTGCGCTTTCACGTAGGCGGGTGTACCGTAGCCTTCTTTATCGTAGATTTTGTGCAGTTTTTCAAACAAACTGCGCAACACTTCAAAACGACGGAATGACTCTACTTTGAGTTCTTCCAGTTTTTTGGTCATGGCTTTGGAGCCACCCTTGCCATCGTCGTCGTCGGCTTCGTCGTATTCGTCAAAGTCTTCTTCAGCTACAAAGTCGTCGGCCTCATTGGGGTTGCTAAAGCCGTCCACCACAGCAGAAATCACCACTTTACCGTTGGAAATCTCCTCCATCATATTGAAGATTTCCTGGATGGTAGCGGGGCTGTTGGATATCGCCTCCATCATCACATGCAGGCCACCTTCAATGCGTTTGGCAATTTCGATCTCGCCTTCACGCGTCAGCAGTTCGACCGTGCCCATCTCGCGCATGTACATACGCACGGGGTCGGTAGTGCGGCCAAATTCGCTGTCTACGGTAGACAGCGCGGCTTCAGCCTCTTCTTCGGCTTCTTCTACGCTGGCGGCAGTGGGTGCGTTGTTGTTGAGCAGCAAGGTCTCTGCATCGGGCGTTTGCTCGTATACAGCTACGCCCATGTCATTGAGAAGCGAGTGCACTACGTCCAGCGTTTCAGCGTCGACCAATTTGTCGGGTAAGTGGTCAGAAATTTCGCCGTGTGTGAGGTAGCCGCGCGTCTTGCCTAAAGTGATCAGCGCTTTCAGGCGCAGGCGGCGTTTGACCAAGTCTTCTTCGGACAAGACAGTGTCGTCCAAGCCAAACTCTTTCATCAAGGCGCGTTCTTTTGCCTTGGACAATTTCATGCGCAGCGGCTTGACCTTCTCGCCCGTTTCCGGGTCGATAGCCACCACAACAGGTTCTGTTTCGATATCGCGCGGGTCGATTTCTTCGACATCTGGAATGCCGCTGATATTGCCTTTTGGTTTGGGCCCGCGTTTGCCTGGAATTCTCGCGCCAGGTTTCAATACCGGGGGCGCAGCTTTGACGGGTGCAGATTTAGCCGCTGGTTTGGCTGCCACCTTAGCAGCAGGTGTGGCAGGTTTGGCGACAGGGGTAGGAGTTTTCGATGTGGGCACTGGTTTGGCTTTCGCGGCCGTGGTGGCCGCTTTGACAGGTGCCTTGGACTGGGCTTTGGCTGTTGGTTTGGGTGCCGCTTTAGGCGATGTCGGTGCGGCGGTTTTTTTAACGGGCTTGGTGGCCATATTTACCTCTCTACATAACGAAACACAAAACAATGCAGCTTGGTAGTCGTCCAAGGCGCGGGAAAAGTTAACTGACCAGCAGGCTTGCGTGATTGAAACGTCTGTTGCGTGGGCCAGATGAACTAGGCGAGGGGATGGATAGAAGCCCGCTGGTGGGCGATCATTTGGAATGCAGTCCTTGCGAGAGTGGCTGGTTGAGACGATTGGGTGCTCGGTGCCGATACGGAGGTGCTGCTGTCGCGCTTGCTTCTGTTACACGGATTATACCTGAAACGATGGGTTTTGGTCACCGCCAAGGCGGCTGGCTTTGTAAGTCAAAGGGATTGGTGGTGTGTATTTCGTCAGCTAGTTATCACTTACCGCGGCGTTGACGAAACTGGCGCACATATTGTTTCAATCAAACCGTGCTGATTTGACTGCGCACTTTGCGCCGCTCCATCAGTTCTTTGTAGCGGGCAAAACTTGCTGGGTCGGCGATATTGGTCGCCAGGGCTTTGAGCTCGGCATCTTCAGCTTCAAAGTGCATTTTTTGCACGATAGCGCCAAGTTCCTGGGTGTCATTGGTGATGTCGTCAGGCACTGACAGCACTAACTTGCGGGCGACGGCCTCATGCGCGTGGCCGCGCAGGCCTTCGCTGAGCGCGCCCCAGGTTTGCGGGCCATGCTCTTGAATCTGCGCGTCTAGCCAGGCAAACAGTGCGCCGTGCGGGGCGGGCAGCTCGCACAGCAGATGGTGTTCTGCGGCAGACAACGGATGCCACGCTGCGTTATCCAGCAGCAAGATTTGCAAGGCGCGGTCGCTGCGGCTGGTGGGCGCTGTGCGGCCACCCAAGCTGCTGGTGCGTGGCTGGGCGGTGGTGCCTGCATAGGTAGTTGTTTTACTACCCGGCTTTTGCCATTTGCCGCTGTCTTTGCTTTTATAGCGGCTGGTCTTGCTGGGGTCTTCGCCGTCGCGACTGCCGGGTACGTACGGCGCGTTTGCGGCGCTGCGGGCAGCGGCAGCGAGCGTTGTTTTAGGCAGCCACAGGTCGGTCAGCTCATGCTCACCCAGTTCAACCAATGTGGCAATCTCGCGCAGCAGTTGGCGCTTTAGCGCACCGTCGGGCAGCGGCAGCCACAGCGGCTTGGCTTGGCTGGCAAATCGGGCACGGCCTTCGGCCTCGGCCAAATCGCAACCATCGCGTGCAGCGTCAATTAAAAAGCGCGACAGGGGCACGGCCTCGCTGATACAGCGCGAAAACGCATCTGCACCATGTTCGCGCACAAAGCTGTCGGGGTCATGCTCTGGGGGCAGGAAGAGAAATTTAGCGGTGCGGGTGTCGGTGGCAAACGGTATGGCACCATCCAGCGCTTTGCGCGCTGCACGGCGGCCCGCGCCATCGCCGTCAAAGCTAAACACCACATGGTCGGTAAAGCGAAACAGCTTTTGCACATGGTCGGTGGTGCAGGCCGTGCCCAGCGTGGCCACAGCATTGGGAAAGCCCAGCTGCGCCAGCGCCACAACGTCCATGTAGCCTTCAGTCACCAAAACGAAGCCAGATTTTTGCAGTGCAGCGCGGGCTTCAAACAGGCCGTACAGCTCACGGCCTTTGCTAAACACGGGGGTTTCGGGTGAGTTCAGATACTTGGGCTCGCCTTTGTCCAGCACGCGGCCGCCAAAACCTATGGTCTCGCCTTTGACATTGCGTATGGGGAACATCACGCGGTCGCGAAAGCGGTCGTATTTTTTCTTCTCACCGTCTGGGTTGTTATCGTCCTCGGGCCGCTCAATCACCAAGCCGCTCTCTACCAGCAGCGGGTCGTCATAGTCGGGGAACACGCTGGCCAGGCTGCGCCAGCCCTCGGGGGAATAGCCCAGTGCATACTGCTTGGCAATTTCACCTGTTAAGCCGCGCTGGCGAAAGTAGGCTTTGCCGCGGTCTGAGTCTTTCAAATTCGCGCGGTAGGCGTCAGACGCTTTAAGCAACACGTCGGTCAGCGTAGCTTGGCGGGTGCGCAGGTCAGCATCGCGGGCGCGGTCTTGCGGGCTGCGCTCGTCCTCGGGCACTTGCATGCCCATAGTTTGCGCCAGGTCTTTGATAGCCTCAATAAAGCCCATGCCGTTGTGGTCCATGAGAAAACTAATGGCGTTGCCGGTTTTGCCACAGCCAAAGCAGTGGTAGAACTGCTTGGTGGGGCTGACGCTGAACGACGGTGTTTTCTCGCCGTGAAAAGGGCACAGGCCCGAGTAGTTGGCACCGGTTTTTTTCAGCTGTACATGCCTGCCGACAATCTCCACCACATCGGCGCGCGCGATGAGTTCCTGGATGAAGCTGTTAGGGATAGTCACGAGCTTAGGTAATAAAAACGCTATTAATTCGATAGCTGCTTGAGCAGGTTCTACGGCTTGAAAAGGCTAAAAGCCTACAAATCAGGGCCTTCTGCAGGCATATGGAGATAGTATTTTCTGTTATTTTTTGCGCGGCTTTTTTACTACTGCTGCAGCTTTGCCGCGTGCTACTGGCTGGCGGGCGGCAACGCGGCTCTTGACTGCTTTGCTGCTGGTTCTGGCGCTTGCTTTAGTGGTGCTGGACGCTTTGATGACGCGCCCTGCTTTTGCGCCACGCACAGCTTTGGCACGCTGGGGCAAATACAGCACTATGGTTTGTTTGGCTTTAAAGCTGCTGCCGGCGCTTACCTTGTTCCAGCCCGCAAGATTGGATGCACTGACGTTGTATTTGCTGGCCAGCGCCGCCAGCGTGGAGGCCTTGCGCAGCTTGACCGACTGCTTGACCAAAACGATCTCGGGTGCAAAGCTGATCTGGCCGTTGTCAGCTACTTGCTCGCTCACGTCTTTTTGCTGGGCTGCACCGCGCGGCACCAGCAGGGTAGAACCTGCTTTGATCAGCATGCGCGGCGGAATACGGTTGATATCGCGGAACTGCGCCTCGTCCATGCCTACGCGGCGGGCTGCGTCGGCGGCTTTCATGGTGCTGGGCGCAGTCCACACTGTCCAGCCAGCGGTTTGCCCATTGTGAATAGCCAGGTTACGTTCAAAAATACCGGCGTTGTCCCACGGCAGCAAAATTTGCTTGGTCAGTGATGCAAACAATACGGGCTTGTTTGCCGACGGATTGAGTTGTTTAAAGTCGTCCAGTTTGATCTCAGCCAGCTTGGCGGCCAAGGCAACGTCCAGGTCACGAGAGAGCGGGACGCTTTGAAAATACGGGTGGTTAGGTATCTCAGGCAGTTGTGCGTTAAACAGTGAGGGCGTTAAAACAATATTTTTAACCGCTTGCAGCTTAGGCACGTAGTTGCGGGTTTCGTTAGGCATGTTCAGGTCCAGGTAGCCCAGACCCAAGCCATCGCGTTGATTTTTGGCAATAGCGCGTTGTACCGATCCTTCACCCCAGTTGTAGGCTGCCAGTGCCAGGTGCCAGTCGCCAAACATGCCGTGAAGCTTTTGCAAGTAGTCAAGCGCCGCCCGTGTAGACGCCAGCACGTCGCGGCGGTCATCCCGAAAAGCGTTTTGTTTTAAGTCAAAGTATTTGCCGGTAGCCGGCATGAACTGCCACATGCCTGCCGCTTTGGCACTGGAAACGGCCTGTGGGTTGAACGCGCTTTCAATAAACGGAAGCAGCGCCAGTTCGGTCGGCATTTTTCGGCGCTCAAGTTCTTCAACGATGTGAAACAGGTATTTGCTGGACCGCCCAGTCATTCGCAAAATGTAGTCGGGCCGACTGGTGTACCACTGCTCGCGGTCCGCCACCAGCGGGTCTTGCAAGTCAGGCATGCCGTAGCCGCGCCGAATGCGGTCCCATAGCTCTTTGGGCGGCTCGCTAAGGTCGGGCTTTAGGCCGACAGTTTTAGATGGC
>JANNCO010000407.1:0-2114 GCA_031386655.1 Polaromonas sp. | reverse complement strand
TTGATAGCCGGTGCAGCCATCTTGCCGCCGTTGGCGTTGACGCCCATGAAGGTGATGAGATCTACCGAAGTTTGCGACAGGTACTGCATCTCTGGAAAACGCTGTTGCCTAAAACAGTCGTACATGCGCCACTGCATGGTGCGCACTGCGCCTTGGCTTACGCGGTAGGCGGGCCACTGGCTAAAGGCGGCCTGCGCGGGGCCGGGCTTGGTGAGGTTGGGCAGGTCTTGCAGGCGGATGCGTTTGTTGTCTTCGCTGTGGCAGCTGGCGCAGCTAAAGTCGTACGGCCCGCCTTTGAAATAAAACGCTTGCTTGCCGCGCGAATAAGCTGCTTTCTCATCAGCATGGCCTTGGGGCACGTTGATGGCAATGTCACGCGATTCGTCATACACGTAGGCCACCAAGTCTTCAATTTGCGTCGCCTTGGCTCCCTCACCGCTGAAGGCGGTACTGGCTTTGAAGTCTTCGCGCTTTGCGCCTTGCAAAGTAACCAGGCAGTGCACCAGGCGGGACTCTACGTCCATCACCTTGCCAGCATCGGCAAAATACTTGGGCAGCACTGCGGCAGCGCCTTTGACCTTACCTGCGCCCAGTCCTAAATCACAAGCCTCCAGGCTTTGGTTACCAGGCCCGCGCTTGGTTTTCCACAGTGCCTCGCCACGCGCCGCGTTCAGGTCAGCAGGGTTGCCATCTTGCAGGCTTTGACGGTATTCGTTGATGGCGTCTTGCGCAGACTTTTGCTGCGCAGGTGCGCTAGTATGTATACAGGCTAGTGCTATAAAAAGCGTAGCCGTTTGAGCAGTAAATACTTGGACTATGGGCTTATTCAGCATATAAATTGTCTCCGGCTTTATGGGTATTTTATATTGGACTGGAAGATTTAAATACCGGACGCGAAGGACGCTAAGGTTTTAAGAACTTTAGGCAATCGCTGCTTCGTCAGTGCGTTTATCACCCTTGTTGTCCACCCAGTTCACCACCACTTTGTCGCCCGCTTTACCGCCGGTAAAGTTGAACTGCACAAACGGGTTTTTAGATACTGCAGGGCCCCACTGGGCGCTCATGATGGTTTTGCCGTTGTGGGTGGCGTTGATGGTCTGAATGAAGTGCGCGGGCACGACTTTGCCATCGGCACCGCGGCGTTGGCCACTTTCCATGTCGTGGCTGACCAGCACACGTACGGTCACTTTGTCGCCTGCTGCTTGGGCGCGAATTCTCATTGGATCTGCCATGGTAGGTCTCCTATAAACTTTTAAAAATAAAACGAAGTTACCTTAACCGCCGCAGCCGCCTAAAGTGACTTTAACTTCTTTGACCGCATAGACAATTTTGTCGCCCATTTTGCCCAGTGCATACACGTTGGACGACTGGCCCATCTTGACGTTGGTTTCAAAATCGGCAGCGGTGCCAGGCAGCACATCAAACACGGCTGTCAGCGCATTGGGGTTTTTCTCGATCACCAAGGCCAGCTGCGTAATAGCCGGGTTGGTAGTAGAAGCGCCGATGCGCACCACATTGCCGTTCTCGGCGATTTCAGGGGCTTTGAGCGAAATGTCTTTGCTCTCTACCGCTGTGCCGCCCAGGGCCTTAGCTACTTCGGCCAGGGTTTTGGTTTCAAAAGCGCCTTTGTTCCAAGTTTGTGCTTGGGCCATGGCGTTTTGCGCAGGCAGCCAGCCTGCTGCGGCTGCTAAGGCCATTGCGGTGGTGCCTGAACTGGTTTGTACAAATTGACGGCGTTGCATGTGGTGTCTCCGGTTAACTGATGGGTAGATTGTAAAAAAATTATAGGACTGAATGACTTGGATGAATCCCTAACGGTTCTGTCGGTCAAAAAGCCTACGTCTTACTGGCTGTAACTAGAACATTTAGCTATGAGGTTGTGAAGTTATGAAGTTATGAAGTTTTGCCAGCAAATTGGCAGTGGGCTAAGTACGGCGCATGATGCTGTTGTCAGCAGGGTCATTTGAAAGAATTTTTTAAAAGTTTGTTTGCAAGGATGTTGATTAAAGTGGTTGGCCGAGGTCTTTTCAATCTCACTTAACTGCGGCTTGCTGCATCAGCCAACGCGCCAACTGCTGGGCCTCGGCTTCGCTGAGGCTTTGCGCGGGCATGGG
>JANNCO010000401.1:0-2539 GCA_031386655.1 Polaromonas sp. | reverse complement strand
TCTTGACCAGCATGTCCGATAACAAGCTGCAGCAGCTCGAAGCCGGAGCCACGCAGCCCAAATATACCGACACCGCGTACAAAAAAGGCGTTACCGCGCACCGCCCGTACGTCGGCGGCGATGTGCACCCGTCCACCGCGTGGCACGCGCAGTTTGCTGACGCTAATAACGATGGTTATGCCGATTTGTTTATCGTTAAAGGCAACATCTCCAGCATGCCCGATTTTGCGGCGCTAGACCCGAATAATTTGCTTCTGCAAGAGACCAACGGCAACTTTAAAGAAGTAGGCCAAACTGACGGTATTGCCAGCTACAAACGCGGCCGTGGCGGCATGATGGTAGACCTGAACAACGATGGCCTGCTGGACATGTTGGTGGTGAACCGCTGGGACAAAGCACAACTGTGGCGCAACGTAGGCAGCGGCACGGCTGACAAACCCGCGGCTATGGGCAACTGGCTGCAACTGCGGCTAAAGCAAGCCGGTGGCAACCGTGACGCTGTGGGCGCGTGGGTAGAGGTCGATTTAGGGGGCCGCACCATTCGCCAAGAGCTGAGTGTAGGCGGCGGGCACGCCAGCGGGCATATGGGCTGGATGCATTTTGGTCTGGGCACAGCCACCCAAGTTAAGCTGCGTGTGCAGTGGCCGCACGGCGGCTGGAGCGACTGGACAACTGCCGCTGCCAATACGCAGTATGTGATGGACAAAGACGCAGGCACATTGCAGGGGAAGGCACCATGAAGATCACTAGCTTTTTTACGCGAACTGGCGTTGCATGGGCCGCTGGCATCATCAGCGCCACCACACTGCTGGCAGTAACGTCATTGCCCAGCTATGCACAGTCTGCACCAACTGCCGCGCCACCCACCAGCGCCTACAGTGCCAATGTCGCCACCGACTGGATGCAGCTGGCGCTGCTGCTGGCGCAGCAAACCCCTGGCTTTAGCCCGCCTGTGACGGCGCGGGCGCTGGGCTACCTGGGTCTCACGTTGTACGAGTCCACCGTGCCGGGCATGCCAGGCCGCATCAGCCTGGCCGGGCAACTTAACGAGCTGGATTCGCTGCCACTGGCGCAGCCCGACGAGCCACTGCACTGGCCCACCACAGCCAACGCCGCGCTGGCCACCATGACGCGCATGATGTTTAGCAACGCCAGTGCCGAAAACAAAGCGCGCATCGACCTGCTAGAGCGCAACCTGCCGCAAAAATACAGCGCCGACTTTGACCCCAATTTTTTAACCGTAGACATCACCAACCGGTCAGAAACTTTTGGCAAGCTGATGGCCATGGCCATCATGACCTGGTCGCGCACTGACGGCGGGCACGAGGCCTGGGGCCCACTGCGCCGCGGCGCGGTCAACTATGTGCCCCCCAGCGGCGACGGCCAATGGTCGGCCACGCCACCCACATTTGCCGCGCCGCTGCTGCCGCGCTGGGGTGATGTGCGCCCGTTTGTGTTGAAAACCCCCGGCGAATGCCCGGCACCCGTGCCGCCTGCGTATTCCGAGCAACCCACTTCGGTGTTTTACAAAGAAGCCGCCGAGGTGCACCGCATCAGCACGCAAATCACGCAAGAGCAGCGCCAGTTTGCCCTGTACTGGGCCGACGACCCGGGCAAAACGCCCACGCCTGCAGGCCACTGGGCTTTTATTGCCAACGACATCGTCAAGCAGCGCAAAGACAGCCTGGCCAGCGCCGCCGAGACTTTTGCACGGCTGAACCTGGCCATGGCCGACGCGTTTATTGCCGCCTGGCACACCAAATACACCCTCAACGTGCAGCGGCCGGTCACCTTTATCCAATCGGCCATCGACAGCAACTGGGTGCCTACGCTAATGCACACGCCGCCTTTTCCTGAATATCCGTCAGGGCACTCGGTGCAGTCCAGCGCGGCCGCCGCTGTGCTGAGCGCTGCGTTTGGCAGCAACACGGGCTTTACCGACAACACCCACAACGACCGCGGCTGGGGCCCACGCACGTTTAAAAACTTCGACGCTGCCGCCAACGAAGCGGCTTTGTCCAGGCTGTACGCGGGCATTCACTACCGTATGGGTGTGACAGCGGGGCAGGTGCAGGGGCGGTGTGTGGGGCAGAAGGTGTTGGCGTTGAAGTTCAAGCCATAGATTAGTTTTGCGCTGTTTCGTTCTTTGGCCTTTTACCGCCCTAGTACCTCGCGGTTACGCAGCACCGTACGGTATGCCCATGCCAAACGGACCTGCGGCCCTTTATTGTTTGTCATAAGCACACCGAACGTTGCCGCGCTCCACTGGTGTGGTCACTGGCGGGTGGATAGCCATCTCAGGGGCGAGCTCAAGTACAAATCTAAATTACCGCGACCACCACCGAGCGAAACCCCAGCAGCACTACACGCGACCGGCTGTGGCGCAGCCCTGTCGCCACCGATTCGAGCCCCGGGCTCGAGGAACGGAGCGTAGGGGAAAAGAAATTTAGATGTCTGAGCGCAAAGCGCGAGTTTCTAAATTTCCCCCGAAGCGAGTACCGGGGATGCTCGCCGAAGCGAGTACCGGGCCTTCGGCGAG
>JANNCO010000383.1:0-15821 GCA_031386655.1 Polaromonas sp. | reverse complement strand
GCATCTGCAGTGCTCGCTTCGAGCCCGCCGCCCTGATCGGGGCGCAACCCCAAGGCCTGCACTGCACCGCGAATAATGTGTTGATGGGTTTATCTGCTGTGGTGCACGCTGGGCGTATTCTGAGGCCTGTTTTTAGAGTGCTTTGGGCC
This sequence comes from Polaromonas sp., assembly GCA_031386655.1. Classification (GTDB taxonomy): domain Bacteria; phylum Pseudomonadota; class Gammaproteobacteria; order Burkholderiales; family Burkholderiaceae_C; genus JAAFIP01. Next base: position 15,672 of record JANNCO010000383.1, on the reverse strand, counting down.
ACTAACCCAGGTAAATCCTGCTCAAGCAGCTATGCAATTGATAGTATTTATCTATCCAACGGCTCCAAGAAAACACGGGCTGCCCCAAACCCAGCAAAGAACCATGTGACGAGTCGGGTCCGTCTCGATGAAAAATATGCAGCAAGGCGCGCGTTGTTGAAGGCAGTGCACCAAGGGCCGCAGTTCGCGCGTGTTTGCGAAGTATTTTTCGCGAAAGAGATGCCCGGCTCGCGTCCAGCTCAATCGGAGATACCTTTACCCCAGAGTCCAGCTTACCGGAGATACCGTTAGCCCAGAGTCCAACTTTCCAGCGCGCACGCTATGCCAAGAAAATCAGCTCTGCGGAAATACTGTTGAACCCAAAGACCAACTCAAATAAGCTCACGCTACGCCATGCAAATGGTTCAACTCTCAACAGCCCCCGAACGAATTTTCTTTACCAACGCCGTGGTCGAATACCCATCTACAAAGCTCAGTGCAAAAGCCTTTCCGCCGTAGCTCTCCACCAATGCCGCTTCTTTCAGGCGCTTCATGTCGTAGTCACCACCCTTGACCAACACATCAGGGCGCAGCGCATCAATGATCTGAAGCGGCGTGTCTTCGTCAAACCACGTCACCATCGTCACCGACTCCAGCGCTGCAACCAGCGCCGCGCGGTCTTGCTCGTTGTTCAGCGGTCGGTCCGCGCCTTTGCCCAGGCGGCGGGCCGAGGCGTCCGTGTTCAGCGCCACTACCAGCGAGCCGCCCTGTGCGCGAGCTGCTGCCAGATAAGTAGCATGGCCACGGTGCAGCACGTCGAACACGCCATTGGTAAACACCACGGGCTTGGCAAGCTGCGCCATGCGCTGTGCCGCTTGGGCACGCGTGGCCAGTTTGGCGTTGAAGTCTGCTGGGGTAACTGCAGTAGGGCTCACACGATGGGTCGCGCGCTGGGTCACGCGCTGGATCACACGTTGAATCACACTGTATGCGGCTTCATCACCGGCGGCAATATCAATTCTGCCTTGCTGGCTATTTCGCGAGACAGCTCTTTGCGAAAGCGGTTGAGCTCTTGCACGCTTTCAAAGCTACGCTCCATCAGCAAGCTCATGTTGTGCAAAATACGCTCGACCACTTTGCTTTCCCACACCGCGTCAAACTTAATTTGGGTGTCCAACCAATGCTCCAGCCACTCGGGGTTAGGCAAGCGGCTTTGAATGGTGTCGCGCGGGAACAGTGCTTTGTTTACATGCAGATTGGTGGGGTGCAATGCCTGCGCAGTGCGCCGGGCGCTGGCCATCAGTACGCCTACTTTGGTGAACGCAGACTTAGCCTCAATGCCAAAATTATTGATCGCCCGCTTCATGTAGCGCAGGTAAGCGCCACCGTGGCGCGCTTCGTCCTGGCTAAGCTTGGTGTAGATGTTTTTAATCACCGGCTCAGTGTGCCATTCGCTGGCACGGCGGTACCAGTGGTTCAAACGTATCTCGCCGCAAAAATGCAGCATCAATGTTTCCAGCGCGGGCGCGGGCTCAAACTCAAAACGTACATCGTGCAGTTCCTTCTCCGTCGGCGCCATGTCGGGCCGAAAGCGGCGCAGGTATTCCATCAGTACCAACGAATGTTTTTGCTCTTCAAAAAACCATATCGACATGAAGGCTGAAAAATCAGAGTCGTCTTGGTTGTCGCGCAAGAACATTTCTGTAGCGGGCAACGCGCTCCATTCGGTAATGGCGTTCATTTTGATAGTTTGCGCTTGCTCGTCGGTCAACTGCGTGCCGTCAAACTGCGCCCACGGAATATCTTTTTCCATATTCCAGCGCACAGCTTCCAACTGTTTGAATAATTCTGGGTAAAGCATAACTGCCCTTAATTTCATTAACTTCCATGATTCTACGCATGCTTTGGTGCATTTCTATGACCGCGGTCTGCATGACCCTACCTGCAACCTCGCACGGGAGCCGACTGCCAATTACCATGTTGCACTCATGGTTACTATAATAAAACTTGAAGTTTATACCAATCAGTCATAATATTACTTATAAGTTTTATTTGCTGCGAAGCCTTCTTGTACTATGTGCAAGCTTGCAATCTTGAAGCGCTTTTTCTCCTCCCTCCTTCCTCAATTCGCGTCGAGGCGCTTTGCAGTAATTTTCTATGCAGACTGACAGCCGTTTAATGCCCACCAAACCCAAAATAGCCATCGTAGGTTCTGGCATCTCCGGCCTGGGTGTTGCGCACAGTCTAGTGGGCCATGCCGACGTTACCTTGTTTGAGTCGGGCAGTTATTTTGGCGGTCATACCCACACGGTGGACGTCACATTGCCTACAGCGCAAGGCCCCGTAACCCACGGCGTGGACACCGGGTTTTTGGTCTACAACGAGCGCACCTACCCCAACCTGATCGCTTTGTTTGCCCAATTGGGCGTGGAGACGGTAAAGTCTGAAATGTCATTTTCGGTGCAAGTGCCTGGTGCGCTGCAGGGCCGCACCCTGGAGTGGAGCGGTAACAGTCTGTCGTCGGTATTTGCCCAGCGCAGCAATTTAGTCAACCCGCAATTTTTGGGCATGCTGTGGGACATGCTGCGTTTTAACAAGCTGTGTACGCGGCTGGCCGCCAGCGGCAGCGACGCACAAATGGCGCAACCTTTGAAAGATTTTTTGCAGCAACACCGCTTGGGCGACGCGTTTTGCAACTGGTACTTGCTGCCCATGCTGGGCTGTATCTGGAGCTGCCCTACCGACCAGATGCTGCAGTTCCCTGTGGCTACAATGATTCGGTTTTGCCACAACCACGGCTTGATTCAGGTCACCAACCGACCGCAGTGGTACACGGTCTCTGGCGGCGCGCGGCACTATGTTGACAAGATCACCTCGCAGATTGCAGACAAACGTTTGAACACGCCGGTTCAGTTGATCGAGCGTGACGGCAAGGATGAGGGTGAAGGCGGCATTCGCATCATCACCCAAGGCCGGGCCGAACGATTTGACACAGTGGTGATTGCCACGCATGCACCCCAGGCGCTGGCGATGCTGCGCGACGCTACACACGATGAGCGCGCTGTGCTGGGCGCTCTGCGTACGCAGGACAACCATGTTGTGCTGCACACCGACGCTTCGGTACTACCCAGTCAGCGCAGCACTTGGGCGGCATGGAACTATGTGCGCGGCAGCGCGCAACAAGAAGCCCAGAGCGTGTGCCTGCATTATTTAATTAATAAATTGCAGCCTCTGCCTTTTACGCAGCCCGTGGTGGTCAGCCTCAATCCAATGGAGCCGATTGCGCGTAACAAGATCATGGGCGAATACCACTATGCACACCCCGTGTTTGACGCGGCTGCCATCGCAGCGCAGCAACGGCTGGGCCAGCTGCAAGGCCAGCATAATACGTATTTTTGTGGTGCCTGGACGGGGTATGGTTTTCATGAAGACGGTCTTAAATCTGGCTTGGCTGTGGCGCGCCAAGTGCTGCAGGCCATTCACGCGCCTGCGCAACTTGCCGCATGAACACCATGGCCCGTACAAATACTCCCAACGCAGCTGCACACAAAGCGCCTGCGCCTGGTGCCGCGCACCAAGCCATGATAGGTTTTGGCCAAGTGCGCCATACGCGCCTGCGCCCAGCGCACAACGCGTTTGCCTACCGCACCTACTTTGTCATGCTGCCATTGCGTACGCTGGCGCACACGCCCAGTCAAGCGCTGGCGCGCAACCGCTTTGGCGCTATAAGCTTTTTTGACGCTGACCATGGCGACGGGCGCAGCCCAGCGCAAGGCGGCGCGTTGGCATGGATTGACGCACTGCTGCAAAGTGAAGGTATCAACGACGCACGCGGCGAAGTGTGGCTACACTGCACCCCACGCGTGCTGGGCTACACCTTCAAGCCCGTGAGCTTTTGGTACTGCCACGCGGCAGACAACACACTGCGCGCTATTGTGGTGGAGGTTAACAACACCTTTGGCGAACGGCATATTTATCTGCTTGACCGCCCTGTCTTTGGGGTGGAGCAAACAGCCGCCAAGGTGTTTCATGTGTCGCCGTTTTGCCAGACCGAGGGCCAATACCGGTTTCGCTTTATGACCACCCCGGCCCGCGACCACACCGTGGCACGCATCGACTACGACGACGCACAAGGTGCACTTATCAACACCAGCGTCAGCGGTGCTTTGGTGCCCTACACCGCACAAATGCAGCGCAAGGCCCTGCTGAGCTACGGCGCCATGACATTGGCGGTGATTGCGCGTATCCACTTGCAGGCCATTCGGCTGTTTTTACTGCGGGTACCTTTTGTTAAAAAACCTGTTCCTCCTAAAATCTGGGTGACGCGATGAACGACACTTTTAGCCCCTCTCTCAGCACACCACTTAGCCCCTCTCTTAGCACACCTCTGCCCATATCACCCAGTTCAACATCGGCACCCATGACCAGCACTTTGCAGCCATCCCGCGAACTTTCTTTTGTAATGCCCAGCGACGCAACCGCTGCGGGGCGCACCTGTCTAAAGCTGTTGCAAAAGTTGCAGCATGGTGTGCTGACCGTGCAGTTGCCCGACGGCAGCATGCAGCGCTTTGGCAAATCTGATGCGGCAGAGCACTTGCATGCCAGCATGCATATTCACCGCTGGTCAGTGTGCAGTGCAGTGCTTAAATCAGGTGACATAGGTTTTGCCGAAAGCTATATTGCCGGTGACTGGACAACACCCCACTTGGCAGATTTGCTGCGCGTGATTGTGGCCAACCGCCGTGAGGTGGAAGACATCATCTACGGTACATGGTTGGGGCGTTTGGTCTACCGCGTCAGGCATTTTCTCAACCGCAACACTAAGAGTAACAGCCAGAAAAATATCCACGCCCACTACGACCTGGGCAACCATTTCTACACACTGTGGCTTGACCCCACGATGAATTACTCATCCGCTTGGTTTGACGGCAACATGGATGGCGACATGGTGCAAGCGCAGCACGCCAAAGTACGGCGTGCGCTGCGCATGGCGCAGGTTTTGCCCGGGCACAGGGTGCTGGAGATTGGCTGTGGCTGGGGTGCACTGGCTGAGAAAGCAGCAGGCGAATTTGGCGCGCATGTTACGGGTGTCACGCTGTCTACCGAGCAACTGGCGTGGGCTCAAAAACGCATGGACAGCGCAGGCCATGCACACCAGGCCGACCTGCGCTTGCAAGACTACCGCGACATTCAAGACGCCCCGTTCGATGCCATCTGTTCTATTGAGATGCTGGAAGCAGTAGGTAAAACCTACTGGCCCACCTACTTTGCATCTGTGGCGCGTTTGCTCAAAAGCGGTGGCCATGCCTGCATTCAGTCTATTGTGATTGACGATGGGCTGTTTGCGCGCTATGTCAATTCAACTGACTTTATCCAGCAGTATATTTTTCCGGGCGGCTGCCTGCCCTGCCCGGCAGAGTTTCGCAAGCAGGCGGCGGCTGCGGGCTTGCAAGTGGTGGACGAACTGTCGTTTGGCCAAGACTATGCCGAGACTTGCCGCCGCTGGCGGCACGACTTTCTGGCGCAGCGCAGCAAAGTGTTAGCAGGTGGCTTTGACGAACGCTTTATCCGCATTTGGGAGTTCTACCTTGCCTACTGCGAAGCTGCATTTGCCGAGAAAAATATTGACGTGATGCAGTTTACGCTGCGAAAGTTGTAGGCCCACCATGCACCGCATCACATCTTTACTCCGTTCTTGGGCTTGCGCAGGCGTATTGGTATGGCTTGGCACGGTCTTGTTGTTCAATGCGCAAAAAGTGCATGCTCAGCCAGCCGACATTGCGACCAATGTCAGTGGCGCGCGCAACTTGGGCGGTGCACGTTTGAGCGTCTGGGGGTTTCAGGTATATGACGCGCTACTGTGGGCCGAGCCAGAATTTACACCGGAAAGCTATCTTCAACGCAGCTTTGCACTGGAGATTAATTATTTGCGCAATGTCAATGGTCGTGATATCGCCGACAGCTCGATCAAAGAAATGCGCGGCATCGGCAGCATGACCGATGCACAGGCCCAGGCATGGTTGGCACAGATGCGCAAACTGTTTCCCGACATTAAAAAAGGCGATCGCCTGGTAGGTATTTATAAACCTGCAGGTGGCGCAATATTTACGCTTAACAGCCAACCTGCGGGAGAGGTGCGCGATGCAGAATTTGCGCGACTGTTCTTTGGCATTTGGCTGAGCCCCCAAACCAGTAAACCGCAGATGCGCCTTCAGCTGCTGGGCCTTGCACCCAACACCAACATGGGCGGCAACAAACCATGACTACCACCTGGAGCGCACGCGACGGCCTGAGGTACGGCCTGCTCGGCTTGCCCTTGGCTTTTGTAGCGCTGCCACTGTATGTGATTTTGCCCAACCACTACGCTACACAATTTGGCGTGCCTTTGGCTTCGCTGGGCGCGTTGCTGCTAGGCGCACGTTTGTTTGACGCGGTGATCGACCCGGCGTTGGGCCGCTGGTGCGACAGCTTGTTTGAACGCGGCGCAGCGCGGGTGCTGCGCGTATGCGCAGTGGCAGCAGTGGCCTTGGCTTTGGGGTTTGTAGCGCTGTTTTTTCCGTCTGTGCGCGGCGCTGGCTTGCTGGTTTGGGCGTTTGTGGCGCTGGTAGTGACCTACACCGCCTACAGTTTAATCAGCGTGGCCCACCAAAGCTGGGGCGCGCGCTTGGGCGGCGATGCGTTGGTGCGCAGCCGCATTGTGGCGTGGCGTGAAGGGCTGGGTTTGGCGGGCGTGCTGTTGGCGTCCGTGCTGCCGGTCGTGGCGGGGTTGCCTGTTAGCACAGCAGTATTTATGGCAGCGTTGGTGGTTGGCCTATGGGCCTGGACACGCGCACCCCAGCCGGGTGCTGTACAACCGCACGCCGCTGCACCCAGCACGCCCCACAATGGCCGCACCGGTGGCCTCACCAACGGCCCCACCAATAGCCTCATCAACGGATACACCAAGCCATCGCTTTGGCACACGCTGCAGCGCCCGGGCTTTATGGCGCTGCTGGCGGTATTTATTTTGAACGGCATTGCCAGTGCCATTCCTGCCACGCTGGTGCTGTTCTTTATCCAAGACTTATTGCAAGCGCCCAAGCAGATGGAGGGCGCGTTTCTAGCAGCTTACTTTTTGACGGCGGCCTTGTCCATCACGCTGTGGTTGCGCTGCATTGCGCGTTGGGGGTTGTGGCGCACTTGGCTGTTAGGTATGGCGCTGGCTGTGGCTGTGTTTGTATGGGCTGCCACGCTGGGCCAGGGCGACATAGCGGCATTTATGGTGGTGTGCGCGCTGTCTGGCGTGGCACTGGGGGCCGACCTTGCCGTGCCGCCCGCATTGCTAGCAGGCTTGATACAAACCAACGGCGACCATGGCCAAACCGAAGGCGCGTACTTTGGCTGGTGGAACTTTGCCACCAAACTGAATTTGGCTTTGGCTGCAGGTTTGGCGTTACCTGCGCTGGCACTGTTTGGCTACACACCGGGCGCGCGCGCGCCGCAAGCGCTGCAGGCCTTGGTCGTGGCGTACTGCGTGCTGCCGTGCATTTTGAAATTGATGGCCGCAGCAGCCCTGTGGTTTAGCGCGCAACGTAAACAGTTTGTTTAAGTCTCAAACACAACCTCTTCAACGCCATAAGTCTCCTACCTTCCTTTCACACCGTCACACCCCAAAGGACCCCTGTATGCAACGCCGCACCCTACTGATAGCCGCCCCTTTGGCCACCGGCTTGGCCGCCTGCGGCAGCGCACCGAAAATCAACGATTACGCCCAAGAAAAACCCGTGTTTGATTTGAAAACCTATTTCACAGGCGTGGTCGATGGCTGGGGAATTTTTACCGACCGCAGCGGCAAGGTAGTCAAACGCTTTGTTGTCACCATGAACTGTTCGTGGAACGGCGACCAAGGCATCTTGGATGAAGATTTTGTGTACAGCGACGGCACAAAGCAAAAACGCATCTGGCGCATGTCCAAGCTGGCCGATGGCAAGTACGAAGGCCGCGCCGACGACGTGGTGGGTGTGGGCAATGGCCAGCAAATGGGCAATGCCTTTCGCTGGGGCTACACGCTGAATTTGCCAGTTGACAACACAACCTACGAAGTGCAGTTTGATGACTGGATGTACCAGATGGACGACAAAGTGGTGATCAACAAGGCGACGATGCGCAAGTTTGGCTTTACGCTGGGCGAGCTGGTCGTGAACTTTAAAAAACGCTAGCCCTCACGCACTGCACGCACTGCACATATTCCGCGCACACGCACTGGCCACACACTCTCACTGCGCGCACCACCATCGCAACGACCACAACCGAGCAATTTATATGAGCCTTAACACCCCCATTACCGATTGGCAGCACTGCCGGGTGTGGCTTATCGGTGCCTCCAGCGGCATTGGCCGCGCCACTGCCGAGCTGCTGCACAGCAAAGGGGCTCAAGTGATTGTGTCGGCACGCAACGCCAGCGCTTTAGACGCATTGGCAGCGCAATGCCCGGGCTTGCAAGCCTTAACACTGGATGCCACCAATGAGGCCGCTGTTAACGCTGCCGCTGCGCAACTGCTGGCCGCTGGCCCGCTAGACTTGGTTATGTACTGCGCAGGCACCTACGCAGCTGTGCGCGCGCAAGATATGAAATCCGCTGAAATTGCGCACCATATGCAAGTTAACTACATGGGCGCGATCTTCAGCATAGCAGCGGTGCTACCCGCCATGCTGGCGGCACGCAGCGGGCACATCTGCCTGGTGTCCAGCGTGGCCGGATTTCGCGGCCTGCCCCAGTCGCTGGCTTACGGGCCCACCAAGGCCGCGCTGATCAATCTGGCCGAAACCCTGTACATCGACCTGCAGGACGCCGGCATTGGCGTGAGCGTAGTCAACCCCGGTTTTGTTAAAACCACACTCACTGATCAAAACAAATTTCACATGCCAGCCCTCATATCTCCTGCTCAAGCAGCTATTGATATAATAGCGCACTGGGAACGCGGCCGGTTTGAAATTCACTTCCCCAAGCGCTTTACCTACTGGATGAAGCTACTGCGCGTGCTGCCCTACACCTGGTATTTTTACGCTACGCGCAGATTTACAGGACTGTAATTGCACCTATGCAGTCATCAGCTTCTTGTGCAACGCCTTCTACAACGCCGCATCTTGTGTCAGCAGACAACACTACCACCACCACCCCGCAGGTGCAGCTTGTAGTGCAGTTTTTCGAGTCGCTGCAGCCAAGTTCGGTGCAGCAAATGGGGGTGTACTACGCAGACGACGCTTACTTCAAAGACCCATTCAACGAAGTGCGCGGCGTAAGCGAAGTGCAACGCATATTCAGCCACATGTACGTGGCGCTAGACAACCCGCACTTTGTAGTGACCGACCGTGTTGTGCAAGGCGCACAATGCTTCTTGGTCTGGGACTTCAAATTTCGCTTCAAACGGTTCGACACCGTTACCGAGCAAACCATACGCGGCACGTCACACTTGCGCTTCGCCGATGACGGCCGCATTAACTACCACCGCGACTATTGGGACGCCGCCGAAGAGCTGTACGAAAAACTTCCCGTCGTGGGTGGTGGAATGCGATGGTTGAAGAAGCGGGCTAATAGTTGAGGTTGTTGCTTAGATTCACCACTGTTTTCGCAAGCTGGGTTAAATGAACTCGCTGGTTAAGTCAAACTTTATGACCCAAGTCATTTGCTAATCACCAAGGCGCATTGTTCCTAAAACCAAGGCAGGAACGGTCTGATCTAGGGCTTCAATTAGTCGAGCAAATCTTAAAATTGTGTTCAAAGCGTGGAATTTGACTTATAAACTTAGTCAAATTTCAGTAGATTGGGATGTATATTCAAACATTTCACAAATTCCACAACGCGCCATGGACCAAGACAAACCCAGCACCACTTTGCAAGGTAGTTTTTCAAACCTGTTAGGCAAAATAAAAGGTGTTTTGCTGGAGGAAGAGCCTCAAGATCGTTCAGCAATACCAGCTGCAGCACCACCTTCTGCCGCATCTGCTACGCCATCGGTAAAAGAATTGTTACTACCAGGGGTGACTTTTGCTACGAACCCGATGGTGGACAACCTGATGGCGGTTGCCATGCGCAAAGCCACTGCGTACACGGCATTGCTAGACGCTATTAGCCCGTTAGAGAGTTTTATTCCTGATGAGGCTTCGCGCTTTAAAGCAGCTTTTGCGATTGTGGGAAAAACTAGAAGCTTGGTACAAATTACTCAAGCTATTGAAATGCAGCACTTACCTGCTGTTGACGCAGAAGTTCAAGTCTTCAAAAACCAAGTTGCCAGTAAAGAAGACATCGACATTACAGCGCCGATGGATGAAATTGCAGCTTTGCGCAAGCAACTCGAAATGGGCAACCAGGAAGGTATGCGTCTGCGCAAACAAACTGAACAGCGACTGCAAGAGTTGCAAGCAGATGCCGCTACCAAGACCCAAAAAATAGCAGATATTGAGCACGCTATCTCTGGTAAACGTGAAGCTATCGCAAATGCTAACCGCCAATTTGATGAGGCAGTTGCCAATGTAAAAGACCGTTTGGAGCAGGCCAAATCCAAAGTCGTTCGCCACCTGTCGGCATAAAGCTGTGTTTCAGATGCAGCTTATGGGTGCGATGATCAGGTTGATGATTCGAAACACGCTTAGATTAATTGCTAAATTAACAACAAAAAGGAATTTTTCGTGAACGACCTAGTACCAAACAATTTCAAACCTAAAAGCTTTTGGGAGCGTCCAGAGGGTGTGACTGGACAAGTCATCGGGGTGGGTCTGATAGGAGCGGCAGGCCTGCTGCTCTATAAAGCTCTGCCCTTCATTATTACTTTGCTGCAAAACACAATTTATGCGGCAATTTTAGGGGTTGTTGCAGTGGTGCTGGGGTTTGTCATCAGTGACAAACGGTTCTGGCGTCTGGGCAAATATATGTACATGAGCCTGATGCGCAAAATAACTAAGATCTTTGTTGAAATTGATCCCATCGGCATCATGAAAAATTATGTTGAAGAGCTGCAGAGCAAGCTGAGCAACATGAATACACGGATCGCCAAACTGTCGGGCATGATCCGCCAATGCAAAGACGAGATTGAATCCAACAATAAGCTGCGCGATGGTTCGCTGCGCATCATGAGCCAAGCTAAGAAACAAAATAAAACTATGGATATGGCATTGGCTTCACGCGATGTAGGACGCATGAACGATGCTAATGTGACGTATCAGGATCTTCTGGCCAAACTCGAGCTTCTCTACCGCGTGTTGAGCAAGTACCAGGAAGTGTCTATGTTCTTGATCAAGGATATGAACAGCGAGATTAAGGTCAAGGAGCGCAAACGAGAAATGATGGACAACGCTTATTCAGCCATTAAATCTGCACAAGCCATCATCAATGGCGACCCCGATACGCGCGCCATGTTTGATATGGCCAATGAGTACCTGGCTGCTGACTACGCCATGAAAATTGGGGAGATCGAGGACTTCGCCCGGATGTCCGATGGCTTCATGCGATCGGTCGATTTACAAAATGGCATATACGAAGCTGATGCCATGGACATGCTGGTCAAGTGGGAAAAGAGTGCCGAGTCGCTAGTTTTGGGTGACACCAAACGCTTGCTGATTGAGAACAATCCTTCGCAGGGCTTACCGCTTAGTATGTCTAACGATGCAGTCAAATTGCCTTTGGGTGGCAGTGCACCGAGCGTCGATTGGCTAGGTAGCGCACAGGCAAAAAAATAAGTTCCCTTTGGGTCGCCATTTTTAAATAAGGATAACTATGACATTGAAACCTATACCCAGACTCATATTGATCATCGCTGTGGTGGGTGCTGCTGCTTACGGTATCAATAAATACTTGGAATCGCGCCAGCCTAACAACACCGCACTACCAGCTAGCGCCACCACAAGCAACAGCGCCCTCATTACGGCGGGTACCACGGTGATTGCGCCCGTACCTACTATGGCAGTCAGCGGTAGCAACACCTACCAAACAATCCTGGACAAAGGTGTAGTTCGTGTTAGCGTGCAGTCCCCGGCCAAGCCATTTTATTTTGTTGACAACGGCACACCTGGTGGCTTTAACTACGATTTTTTAAAAATGCTGTTTGCACAAGCACAGTTCAGCGGAAAAAATGGCTCCATCAAGTTAGATACCGACCACGTTGTAGACACGTACCCCGCAGTGCCCCAAGCACTGCTTAAGAACGATAACCGTGGCAACCCTACTGTGGACATTGCGATTGATGGGTTGACTTTCTCTGACGAAGACTTGCCCGGCGTTGTTTATTCGATTCCCTATGTAGACGACTTCGGCTACGCGTTGATTACATCAAGTTCTTCGTCGATTAAAAGCATAGCCGATATGGGTGGAGTAACCATCGGTATCCTTCAAGGCGACCCAGATGTCAAGGGCTATGTCACGCGTATGTTCCCTAAAGTTCGCATTGTCGAGCTCAGCGATGCCTCTATCAATGGAGAGCGTAGCTGGATTAACCATTTCATCAAAGCCGGCAAAGTAGATGCTGTGATTTATGATTACCCATTTGCTGTGGCAGAAATTAATGGTACCAATCTGCAGTTTGCTGTATCCAAGTTGCCCGAGTCCGACCTGAAATACAAAATTGGCATGCGCAAAACAGATGTCCCATTGTTAGACAATATCAACACCGCTATTCGCAAGGTAAAAGCAAGCGCTGAATATGTAGAGTTGATTAAAAAATACTTTACCAGCAACAGCTTGGCCAAGGTGCGTACTGCTGCAGGTGGTGAATCTGTATATGTTGTCAAAGCTGGTGATACCTTGCTGAGCATTGCTACCAAGCTGCTGGATAACAAAATGCGTTTTCGTGAAATTGAAACCCGCAACAACTTGCCCAATCCAAATCTTATCCAGGTAGGACAAAAATTAGTTATTCCTAAAACCTGATGAAATGTGGTGCGCGACCAGCGCCGGAACTGTGTACACACAGCCGACGCGCGGGCTGCCCTAAACCAAGCAAAGAACAATGTGACGAGTCGGGTCCGTCTCGATGAAAAATATGCAGCAAGGCGCGCGTTGACAATCTCAACGAAACAAAACCTCAGTTCGCGCGTGTTTGCGGAATATTTTTGCAGCGAGATGCCCGGCCCGAGTCCAGCTTCCCGGCGCGCATGCTAAGCCAAGCGACCAACTCAAAGACACCACCCAGATTAATCGCCATCGTAATCGTCCACCCCACCCACCGCCTTACGAATCACCTCGGGCGCAAACCCTCGGCTGGCTAAGAAGCGCATTTGCTTAGACCGGTCAGCACTGCCCTGCGCTGTGTTGCCAAACTTTTTGCGCCACACTTCGCGGGCCCGGTCTAGCTCGGTGGCTTTGAGGGCGGCGGCAGCTTGGGCCACTGCGTCGGGGTCGACGCCTTTGGCTTTCAGCTCTTGCACCACGCGGGCAGTGCCCAGCTTGGCACCGCGCCGGTAGGCTACAGAATCGGCTACGCGTTGTTCGTTGATAAAACCTTTGGCCGCTAGTTCATCTAAAATTTTGGTCAGCTCGCCAGGTTCGGCCTCTACGCTGGCTAGCTTGCGCTGCAGCTCTACACGCGAATACTCGCGCCCCGCCAGCGCACGCAAAGCGCGGCCTTTGAGGCTGAGGGTGGCGACATTGAACACAATTAAGTTACTATAAATTTAATAGCTGCTTGAGCAGGATTTACTTGGACTATTGGGCTGTTTAGCCTATAAAACTATGCAAAACAGGCCGTCCACATTAAGCTGCCGCGCCATCCACCCCAATCAACGGAATGTTCAAGCTCTCGCGCACTTTGTTTTCAATCTCAATAGCCAGCGCTGGGTTCTCGCGCAAGAACTCACGTGAATTGTCGCGGCCTTGGCCGATTTTCTCGCCTTTGTAGGCGTACCACGCACCGGCTTTTTCTATTACCTTGGCCACCACGCCCATGTCGATAATCTCGCCGTGGCGGCTGATGCCCTCGCCAAACAAAATATCGAACTCGGCGGTTTTAAACGGTGGTGCAACTTTGTTTTTTACAATCTTCACGCGGGTTTCGTTACCAATGGCTTCCTCGCCTTTTTTGATGGTGCCCGTGCGGCGAATATCTAAACGTACCGAGGCGTAGAACTTAAGCGCGTTGCCCCCTGTGGTGGTCTCTGGGCTGCCAAACATCACGCCAATCTTCATGCGGATCTGGTTGATGAAGATCACCATGCAGTTGGATTTTTTGATGTGTGCGGTCAGCTTGCGCAGCGCCTGGCTCATCAAGCGCGCTTGCAGGCCGGGCAGGCTGTCGCCCATCTCGCCTTCCAGCTAGGCCTTGGGTGTGAGCGCCGCTACCGAGTCCACCACAATCAAATCTACCGCGCCACTGCGCACCAAGCTGTCGACAATTTCCAGCGCTTGTTCGCCGGTGTCGGGCTGGCTGATCAGCAGATCTTGCAGGTTCACGCCCAGGTTTTGCGCGTACTGAATGTCCAGCGCATGCTCAGCGTCGACAAAGGCGCAGGTGCCCGAGATTTTTTGCATCTCGGCAATCACTTGCAGCGTCAGCGTGGTTTTGCCAGAGCTCTCTGGCCCATAAATTTCAATCACGCGGCCACGTGGCAAGCCGCCTACGCCCAGCGCAACGTCCAGCCCCAGCGAGCCGGTAGACACCACCTGAATCTCTTCAATCGCCTCGCCCTCGCCCAGGCGCATGATGGTGCCTTTGCCAAACTGCTTTTCAATTTGCGCCAGGGCCGCTTGCAATGCCTTGGACTTTTCGGTATTCGCCGCGCTGGCAATATCGAGCTTGCTATTGCCAGCTGGTGTAACACCCGTTGGGCTGGCAGCGTCTTTTTTAGCAGCTTCGACTTTGGAACCTTTAACTTGTGCGTCCATGGTGCGTTTCTTTCAATGTAATCAAGGGGTTAGGAAGAATAAGGGGTGAACTACTGCACTTGTAACTAACTACAGGCTGTGTGCATAACCAGTAATATAAAGGCAGTTTATAAACTCCGCAAGACTAAATTTAGTCAGTTTGCCTGATTAAAATAGCACTATGAAAACCTTGCAAAAATCCGCTGTGAAGGTTTTTGGCGCAGCCACTGCTGTAGCACCAACTGCAAGCGCACAAGACGGCTGGCGCGTGTCGCACTTAGGCCGCTTGCTAGGCGAGTCGGTGCGGCGCTTTGATGCGCGCGTGCTGACGCTAATGGCGCACGATATTGACGTGCCGCTGGCATTGTCAAACCTGGCCGCGCGCGGGCAAGTAAGCGCGGCGCACATCCACATTACGCGCCACGTGGCACTGGGCGGCTCGCGCTTGACCGACCTGGCAATAGCTGCAGGTATGAGCAAGCAAGCCATGGGCGATTTGGTGACGCAGTGCGAAGCCTGGGGCATAGTGCAACGCCAGGCCAGCCCAGCAGACGCCCGCGCGCGGCTGGTGTGCTTTACCCAGGCAGGCCTGCAATGGCTAGCCGCATTTGAAGCCGCAGTAGCGCAAGCCGAGGCTGAGTTTCGCCAAGAAGTAGGCGACGATGTAGCGCAGGTGGTGGCGTTTGGGCTAGAGGGCTATTCGCGCAGCTACACTTGAAATGTTGTGACAGTGGCTGAAGATTGATTTTCTAGCGTTACAGGTCGCTAAGGGCTTGTGTTGGGAGATGGATGTTCCCGTACTGTGCGCTACTAATTGCTGACTTTAAAGATGAATGTTCTGGCATCGTGAGCTGCGTCGATGG
>JANNCO010000043.1:0-5126 GCA_031386655.1 Polaromonas sp. | reverse complement strand
CCACGGTAGCGGGTTTCTACCGTCACGTTGGGCTCGTCAATCTTGGGGTACTCGCGCACCGCCAGTTTGGTAAACGCGACATAGCCAATCAACAAGATCAGCATAGACAGCACCGTGGCGAACACGGGGCGGCGGATGGATATCTCAGGCAGTTGCAAAGCGTGCTCCTACGGGGTGAATGAACCAATGGCCAGCAAAATGGGCTAGGAGTCAACTAAAAACGTGACGACATGAAGCGATGGCATGGTGGCGATAGCCTTATCTGGTCGGCGCATCGGTTTGCGGTGCTGACACTGGAGTGGCTGTAGTAGCTGTTGTAGTAGTTAATGCAGCGCTTGATGTGCCACTGGCCGCACTTGCCGTGCCAGCCACTGCACCACCACTTGCGCTGGCAGCTTGCCCTTGTGGCCGCCCCAAGTCCACCACACGCACGGGCGTATTGTCGCGCTGCAGGCGCTGCTGCCCCGCTACCACCACGGTATCACCCTCTTGCACGCCCTCGGTGATCTCTACACGGCCTGCGCGGCGAATGCCTATTTTGACCTCGGTGCGTTGCGACACTAAACGTTTGCCGTCGACAAACGCGGCCGGCGCAGTGGTGGGTGCTGCGGCAGGTGCACTGGCACCATTGGCCGCTGCTGAGGCGGCTGCAGCAACTGCTGCAACTTGCGCTGCATCCGCCAAGGCTTTGGCTTGCTCTTCGGTTTGCGCTACTACTTTAATTACGTACTGCTTGCCTCCCTGCGGCACGATGGCTTCTTCAGGCACAGTCATCGATTTTTCTTTGATATTGAACACCGTGGTGACGCGTGCAAACATACCCGGGCGCAATGGGCCACCCGCGTTGCCTGCACTGCCAGGGCCACCAGAGCGGGCATTGGCTGTGGCTGTGGCTTTGCCCGCACCGCCAGCATTAGCTCCAGCAGAATCACCTGCAGCCGCTGTCCGCTCGCCAGGCACGCCAGCGCCCAAAGCGCCCCGGGCAGACGCGCTGTTGGCCGCGCACGCAGCAGCTACAGTGTCTGCAACGCGCGGAGCAACGCGTGGGGCACCCGCTGCACCACCACCTGCACCCGTAGGGGATCTCGCTGCGGGTTTGACTACAGCAGGCTTAGCGCCTGCAGGTCCACTGGCACCGCCGCTGGGCGTTGATGCCCCTGCAGCCGGGCCACCTGCAGCGCGCTGCACCAGTGGCTCACCGCTTGAATTGGGCATCACGGCGCGCACCGCTACAGACCGGCCATTGGCATCAATTTGCGGGTCAATCGCTTCAATTTTGGCTTTGAAAGTCCGCCCTGGCATGGCGTCAAGTTGCAGCTCTACGGGTTGGTCGCGTTTTAGCTTGCCCTGAAAACGCTCTGGCAACCGAAAGTCTACGTACATTGACGACAGGTCTTCAATGTTGACCATGTCGGCACCGTCTTTGACATAGTCGCCCAGGTTGATGCTGCGAATGCCTGCGGTGCCGTCAAACGGTGCCACAACGCGCATGCGCTCCCAGCGGGCGCAGGCCAGTGCCATTTGTGCTTCAACCACTTGCACATTGGCAGCAGATTCGTCCAGCACGCGCTGGGCTACAAAGTTCTGCGCCACCAGCTCTTGGTTGCGCTTTAGGTTAGCGCGTGCAATCGACACCTGCGCTTGGGCTTGGCGCACTTCAGCGCGCTGCAGCACATCGTCAAGTTGCACCAGTATGTCGCCCTTGCGCACTCGGCCCCCGTCGGTAAAGCCCATAGACTGCACGCGCCCGGCTACTTCGGGGCGCAATAAAACGTTTTGGCGTGATCGCAAGGTACCTACTGATTGCGCGTCATCCTGCAGGCGCGTAACTTCTACTTTAGCTACTTCTACACCCGCCGGGCCACCGGGGCCACGACCGCCTGCGCCAGCACCCGATGCGCTGGCTGCGGGCGATGCAGCAGAGTTGGCGGAGCCTGCAGCCCCTGTAGCACTGGCAGTGATTTCTTGTGGGCCTTTAGGTTTATTTTGAAACCAATATGCAGCGCCCGATGCCAATGCAATACCTGCTACAGCCACTGCCAAATATCTTGCTCTAAAAGCCATGAACACTAATCTCTTATTTGTAAAAAAATATTTACTATTGAATGTAGCAGGCTGCTAGCCATTGGCACGCCGCTTCTAGGCTAAACCCTAGTGTTCTGCACTACAAATCTACACGGTCACACAGCGACAGTAAATCTTATGATCCCTTGATAACACCTTTGTTAGCCAACGCATCCGCACGTTCGTTGCCTGGGTCGCCCGCATGGCCCTTAACCCAGCGCCAGTCAATGTCATGCCCACCGCTAGCTACTAAGGCATCTAACCGCTGCCAAAGTTCCACGTTTTTCACGGGTTCTCTGCTGGCCGTACGCCAGCCCCGCGCTTTCCAGCCGTGAATCCATTCAGTAATGCCTTGCAGCACGTACTTGCTGTCCAAATACATGTTGACCTTGCAGGGCCGTTTAAGCGCCTCCAGCGCCTGAATCACGGCCATCATTTCCATGCGGTTGTTGGTGGTGTTGGCTTCACCGCCAAAAAGCTCTTTTTCAGTGCCGCCCGATTTAAGAAATACGCCCCAGCCGCCTGGGCCAGGGTTGCCTTTGCAAGCACCATCGGTGTAAATATCTATCGTGTTCATTCCATGGCTTCAGTGGTATTTTGGAGAGGTTTTTTAATAGAAAACTCAGTGTTAACCCAGGTGTTATGTGCTCGGGGCGCTACAGAAACAGGAGCGGTTGCCATTTTAGGAACTTTCTTCCAGGCCGCTCCCAGCAAGCGCATACCGCGCACACGTTTGACAGCGGTTACGCAATACGCCGCGCCCAAGATAGGCCAATAGCGCTGCCCCAGTGTGTCCATCCACGCCATACGGTCTAGCCACGCGGCACTGCGCACGGCGGGGCGATAGCAGCCAAAGCTGCTGGATTCCACCTCGAAACTTAAGAGACGCAACCAGTCGCGCAAGCGCCAGTAACCAATAAATTCGCCGCCCTCGGGCAAATACAAGCTGCCCACACCTATACCTAAACCAACGCGCTGCGCCATGCGGCCCCTGTGTTGACGCCAGCCCCACAGGCTGGCCGGGTTCAAGCCGCAAATCACTACCCGCCCATCAGGCACCAGCACGCGCGCTGCCTCGCGCAGGGTGGTGTGCGGGTCGGTGCTGAACTCTAGCGTGTGGGGCATCACCAGCAGGTCCAGGCTGGCCTCGGCAAATGGCAGGGCGGCAAAATCAGTAATCAACGCAGCTTGCACTGGCAGCGCGGTAACTGCTGGGTTTTGGGTGGCTGCCGCCTCGCTAGGTTGCGCCAGCGCCAGCCACTGGTGGGGCATGCGGTTAGCCTGCAGGCCCGCAATATCGGGCCAGCCTAGCTGCACGGCGTGGTAGCCAAATACATCGGCCACCGCTGCGTCTACCTGCGCACGCTCCCATTGCAATAAATACTGCCCAGCAGGCGTGGCAAGCCAGTTTTGCAGACTATGCTGGGGTAAACCTATAATTTGATCAGCCATGAATCTAATTGCACACCTTATTGCCCTGCCAGCGTTTACCGACAACTATATTTGGATGCTGCATGACACCCGCCGCGCCATTGTCGTCGACCCTGGTGACTCCGATGTGGTTTTTGCGGCCTTGTCACGCCTGTCGCTGCAGCTAGAAGCTATTTTAGTCACGCACCACCATGCTGACCACACTGGCGGAGTAGCCGCCCTGCGCGAGGCCACCGGCGCTGCTGTATACGGCCCAGCACGCGAGACCATGCCCGAGCCCATCAGACGCCTGGAACACGGCGACAAGGTGCAAGTACTGGGCCACGCTTTTGAGGTGATCGACGTGCCCGGCCATACCGCTGGGCACATTGCTTACTATTGCGCAGTGCCGCAGGGCCGCGCTGACCCACTTTTGTTTTGCGGCGATACGCTGTTCTCGGGCGGCTGCGGCAGGCTGTTTGAAGGCACGCCTGCGCAAATGCTGGCCTCGCTAGATGCGCTGGCCGCACTGCCCGCTGCCACGCGGGTGTGCTGCACGCACGAGTACACGCTAAGCAACCTGCGTTTTGCACGCGCGGTGGAACCCAATAATGCTGCGCTGGCTCAATACCAGGCAGACTGCATTGCGCTGCGCGCGCGTGGTGACATCACACTGCCCAGCAGCATAGCGCTGGAACAGAAAATCAACCCCTTTTTGCGCAGCCGCGAGAGCACCGTGGCCGATGCTGCGCAGCAATTTGACCCCACAGCTGTGGACACACTGGGTGTGTTTACGGCTATTCGCCAATGGAAAAACCAGTTTTAATGAACACCGCCTGCCACCACACCCCAGATTTTTCTTCACACGCAGCGTGTGCCCCCACGTCTGGCCCTATCACCCACCTCTCAACAGTCAAACTGCGCAGCACCCGCCGCAGCGCTGCGCTGGTGCGTTGTAGCCTTTTGGCATATGCTGTTTTCAGCCAGGCAGTGCTGGCGCAAACGCCAGTGATAGCGGCACTGACAGTGGCAGTGGCAGTGGGCCAACCTGTATTGGTAGCGCAGATCAACACAGATTCAGCTGCACCTGCGCCCGCGCCGGTAGCACCACCTGCGCCTGCACCTGCACCTGCACCTACGCTATCGCCAGCGCCTGCGCCCACATCAGCACCCGCGCCTGCTGCATCGCCAGCTGTCCAAACGGCACCTGCCGCCCTGCCAGCGCCCGTGGCCACACCGCGCAACACTGCGCCGCTGGCTGTACGGCCCAGCCCCACTACTGCTGATGAAGTGCCCATCGTTGCGACACGTCCTACCAATGATGCCGACTTGTGGGCCCGCATTCGCCGCGGCTACCGCATGCCTGACTTGCAAAGCGAACTGGTCACCAGCCAGGAGCAGTGGTACGCCACACGCGCCAGCTACATTGGCCGCATGACCGAACGGTCAAACAAATACCTGTACCACATTGTTGAAGAGCTAGAGCGCCGCAACATGCCCACCGAGCTGGCGCTGCTGGCTTTTATCGAAAGTGCATTTAACCCGCAAGCTGTCTCCAGCGCCAAGGCCGCAGGCATGTGGCAATTTATGCCCGCTACCGGGCGCGATTTTTCGCTCAAGCAAAATATATTCCGTGATGACCGCCGCGACGT
>JANNCO010000037.1:0-2325 GCA_031386655.1 Polaromonas sp. | reverse complement strand
TAGACGCGCGCCAGCAGGCTGGCGCCCAAATAATCAGTCAGGCGTACTCCATCGCCTAAGGTTGCCTTGGTTCTTGCCATGTGGGGACTCCTTGTGGGGAGTCTGTATTGTGACAGAAATTAGTCTAATAGAACAGTATTGGCCGCGCAGCTGAGTACGCCATCGGCCTGCGCTAGTACAAGACAAAGCGTACACCACCGACCAACTTCCATGCAGTACAAACGCAGTAAAGTGTATTGTCCACACCTCAACTGACTAAAATAACGTATGCCACTGACACATTTATTCAACCACAACCGAGACTGGGCTGCGCAAATGGTGCGCGAACGCCCCGGGTTCTTCACCGGTTTGTCGCAGCAGCAAAACCCTAAATACATGTGGATTGGTTGCAGCGACTCGCGCGTACCGGCTAACCAGATTACGGGCTTAGAACCAGGCGAAGTATTTGTGCACCGTAACATCGCCAACGTGATGGTGCACACCGATTTGAATGCATTGTCTACCGTGCAATACGCGGTCGACATGCTGAAGGTGGAGCATGTGATTGTGTGTGGGCATTACGGCTGTGGCGGCGTACAAGCGGCACTGCAAAATGTGCGCATTGGTTTGGCCGACAACTGGATTCGGCATATTCAAGATGTGCGTGATAAACACAAGGCTGCGCTGGAAGCTGCACCTAAACAGCACCAGCTAGACATGCTGTGTGAGCTGAACGTGATTGAGCAAGTAATGAACGTATGCCACAGCACGGTGATGAAGGACGCTTGGCACCGTGGCCACCAGATCATGGTGCATGGCTGGATTTATGGTGTGCACGACGGGCTGCTGGTGGACTTGAAGGTGGGGGGTACTACGCTGGAGGGCGTTGAAAATCTCTACACTGCTGCTGTGGTTCTTGTTTTTGATAAAAAACGTCTGTAGACCATGTATTTACTGTTCAAGCAGCTATTAAATAAATAGTAACTATGTTTCCCCAGCGACTTGACTCCACGCTAGCCTACGACATTGCCAAAGCGATGATGGATGGTTTTAACCGCCACTACCGGCTGTTTCGTACAGAGTCGGCGCGCGCCAAACATCGCTTTGAAACAGCAGACTGGCATGGCCAGCAGCGCGCACAGCGTGAGCGCATTGAGTTTTATGATTTGCGCGTCAAAGAATGCGTGATGCGGCTAGAAAAAGAATTTAAAGCAGGCGGCCAACCGATGGACTTATGGCAGCAAATTAAGCTGCACTACATCGGCTTGCTGGTGAACCACTACCAGCCAGAGCTGGCAGAGACTTTTTTCAATTCAGTCACTACTAAAATTTTGCACCGCACGCATTTTCACAACAGCTTTATTTTTGTGCGCCCTGCAGTGAGTACAGAATATATTGAAAATGACGAGCCTGCCGCTGCGCCTACCTATCACGCCTACTACCCTACGCGCGAGACAATGCACCAGACGATAGTACAGGCCATTGATAATTTTCGTTTGCAAAAACCGTTTGAGAACCTGGAACGCGATGCAGGCTTTGTGCTGACAGCTATTGACGCCAAGCTGCAAGACACCAAACTGCGTGCTAACTTTCAAATTCAAGTACTCTCAAGTTTGTTTTACCGTAACAAAGGGGCCTATGCGATTGGAAAAATCATCAACGGGTTTTTAGAAGTGCCGTTTGCCTTGCCTATTTTGCATGCCAAAGATGACAAACTTGTGATTGATGCTGCGCTGTTTGGTGAAGACGATTTGTTGATGCTGTTCAGTTTTGCGCGCGCTTACTTTATGGTAGACATGGAAATTCCATCGGCCTATGTACAGTTCTTGCGCAGCATGATGCCGCGCAAGCCGCGCGCTGAAATTTACAATGCGCTGGGTTTGGCCAAGCAAGGTAAAACGCTTTTTTACCGCGATTTTTTATACCATTTGCGCCATAGCAGCGACAGTTTTCGCATTGCTCCCGGCATTAAAGGCATGGTCATGCTGGTGTTTGACTTGCCCAGCTTTCCGTATGTGTTCAAAGTCATCAAAGATTTTTATCCACCGCCCAAGGACACCTCGCGTGAGCAGATTAAAGGCAAATACCAACTGGTCAAGCAGCATGACCGCGTGGGTCGCATGGCTGACACGCAGGAATACAGCGAAGTGGCGTTCCCCCGTGCACGCTTTGACGACGAGCTGATTGCCGAGATTGAAAAATTTGCACCCAGCCAATTGGAGATCAGCGACCGCGATGGCGACGGCCAAACCGAAGTCATCATCAAGCACCTGTACATTGAGCGGCGCATGATCCCGCTGAACATTTACCTGCAGGAAGCGTTTGACCAGGGTTTAGACAACGACA
>JANNCO010000034.1:0-3031 GCA_031386655.1 Polaromonas sp. | reverse complement strand
AGCCTCCCCGGTGCGCGGGTTGCGCCCGGGGCGCGGCGCTTTGGTGCGGATTTGAAAATTGCCAAAGCTGGAGATTTTTACATCGGTGCCGTCTACCACGCTTTTGGCAATCAGTTCAAAAAAGGCGTCGATCATGTCTTTAGACTCACGCTTGTTCAGACCAATTTGCTCAAACAGCAGGTCTGCCAATTGCGCTTTGGTCAGCGCTGGAGTCTCGAGACTCTCTACGGTAAATTCCATCATTTGCTCCTGATTTTATAGCTGCTTGAGCAGGTTTTACTGGGGTTAGCGGGCTATTTTGTTCACACAAATGCCTTCACAACACCTCTGACTGATGCATGTCGGTTGCATGCGCGATGGCGTAACCTTACGCCCTTAGCCTGCCACCTACATCTTTGCCCAATTGTTGCAACACTGCTGCCACTGCGGCTTCGATTTGCTCCTCAAGCAGTGTGGCATCTGGGCTGCCCAAGGTCAAGCGCACCGCCAGGCTTTTTTCGCCCGGCTCCATGCCTGCGCTGCTGTCTTTAGGGCGATAGACGTCAAATAACAATGCGTCTTGCAACAGCCCCTGTGTGGGCGCAGCATGGATCGCCGCCATCAGTGCCGCATGGCCCACGTTCTCGCGCACGATGATGGCAATGTCGCGCTCTACGTCTTGAAATTTAGGGATCGTTTTGGCAGCGGGCAGGCCGCGTTGCAACACTGCGGCCAAGTCCAGCTCAAACAATGTGGGCGCGGCTGCGTTAGCTGGCAGCTCGTAGCTTTGCTTCCAGCGCGGGTGCAGCTCGCCGATGAAGCCAATTTCTTGACCATTAATCATCACCCTGGCGCAGCGTCCAGGGTGCATGGCAGGATGCTGGGCAGCGACGAACGTGGCTTGCAGTGGTGACAGCAAATTTTCTACATCGCCCTTGACATCAAAAAAGTCTGCCGCAGTGTCTTTAGCACTCCATTGGCGCTGCACCGCACCGCCAAAGACCAGGCCTGCAATGCGCAGCGGCTGGCTGATGCCCGCTACTTGCGTGTCGCTGGTCTGCACACTGGCGTCGCGCATGAACACGCGGCCCAGCTCAAAAATGCGTACCCGGCTGGCTTTACGGTCTAGGTTGTGCTTCAGAATTTGCAGCAAACTACCCAGCAGCGACGAGCGCATGACGCTCAGCTGGCTGGCTATCGGGTTCAGCAGTTTGATCGGGTTGGCATTGCCAGCCAGCTCGGTTTCCCAGCGCTCTTCAACAAAGCTGAAGTTAATCGTTTCTTGATACCCCAAGCCCGCCAGCGCATGGCGCACGGCAAAGCGGCCCTTTTGGGTCTCACTGCGCACCTGCGGCGCAATGGGCGCAACGGGTAGCGACGTGGGCAAATTGTCAAAGCCCACCATGCGCACCACTTCTTCGATCAGGTCTTCTTCAATCGTGATGTCAAAGCGGTGGGGCGGTGGTGTGACGGTGATGATGCCGTTGCTTTCTGCTGCAGGTAAGCCAAGGCGTTTGAATGCATCTAGGCACTGCGCCGCAGTCACTGGCATGCCAATGACCTTGCTCGCACGCGCCACGCGCAGTGCAACAGGTTTGCGCACTGGCATGTTGACCTGCTGGTCATCCATAGGGCCTGGCTGGCCACCACAAATGTCCAGCACCAGCTGGGTGATGCGCTCAATGTGCTCTACCGTTTCACTAGGGTCTACGCCGCGCTCAAAGCGGTGGCCTGCATCGGTGGCAAAGTTGAAGCGGCGCGAACGGCCCGCCACTGCCTCGGGCCACCAGAAGGCGGCTTCAATATAGATGTTTTGTGTGCCATCCGTTACCGAAGTGCTGTCGCCGCCCATGATGCCCGCCAGCGATTCAACAGCTTGGCTGTCGGCGATCACGCCCACTTTGTCATCCACGGTAATCGTAGTGCCGTTCAGCAGCTTGAGGGACTCGCCAGGTTTGCCCCACCGCACATCCAACCCGCCGTGAATTTTATCCAGATCAAAAATATGCGAAGGCCGACCCAACTCAAACATCACGTAGTTAGAAATATCCACCAGCGCCGTCACGCTGCGCTGCCCGCAACGCGTCAAACGGTCTACCATCCACTGCGGTGTTTTGGCCTGGGTGTTCACACCTTTGACGATGCGGCCCGAGAAGCGACCGCACAAATCGGTGGCTGATACTTTCACGGCTAGCTTGTCGTTATGCACAGCCGCTACAGCCTGGAAGCTCATAGGCTTTAAAGCCGCGCCAGTGATAGCCGAGACCTCACGCGCCACGCCATACACGCTCAGGCAATGGCCCAAGTTGGGCGTTAGCTTGATCGTCAGCACCGTATCGTCCAAATTCAAGTGCTGGCGCAGATTGGTGCCAATCGGCGCGTCCAATGCCAGCTCTAGCAAGCCGCTGGCATCTTCGTCAATGCCCAGCTCTTTAGCAGAGCACAGCATGCCTTGGCTCTCGACCCCACGCAGCTTGCCCAGGTGAACAGCAAACGGCTTGCCGTCGGTACCCGGTGGCAACAACGCGCCCACGGTAGCCACAGGAACGCGAATGCCTACGCGCGCGTTAGGCGCACCGCAGACGATGTTAAGCAAAGTGCCTGTGCCAGCCGCCATACCAGCGTGGCTTCCAATGTCAACCTGGCACACACGCAAACGGTCTGCATCCGGGTGTTGCACGCACGCTTTGATCTCGCCCACCACCACACCGGTAAACGGTGGCGCGGCAGGCGCAGTGTCCTCCACCTCCAACCCCGCCATCGTCAGCGCGTCGGCTAACTGCTGGGTGGACAGTGGTGGGTTACAGAATTCTCTTAACCAACTTTCAGGGAATTGCATGGTGGGCTAACTTTTAAATACGGGGTCAAAATTCGGGGACTTAACACCGGACGCGAAGGGCGCTAAGGTTTCGCGAAGGACGCAAAAGGAAAACCAAAAAAAAGACAGAATTTAATATTTAAAACTAATTAAAAGTTAGTTGCTGTCAATTTACATTTAAATTTTTTTAATTTTGTGTATTTAATTTGGTATTTTCTTTTTCGCGTCCTTCGC
>JANNCO010000032.1:0-3670 GCA_031386655.1 Polaromonas sp. | reverse complement strand
CGGGTTTGGGTTTGAGGGTAATCTCTCCCGTGCTTTCGTCCTTGGTGATCCATACCTCGCGCGCGTCTACCCGAAACGCCTTGGGCAGGCGTATGGCTTGGCTGTTGCCGGTAGTAAAGACTTTGGCGGTAGCAAGCATGGCAGGCTCCTATGTATATATGAAAACGTATATATTTTAGCTTACTTTACTGAATTTTCGATATTGCCTTTTTAAGCAGCTTGGCGTGCGGCGAAACATCACGGTTTCAATGGTGGGCAGGCAATTGGGGTAGAAGGCGTACCCCAGTGCAAGATTCAACATCGGAAAGCACTTTTAAGGCCTAAAGGGGCCGGTAACCCAAGTAAATTCTGCTCAAGAAGCTATTAAATAGATAGTAACTACCGGTAAAACCATGCACGGCTTATTGCATTAAGAAAGCATCGCAAAACTGCTTAAACCCCGCCCCACGCTCGCCCTGCGTCACATATCGCGGCAAGTGCGCCAAGTGCGGCACAAAGCGAGCAATATTGGCTACACCCACACTGTGGGTAAAGGCTTCAAACATCACTTGGTCGTTGGTCGAATCGCCTATGTAAGCCCAGCGATCTATCTCAGCATCTAGATCTCGGTTCAACAATGTACGCACTATCCAGCGTGCACCTTGCAGTTTGTTGTGGTCGCCGTACCAAGCGTTGATGTGGATGCTGCTGACGGTGGCGTGCATGCCTTCGCTTTGCATCAGTTGCACGACTTGGGCGATACGCTCGGGCGGCAGGTGGGTAAATTCGCTGTGGTCTATGGCAATGTCGGTCTCGCGGCCAGGGCTGTCGGTGCTGCGGTGTGCGCCGGGTACTTCGCGCTCTATGCGTGCCAGCACGTGTTGCATGCGGGTGGTGTTGTCCGCGCGCTGCGCTGCATCTGTTTGATATGATTTTGATAGCTGCTTGAGCAGAATTTGCTTGGGTTGCTGGCCTATTTTGCTTGTATTTTGTAGTGCTACAGCACCGTTTTCGGCCACTATGGCGTCTACGGGCCATGCCAGTGCAAACTGCTCGCTCCAGCCTACCGGGCGGCCTGTGATGGCGATAACGTACAAGCCTGCCGCCTTTAGATCATGCAGTGCTTGCAGTGCATCGGATGTAATTGCGCCATCAGTGGTGAGGGTGTCGTCAATGTCGGTGAACACGCCGACAATGCGGCGGCGGTCTGACAAAGGCCAGTTGGAGATGGGTTGCATGGGTTATTTAGTTGGCTTTAGGCTTTATACAGCTTGCGTAGTTTGGGTGGCCTGCGCTGTCTGCGCTAACCCCAGCTCTCGCTCAATCTGCTCGATGCTGGGCAGGGTAGATGCCAGCGTGCTGGGCAGTGCGCGCGTCAGCTCAAAGGTAGATATGCCTATCGGTGTGTCCATGCCGCGCAGTGCGTATTCGGCGATCACCTCGTTGTGTTGCTGGCACAAAATTAGCCCGATGGTGGGTGCGTCTTGCGCATGCCGCAGTTTGTCGTCCACCACGCTGCAATAAAAATGCATCTTGCCTGCGTATTCAGGTTTAAAGGCACCGCGTTTCAGCTCTACCACCACAAAGCAGCGCAGCCGCAGGTGGTAGAACAACAGGTCGATATAAAAATCTTGGTCGCCCACTGCCAAGTGGTGCTGCCGCCCTACAAAGGCAAAGCCTTGGCCTAGTTCCAGCAAAAACTTCTCGAGATGCTGGATGAGCCCCGTTTCTAGTTCACGCTCAAGAAAGGGTTGCTCCAGGGTTAAAAAATCAAACAGGTAGGGGTCTTTCAGTGTTTGCTGCACCAGGTCAGACTGCGGCTGTGGCAGGCGCTGCATGAAGTTGCTGGTGGTTTTGCCTTGGCGGGTGTGCGCGGCAGTCTCCATCTGTATTTGCAGCACGCTGCGGCTCCAGCCGTTGGTCAGCGTGGCTTGCATGTACCAATGGCGTGCAGCGAGGTCTTTGGTTTTTTCTATCAACAGCAGGTGGTGCCCCCAGGGAATGGCTTGCACCAGTGCCGTGCTAAAAAGTGCCACGGTTTGTGGCACTTTTGCGGGCGCATCTATTTGTGCCACAGGCTGTGGCACAAATGCAAGCGCGGGGTATTCGCGGTAAAACGCCAGCATGCGTTTGATGTTGCGTTCAGAAAAGCCCTTTTCCTCAGGCAACTCGTTGCGAATATCCAGCGCCAGCCTCGGTATCACCGCCGCGCCCCAACCCTCCACTTTTTGCCGGGTGTCCAGCATGTGTCCAATTTCCCAGTACAGGCGAATCAACTCAGCATTGACAGCCAGCACCGCCCGCGTTTGCGCATGCCGTATGCGCTGCTTGATGTCAGCCAGCAAAGTGGGGTAATGGGCAAGGGGCTGCGGCTGGGTCATAACATCACCGTAAAGCTGTTATTTTATACAGTGGTTTAACCGACTTCAAGTGGTTAAGCCAAGCCCTTACAAATGAATTTGTTACCGAAATAACAAAGCGCGCAGGCAGCTAAAACTTAGCCTTTTTGCAGCACCAACCCGGCGTGTTCACGCAGCGCGTGAAACTTGATGTTGGGGTGCCGCTCTTGCGTTAACCGCAGGTCGTACGGCGAGGTGAGCAAATAGGCCAGCGTGTCGGCACCGTCCAGCGCCAGTTTGCCAGCGTTTTTCTCGGTAAACACTTTCAGCTCTTCGGGGGTGTCTGCCGTGACCCAGCGCGCGCCCACGTAGCTGCTGCCCAGCAGGCGGCATTCCACGCCATACTCGCCCTTTAGGCGGTGTTGCACCACTTCAAACTGCAGCTGCCCAATCGCGCCCAGCAACATGTTGCCACCCATGTGCGGGCGGAACACTTGAATCGCACCTTCTTCACCCAGCTGCACCAGGCCTTGCTGAAGTTGCTTGCTTTTCATTGGGTTGGCCAGCTCGACAGTTTGGAATAATTCGGGCGCAAAAAACGGCAAGCCGGTGTATTGCAAATCTGATTGGTCCGCGCGGCCTGCGGTAATCGTATCGCCCAACTGCACACCGCCGTGGGTGGTAAAGCCAATAATGTCGCCTGCAAAGGCCTCTTCCACCGCCTCGCGCCGTTGCGACATAAAGGTCACCACGCTGGTAGGCCGCAGCTCTTTAGCCGTGCGCTGCACTTTCAGGCGCATGCCGCTTTCGTACTTGCCCGAGCACATGCGTACAAAGGCAATGCGGTCGCGGTGCGAGGGGTCCATATTGGCCTGCACTTTAAACACTACGCCTGAGAAGCCTTCAGACTCGGGCAGCACTTCGGTGGCATGGCCTGATTTGCCGCTGCTGATGCGCGGGTGCGGCTGTGGCGCTAAATCTACCAACGCGTCAAGTACTTCTTGTACGCCAAAGTTATTGACACCTGAGCCAAAGAAAACAGGCGTTTGCTTGGCCGCGAAGAATGCTGCTTGGTCAAAAGCAGGCGCTGCGCCTTGCAGCAGTTCGATGTTGCCTTGGGCAAGCTCAAACTCGTGGCCAAAGCGTTTGAGCAATTCGTCTTTTTGCGACAGGGCAATGGTCTCGTCTTGCGATTCGTCTATCTTGTCATTGCCTGCTTTAAACAAGCGCATATGCTGCTTGCGCAAATCCACAATGCCACCAAACTGTTTGCCTTGCCCCACCGGCCAGGTCATCGGAACGCAGGGCATGCCCAGGGCTTGCTCAATCTCGTCCAGCAGCTCTATCGGGTC
>JANNCO010000078.1:0-5593 GCA_031386655.1 Polaromonas sp. | reverse complement strand
CGTTTATTGACAAGCAGATGGATATTTGGGCTAAGGTGGTCAAAGACAACGGGATTAAGGCGGATTAGGGCGGATTAATGGGCCTGGTGTGCCTACTCGTAATGCGTCCACATTCGCAGCACACGCACAGTTTTTTCTTTGGCAAATACTTCGTACACCAAACGGTGCTGAATATTGATGCGGCGCGAGTAGGCCCCTGCTAGGTCGCCCACCAGTTTTTCATAGGGCGGCGGGTTTTGAAACGGGTCGTGGGCCAGTACGGCCAGCAACTCTTGCGCCTTAGGTTTCAGCCCGCTAGCGGCCAGTTTTTTGGCATCTTTAAGCGCGTGCTTGGCAAATACGACTTCCCAGCTCACCTCACCACCTGCCTGCTCACCACTTCAACGCCTTGGCACTTTTTGCCAGTGGCTCCTTCATGCCCGCCTTGATGGATTCGCGCATGCCCGGCACAGCCAGCAGGTACAAAGTCTCTTGAATCGCACCCCAATCCTCTGCCGCCACCAGCACAGCACTGTTGCGCTTGCCAGAAATGGTAATGGGCGTATGCGACTGGGCAGTTTCGTCAATCAGCCGGTACAGATTGGTGCGCGCCTCACTGGCGGTAAGGGTGTTCATGGTTTACTTCTTTCGAGTGCAGTATCTTATCGTACGCTATAGCGTACGCTTTGTCAATTTTGGGTGGTTGCAGGGCTACTGCTTTCTCCGGCTAAGCTGGACTCTAGCCGGGCACCTCTTTCGCGAAAAATACTCCAAAACACGTGCGAACTGAGGTGTTTGTTTAGCTAGCTTAAACAACGCGCGCCTGTCGTAGTATTTTTCATCGAGACGGACCCGACTCGTCACATTGTTTTTTGCGTGGTCTAAAGTAGCCTGTGCGCCGGGCGGGCGTTAAAAATTCAATATCAACAGCAAACCCCTAGACCAGATATCTGTCAGTCCCACCAGAAGTACCAAACTGGCGCATTGAGAAGTGTTGCGGCAAGTGCTTCGATCGAATCAACTCCCTGATGGACGATATCGGCGCAGTATATAAACTGTTGTTTAGCAAGGTCAAGTGCCTCTGGCTTGGTTTTGGGCGGCTTGGTGACGGTGAACTCGATAACGTCATCTGCAATGCAGGCAACGGTCGCGCCAAAGCGTTCATTCCAGTACTTGAACATAGCCGCATGCTCGTCCGCCTTTGGCACAGAGTTCCAATTTCCAATACGAAGATAGCAGGGTGCCATCCAAGTATCGTCTGCTGGGAGGACCGTGAGAATAACTTCCGCATAGGGTTTGCGAGTCAGCGTGTCGCAGTGTGCAGACAAGTTGCAGTTGGGAGACGCATGCTCTGGCTATTGTTGCGGCTTAATATCGTAGTATTCGGGATCCTCTGCTTCTCGCTGATCTAGCCACTGTAAAGGGTCTAGGTTGTGTGCCGATTTCAAGAACTCTTCGGGAGTGGTGTCTCCGTTATGTTCCATGTTTTCAGCTATACGTTTGAACGTATCTTCATTACCTAGAATAATTGCCACGCCTTTCCCTAGCTTGCGGAGTTCATCAAGTTTGGCCAAGGCTTGCGCGCCAGGCACGCGGTGGATTTCGAATGGATAGTGCATGGTGTGAAATTTTTACAGCTTGCTGTTGATGCATATTAAGCGTGCAAATACATTCAAATTAGTATGTGAAATTTTGCAGTCTCAACGCTTAAATTTCCCATCGTAGGCAATGATGCTCAGGTCTGCATAGCGCAGGCCGGTGTGGTCGGCAGGGGTGAACTCTACGATCAGCTTGCCGCCCAGGTCGTAGGGTTTGAAATTTTCCAGGGTGCGCTGCAGTTTCTCGCGCGTGGGGTTGGGGCCTGTGCGATTGAGGGCTTCTACCAGCACCTTGGCGGCGGCAAAACCTTCTAGCATGGAGGGCGTTAGCTCTTTGATGCCTTTGGCGGCGGCCAGCGTTAAGGCTTCGCTGACAAATGGGTGGCCCGAATTACGTTCACCTGGAAACACCTGGGTTACGATCACGCCGCGCGCATAGGTGCCCAGCGTAGTGGCAAAGCTGCCCGCAGCGTTGTTAGACAGTGTGACCACTTGCGCGCCTGAGCCCGCAGCACGCAAAGCTGTGAGAAAGTCTTTAACCGCGCCGGGTGCGCCTACAAAAATAATAGCTTGGGCTTCTTCTTTAGCGGCGCGTATGGCAAAGGGGGCCAGGTCGGGCTTGGTACGGTCGTATTTCTCTACAAACAAGGGCTTGCTGCTAACGGCCTCAAAGCCTTTGATGGCACCCGCCAGGCCGTCTTTGCCAAAACCATCGTCAACATGCACCACCCCAATGCGTGTAATACCTATCGAGCTTAAGTGCTTTACGGCCAAGATGCCTTCAGCCTGGTAGGGCGCACGCACGTTGAAAATATGCTTTTTAACCGGTGCATGCAAAGACATTGCGCCAGTCGATGGTGCAAGATAAGGAACGCCCGCTTTTTCGACTATGGGAAAAATAGCCTCAGTAGGCGGAGTGCCTCGGCCCAGAAACAAAGCCAGCACGTTTTTCTCTTCAATCAAGATGCGGGCATTTTCTGCAGCTAGCTTGGGGTCAAATTTGTCATCTAGCGAGATCAGCTCAATTTTTTGGCCAAACACACCGCCGCGCGCGTTGGTGGCGTCTATAAACAGTTTGGCTCCGTCAGCGGTTTCTTTGACACCGGGGCCCACGATGCCGGTGTAACCTGCGGTTTGACCTATCAGCAGCTGAGCTTGTGCTGCGCTAAGATAAAAAGCCATGAAGGCTAATGTTATTAATTTATGCAATTTAAGCCCCATTAGTATTAATTTTCCAGCGTAACAGTAAAGCCATTTGGTAACTTGTTACCCGATTGAAACACTTGGGTATTCTGTGCGAACTTCAACTGCAAATTATTGAGCAGTAGAGTGCGAAAAATCTAAACTTAATAGTTATTAAAAGTAGTTTGGCCTGCAATTAAAAACTCTAAAGCATTAATATTTAGCCGTCTCACACTAAATGTTGATAAGCGTATATGTGACGCAAATTATTTGCGTGCCAAGGGGGCAAATAACTCCGCTGGAAACACTCACTCTACAAACGCTTACGCCGGTGTTGACAACTTGAGGCCCACAATGCCTGCAAGAATAAGTGCCAAGCTAACCAGGCGTCCCGTATTGGCCGGTTCACCAAACAACACTATGCCAAGTATGGCTGTGCCAATAGCGCCCACACCCACCCAGACGGTATAGGCGGTGCCTACCGGAAGCGCTTTCACGGCAATGCCTAGCAGCCCAACACTTAACAGCATGGCAAGCACAGTCCCCACCGTGGGCCACAGGCGTGTAAATCCCTGGGTGTATTTAAGTCCAATGGCCCAGCCTATTTCAAACAGACCAGCAAGTACAAGAATCATCCAGTTCATAGCAGTACCTCATGTTAAATGGGTTGTCCTCAACACGCCATGCCGCAAACAAAGCGGCGTTGATCTTCAAACCTTTTCCGGTGACACCTCCAGCGCTACCAAAAACCTCGCCACCATGTTGTAGGTGGCGATGGCGCTGGTCAGCTCGACAATTTGCGTGGTGTCAAAGTGCTGTTGCAGTGCGGTGAAGGTAGCGTCGTTGACTTTGACGTTCACCGTCATTTCTGCAGCGTACTGCATTACTATTAATTCTATAGCTGCTTGAGCAGGTATTACCTGGGTTACCGGGCTGTTTGTGCCTGAAAACCGGTCTACAAATACGGCTAGATCATCCAGCGCACGCTGGGTGCCGCCAGCGGCCAAAAAGTCAGGGGCGTGGTGGTGGTATTCGTACGCTGCACCGGTCAGCAGGGCTACGGTGCAAATCGCCAGCTCGCGCAGTTTGCGGCTGGTGGGCAGCTCGGTGCGCACGGCTTTAAGGTACACGTTCCAGCCGCGCGCCAGCGGCTCGCTCCACAGCAGGGCTTTGTCCAGGTTAATCAGCTGGCCACCCCGGCGCGCCTTGATGGCGTCTACCAAGTCGGCAGGTTGCGGGTGGGCGGTGGGGGTCCAGTCAGGGATGCGCATGGTGTGTCTCGGTTGAGTGTGTTGTAGCAGTTTATCTGCTGCGTCAGGCCTAGCATCCTCAGCACGCTACAGCCCGTGCGTAAAGATACAGCTGAGCTAAACAACAAGAGCGGTACAAAACATACCAGTTACCATAAGGGCATGGCAGCAAAATACCTCTTTCTTACCACCTCCACCCGCGAGGCAGGCCACCTGGGCAATACTGAATGGCTGGCCCAGCAAGCCGCCCAAAGCCTGCCTGCCAATGCGCAGCAAACATGGCACGCGCTGGCCCACCTGCAGCTAGAAAATTTTGTCGACCTGCGCCACACCACGGGCCACTACCCATTGCCCACGGGCGACATGCACACCCTGCTGCAAGCCACGATGGACTGCACCGACCTGGTGCTGGTAGCGCCCGTGTACTGGTACAGCATTCCCGCGCCATTGAAGTTGTACCTAGACCACTGGAGCGCGTGGATGCGCATCCCCAGCGTGCCGTTTAAAGACGCCATGGCGCAAAAAACCATGCACCTTATTACCACCAGCGGCGACAGGGCCAAGGCACAGCCGATGATCGACTCTGTTGCGCTGTGCGCCAGCTTTTTGAACATGCGATTTGCAGGCGCGCTGTGGGGCAAGGGCGGGCCACCCCAAGCTGTGCAGGCCGATGCGCAGGCCATCAGCGATGCGCGGCAGTTTTTTGCTGTTACCCAAGCGGCCCGCTAGCGCAGGGGATAATTGCAAGCTATGCAAGTTCAATTTACCAAAATGCACGGCGCTGGCAACGACTTTGTCGTGCTGGACGAAACGCGTGGGCGACTAGGTTTGACAGCCGCGCAGTACCGGTTTTTAGGTGACCGGCATTTTGGTGTGGGCGCTGACCAAATATTGAGCGTACGGCCTGCGCCCGACAGTTCTGTTGATTTTGAATACGTCATCCACAACGCCGACGGCGGCGAGGTAGAGCACTGCGGCAACGGCTCGCGCTGCTTTGTGCGCTATGTGCGAGAGCGCGGCTTGACCAACAAAACCACCATCCGCGTAAAAACCATCAACAACACACTGGTGCTGACCGAACAACCCGATGGCCGCGTGACTGTGAACATGGGCGCGCCTGTGTTTGACCTGGCCGACATACCGTTTGATGCACAACACGCCCGCTTGCTGCTGGGAGAGCCCAATTTATGGCAAAAATGGCTGTTAACCCAATTAAATCCTGCTCAAGCAGCTATGAAATCGATAGTAAATGGCATGACTGCAGAGGTGGCGGTACTGTCTATGGGCAACCCGCATGCCGTGCAAATAGTGCAAGACATTGACACCGCAGGCGTGCACACCGTGGGCCCGTGGGTCCAATCGCACCCCGCCTTCCCACGCCGCGTCAACGCAGGTTTTATGCAAATTGTCAGCCGATCATGGATTTTACTGCGTGTGTATGAGCGCGGTGCAGGCGAAACATTGGCTTGCGGCACAGGGGCCTGCGCTGCCGTGGTGGCAGGCATACGCCTGGGCTTGCTAGACAGCTTGGTTGACGTGCACGCACGCGGCGGCGTACTGACGGTGCAATGGGCGGGCCTGACA
>JANNCO010000265.1:0-1535 GCA_031386655.1 Polaromonas sp. | reverse complement strand
CTCAAGTTGAGCTGGACAAGATTTTGGCAAGATACTTTCCACCTGGCGGCCCTGCTAATTAAAGTCACAACGCAATTGCAGCTGGGCTAGACGGCCCCGCTAAAAGTTTTTACGCTATGTTCAGCCAGATACGTTAAAACTAGGCCTATTTATATTGGCTGGGCCACCATAAACCGATTGCGAATTGACGCTTCAATGCCTGCTGAGTCCAAGCCTTGCAAAGCCAGTAGTTTGGCAGGGTCGCCATGCTCGATAAAAGTATCTAGCAGGCCGAGCTGCAACACTGGTTTATTGATTTGCAGCACCTGCAAGGCTTCTAACACGGCCGAGCCTGCACCACCCATCAGGCAACCTTCTTCCAGCGTGACCAGGTTGTCGTGGGTGGATGCAATGTCACGCAGCAGTTCTGTATCAAGTGGCTTGGCCCAGCGCATATTGACGACGGTGGCGTCTAGCTTTTCGGCGGCTTGCAGTGCGGGGTACAACATGGTGCCAAAGCTCAAAATAGCGATTCTTTTACCTTCGGACATTCTGCGCACTTCACCTCTGCCAAAGGGCAGCGGGGTCAAGTCTGTACCGCAGGGCACCCCTGCACCCGCACCGCGCGGGTAGCGTACAGCCACCGAATGGTTTTGCTGGAACGCAGTGGTGAGCAGTGCGCGGCACTCAGCCTCGTCTGCTGGGCAGGCCACGCTAATGTTGGGAATGCAGCGCAAATACGCAATGTCGTACGCGCCTGCGTGTGTAGCGCCGTCGGCGCCCACCAAGCCAGCGCGGTCCAGTGCAAATACGACGGGCAAGTTTTGAATCGCCACGTCGTGGATGAGCTGGTCATACCCGCGCTGCAAGAAGGTACTGTAGATGGCAACGACGGGTTTTAAGCCCTCGCATGCCAAACCCGCTGCAAAGGTGACGGCATGCTGCTCGGCAATGCCTACGTCGTGGTAGCGCAGTGGGAAGCGTTTTTCAAACTCCACTAGCCCTGAGCCTTCGCGCATGGCAGGGGTAATGGCGACCAAACGCTCGTCAATAGCTGCCATGTCGCACAGCCAATCGCCAAACACTTGGGTGAAGGTTTTTTTGGATAGTGCAGTAGATTTGACGATGCCTACTGCGGGGTCAAACTTGCCGGGGCCGTGGTACCCCACAGGGTCGGCCTCGGCCAGCTTGTAGCCCTGGCCTTTTTTGGTGACCACATGCAAAAACTGCGGGCCTGCGCCATTGGCCATCAAATTTTTGACGTTTTCTAGCGTGGGTATCAGAGAATCGAGATCGTGCCAATCAATCGGGCCGACGTAGTTAAAGCCAAACTTTTCAAACAGCGTGGCGGGCACCACCATGCTTTTGGCGTTTTCTTCAAATCGCTTGGCCAGTTCAAACAAGGGTGGCGCGGCTTTGAGCACCGTTTTGCCTACGTTGCGGGCGGCTGAGTAAAACTGGCC
Source organism: Polaromonas sp. (assembly GCA_031386655.1). Lineage (GTDB taxonomy): Bacteria > Pseudomonadota > Gammaproteobacteria > Burkholderiales > Burkholderiaceae_C > JAAFIP01. The sequence continues at coordinate 93 of JANNCO010000265.1, read as the reverse complement.
GCTCATCAACTGTGCAAGGTAGCGGTTGAGCGCACCCACGGGCGGGCTGATGCTCATGTCGTTGTCGTTGAGCACCACCAGCAGCGGCAAGCC
>JANNCO010000245.1:0-1985 GCA_031386655.1 Polaromonas sp. | reverse complement strand
GCGCTGTACGCAGCAGCGGTAGAGACGATGGATCAGTTGGGTTGGTTAGATGCGCAGCAGCGAGAGTTGCTGGCACCGTGGGCGCATCAAGTTCTGCTGAATGCGCGTGGCAAACAAGTCGGTGAAATTCGCTCAGCTTTCAAGCTGAAAACTTGATGGGGCAAATTTGCTTGGAAGAGTGATTCAGAAAAAAACTCTGATTAAGCCAAACCCTAGCGACAATGGGCCTTGGCGGAAGCGGTGAGATTCGAACTCACGGGGGTCGTAAAACCCCGGCAGTTTTCAAGACTGCTGCATTCAACCGCTCTGCCACGCTTCCTTTAGTTGAAGCGCATATTTTAACCTAGGCTATAGACGTTTTTAATGCAGGGCGTCTACTAGTGGCTAACCCAAATACTTTTTACAGATACTTTTCAGCTGTCGGCTAAAAACAAGCTTTGTAAATCACTTAAAAAGTCCATCCCGCGCGCTGTGGGCTTAACTTGCACAAAATCTCGCTCTATCAGGCCTTTGGCTTCGGCCTGGGCCAAACCCTTTTGAATCGCGGTGATAGCCAGTCCAGTACGGTCGCTGAAGTCTTGCAATTTGAAACCGTCTGTCAGGCGCAGGGCGTTGAGCATGTATTCAAAAGGCAAATCAGCGCGGGTAACTTCGGTGTCTTGAACGACTGCATCTTGTGATGATGCCTCAGCACTGGTGACGGTGCCCGAGACGTCCAGCGAAGCAATACCCGTGGGGGCTATTGCGCAAGCCGCTGCAGCGCCCAGTGGTTTGTCCAACCTAGCGCCCAGCGCTTTGTCCATATACAGCGCCGGGTCGCGCGCCCGCACCTGGCGCACCACGCGGTGCGCAAAGCTGATTTTGCTGTGCGCGCCTGCGCCGATGCCAAGGTAGTCGCCAAACTGCCAGTAGTTGGTGTTGTGCCAGCACTGAAAGCCTTTTTTAGCAAACGCGCTCACTTCATAACGCGCCATGCCTTGCGCTGCTGTTAATTCAATAATGCGGTCCAGCATGTCATAGGCCGTATCGTCCTCGGGTATGGCAGGCGGGAACTTGGCAAAGTAGGTATTGGGCTCAATCGTCAGGTGATAAATACTGATATGCGGCGGACTAAAACTTAAAGCTTTACGGATGTCTTGTTCGCATTGCGCCACCGTTTGGCCGGGCAGTGCATACATGATGTCAAGGTTAAATGCTTCAAAATTAAGTGCTGCTTCAGCAATAGCCGCTTGGGCTTGGTCACTGCTGTGCACCCTGCCTAAGGCTTTCAGGTGCTCGTCATTAAAGCTTTGCACGCCGATGGACAGCCGATTGACGCCAGCTGCACGAAACGCTTTGAAGCGGTCTTTTTCAAACGTGCCGGGGTTGGCTTCTAGTGTGATTTCGCAATTGGCTTCTAGCCGCAGCCGGGCGCGCACGCCTGCCAGCAGTTGGTCAATGGCGGATGGCGAAAACAAACTGGGCGTACCACCGCCGATAAAAATGCTGCGTACCGTACGGCCCCAGATCAACGGGAGCGAGGCTTCTAAATCAGCCATCAATGCACTGATGTAGCGCTGCTCGGCGCCATCTGTAAGGAGGCCGCCTTTTGATTCATGCGAATTGAAGTCGCAGTACGGGCATCTCTTAATGCACCATGGCAGATGAATATACAGCGACAGCGGCGGCAAGCTGGGCAGCTGCAGCAAGCCGGGGCGCATGTAGTGTTGGATGTCTTTCATAGACGGTACAAATATGGGGTTTTAAGTACAACAATGGACAGGGCGTAGTTTCAGGCAACTCTTAGTTGTTAAATGATGTGGTTTTATTTTTAAGAAACCGTGCAGTTTTAAAAGTTATCAGCCTGCTACAGGCTAGTGTATGAGGCGGGTATTTTTACTGCGAATTCGCACAGGAATAACCTGTGCTTTGACGGCTCTAAGAGTTTCGCTTAATAGGCCGGTCAAAATGCGTTTCAGCTACCAGCATACCCACAACAATCAAAA
>JANNCO010000021.1:0-2160 GCA_031386655.1 Polaromonas sp. | reverse complement strand
ATAACTGGGCGGGAGTACTGCGCATAGAGCTGAACGTATACACCGACAACGTCCGCGCAATTGCGCTGTACCAACGCCACGGGTTTGTGCAGGAAGGTGTGATGCGTGCCATGGCGTTGAAAGACGGCGTGTATGCAGATTCTTTGGCTATGGCCAGGTTTCACCCGCATCCTCCCACGCTGCCTGTAATTTACTCTGCTTGAGGGTTGCTACGGCTTGGAGATTAATATTCCTGCAGCGTGAACTGCCGTGATTGTGCGGGGTTGCTTGGCTTGAAGATTGCTATTTTTGTACGGGAGTTGGCAGGCGGCGTACTCAGCTTCGCGGCTGTCCTCCGCCCTGCGGGCTCCCCCTTTATGCCGCTGCGTTGTCCACACCAAGCGCCAAGGCTGCGTACTGGCTAAAGTGCGATGACAGCGGTGGATCGCCACCATGTTCACAAGAGCTGGCAGGCGGTGTACTCAGCGCAGCGGCATAAAGGGGGAGTAGGCGGCCCTAGGCCGCCACGGAGGACAGCTTTGATGCTGAGTACGCCGCCTGCCAGCTTTCGTACAAAACTTACACAACAATCCCCCAGGACAGCCGCGTAGCTGAGTACGCCGCCTGCCAGCTCCAGTACAAAACATGGTGTACACCGCCGGCCAGCACCCGTACAACAATCGCAATCTTCAATATGGCAAGCTATGCTATCGCCACAGCTCACGGTGCTGGAATATTAATCTCCAAGCCGCAGCAACCCTCAAGCAGAGTAAATTACAGGCAGCGTGGGAGGATGCGGGTGAAACCTGGCCATAGCCAGAGAATCTGCATACACGCCGTCTTTCAACGCCATGGCACGCATCACACCTTCCTGCACAAAGCCATGGCGTTGGTACAGCGCAATTGCGCGGACGTTGTCGGTGTATACGTTCAGCTCTATGCGCAGTACTCCCGCCCAGTTATCGGCCCAGTGCAGCAGGGCCTGCATTAGCTGGTCGCCTATACCCTTGCCCTGCCACGCGCCAGCCACCGCAATGCCTAAGCCACGCACATGCATGCGCCGAGGGCTGGCGCTGGTGGTAAACAAACCCGCATGGCCTACGATTTGCTCTGTGCCATGGTCTACGTCGCGCGCCACAGCCACCAGTTGCACACAGTGCGGGTCCATTTTGCTAAACCTGTCCACACGCGATGCCGCAGCGGCATACGGCATTTGCAGCGTGCCTTCAAACACGCCGTCACTTCCTATCAGGGCAGAGCAAGCTATAGCGTCAGACGGCTCGGCAGCGCGGATGGTGATGTGCTGTGCTTGTGCTGCGTGCTGACTAGCTTTGCCCGCAATATAGGGTGTGTCCATAAAGGCTCCTACGTGAGTCAGTGGACAAACTATAGTAGCGCAACGTGCAGCTCACCAAGGTTGCTGCAGCGCTACAAACCCATGTGAAAACGGTATGCCGCGATGTTGCTACCGCGACATGCTACCGTAGCATGCAACCGTGGCATGCAGCAGTAGCATGCAGCCGCAGCATTCAACCGCAGCATTCAACAATAGTGCTATATTTAGCATAGCTGCTTGAGCAGGTTCTACGGCCTAAACAGCCTAAAACACCAATAAATTATTGCGACAATTTGCGCGATTCTTCGATCTGGTATTCAAAGTAGCGCTGAAAGCTAAACACAATGCTGCTCATCAGGCTGGTGGCACCGATCATCAGTGCAAATACGATGGCGCCAATGGTCAGCCAGTTGGTACGGCCGGGCGGGGCTTCTTCTTGCAGCGTGGGGTTGAACTTGGCGTTCCACTTCTCGGGCGCTGCCAGGCCGTAGACAATCGCGGTCAGCGCGCAGCCGGCGATGGTAAAGCCCAGCAGCGGAATCAGCAGCCAGCTCCAGGCATCGTCTTGGCCAAACTGCTGCACGCGCGCCATGCCATACAAGCCCAGCGCAGTCGGAATAGGCAGTAACCAGCCTAGCGCATCGCGCAGGCCGTACAGGTAAAAGCGGTGCAAGCCGACAGGGCCGCCCACAAAGGCCAGCCATGCAGCGATAGTTTTATTTTTTGTCATGCGCCCGATGATACGTGGCCGCGCAGGGTGCTGGCGGCACTAGGTTTATTCGGCGGGTGTGGTGTCGCCTAGCCCCAAGGTTTTTTCCATTAAAACAATGTCGCGCCATTGGCCA
>JANNCO010000219.1:0-1984 GCA_031386655.1 Polaromonas sp. | reverse complement strand
AGCTTTGCCTCTATTCGCGCGCTAAGCGCCTACATTGCGCAAGAACGCACTAAATAGACCACCTGCTGGCTTAAACCGCCCGCTGGTGCGCGAAGGACGACAGATTTGCTCAAAGGCACTTTGATTGTGTTGTTGGTGGCAGCTTACGCGCTGGCCAGCCATTTTGCGTTGATCTTGCCCAACGGGCAGGCCATTGCCGCTGCGCTGGCTTTGGGTATCCCAGCTGCGCTGCTGGTAGGGTTTGTTTTTCAGTGGGCGGCCAAGCGCTTGCTGCCTCACGCGGCCAAAAATCATGCGCTACGCTACTGCGCTGCTGCGGTGTTGGCTGTAGCGCCAGTGGGCCTATTTCTGTGGCTGGTTTGGCCGTTTTTCTTGTCGAATGCACAGGCGCTGTACTTTGCCCAGCATGTCGGCACCAACGCGCTGCTGGCTTGGGTTTTTGGCCATACCTTGGCAGCTGGTGCTACGCCACTGGTGGTTACTTTTGCGCGCATCGTGCACAGCCAGCTACCGGCCGAGATTGAAGCTTATGCGCGCAAAGTTACGGTAGCCTGGACGGCATTTTTTGTCATCACTTGTATTGTGTCCACCGTTTTATTCATAGCTGCTCCCATAGCGGTATGGTCTACCTTTGGCGTGCTGCTGCAATGGCCCTCAGTAGCAGTATTTTTTGTGGGCGAATATGCGCTGCGCAAGGTGCTGTTTAAAAGTTTTGACCATGCCAGCATGAAGCAAGGCTTTGACGCGTACCAACAGCACCGTACGGCCGCACCTGCTGTCTGCGCAGCTTCCGCTGGTTCGGTAGCATCAGATAAACCTTAGCCGCACCTCACGCCATGCTGCCTTTGATCACGCACACCCAGCTAGGCCAGCCCATGGCGTATCGCGACCACAGGGCTATCTCTGCGGCGCAGTACCTTGCAGATGTGCAGCATTGCGCCCAGCAATTGCCGCAGGGCAGGTATGTGCTGCTAGCGTGCCAAGACCGTTACGCATTTGCGGTGGGTTTTGGTGCGGCACTGGTGCGTGGGCAAAGCTGTCTGTTGCCTTCTACCCATACCGAAGAACTGATTGCCAAGCTAGCCCAATCGCATGAGGCACTGTACTGCCTTACTGACGAGGCCGCATGCTCTATCGCCCTGCCCCAAGTGCATCTGAACGACTGGCTACTCAAAGGCAGCTTAAATACCACTGCGGTAGTGCCTATGATCGCGCCCGATCATGTAGCGGCTTATGTTTTTACCTCAGGCAGTACCGGTTTGCCTGTGCCTTACCGCAAAACCTGGGGTAAGCTGGTGATCAATGTACAAAGCGAAGGTACGCGCCTAGGTATCGTGGCGGGTAGCGGCTACACCATTGTGGGTACGGTACCGCCCCAGCACATGTATGGGTTTGAATCCACCGTGTTGATAGCGCTGCAGAACGCTTGCGCTTTTGATGCGGGAAAACCGTTTTATCCGGCGGATATTGAACGCGCCATGGCCCACACGCCCAGGCCACGCGCATTGGTTACTACGCCCTTTCATTTGCGCGCATTTATCACCGAAGTCCAGGCCCCCTCAGCTGTTGACCTGCTGGTGTGTGCTACCGCACCATTGGCCACGCCGCTGGCATTGCAAGCAGAGCAAAAAACGCAAGCGCAATTGTTAGAGATTTACGGCAGTACCGAAACGGGGCAGTTGGCCACTCGGCGCACTACAGCCACGGCGGACTGGACCACATTTGATGGCATCAGTATTCACCAAGCAAACGGCATATCGATTGCCAGCGGTTTGCAAGTAGAAGGGGAAATGCCTATTAATGACGTGTTGGAGCTTAAAACCGAGCGTGTTTTTATACTGCTTGGCAGAACTGCCGACATGGTCAACATTGCTGGCAAAAGCACCACGCTAGACTATTTAAACCACCAACTTTTATCCATACCCGGCGTACTTGACGGTGCTTTCGTCGTGCAGAGCGAGGCCACTGAGGGGGTAGGCAATAC
>JANNCO010000210.1:0-3337 GCA_031386655.1 Polaromonas sp. | reverse complement strand
CGCGGGTACCGAGGCTGCCTTGGCATCGGCACGCATGGGTTGCTCTACGCTGCTGCTCACGCACAACATTGAAACCTTGGGCCAAATGAGCTGCAACCCCAGCATTGGTGGCATTGGCAAAGGCCATTTGGTTAAAGAGGTGGACGCGCTAGGTGGTGCGATGGCATTGGCCACTGACATGGGCGGCATTCAATTCAGAATTTTGAACAGCTCAAAAGGCCCAGCGGTGCGCGCGACCCGGGCGCAAGCAGACCGCGTTTTGTACAAAGCAGCTATTCGCCATAAACTAGAAAACCAGCCTAACTTATGGCTTTTTCAGCAAGCTGTGGACGATTTGATGGTGGAGACTGTTGACGGCGTGGAGCGGGTAGTAGGGGCCGTTACGCAAGTGGGCATCAAGTTTCGCAGCCGTACTGTAGTGTTGACAGCAGGCACTTTCCTGGATGGCAAAATCCATGTGGGGCTTAGCAACTACGCGGCGGGCAGGGCGGGTGACCCACCGGCACAGTCATTGTCTGCGCGTCTGAAAGATCTCAAACTACCCCAAGGCCGCCTAAAGACTGGCACCCCAGCGCGCATTGACGGCCGCACGATTGACTATGCGCGCTGCGAAGCGCAGCCAGGTGATGGCATGCCGCCATTAGACGCGCTGGGCAGGCCTGTGCCGGGCGCCAAGGCCACTACGCCCATGCCAGTGTTTAGCTTTATGGCCCATGCGTATGGCGGCGCGGCCATGCACCCGCGCCAAGTGCCGTGTTGGATGACACATACCAACGAGCACACGCACGCCATTATTCGCGCAGGCTTTGACCGCAGCCCCATGTTTACGGGCAAGATAGAGGGCGTGGGACCGCGCTATTGCCCCAGCGTAGAGGACAAAGTTAACCGCTTTGCCGACAAAAACAGCCACCAGATCTTTCTCGAACCCGAGGGCTTGGACACCCACGAGGTCTACCCCAATGGCATCAGCACCAGCTTGCCGTTCGACGTGCAATACGACATGATCCGCTCGATTGCCGGGCTGGAAAATGCGCACATTATTCGTCCAGGCTACGCTATTGAATACGATTATTTTGACCCGCGCGAGCTGAAAACCAACTTTGAAACTCGCGCCATTGGCGGGCTGTTTTTTGCGGGGCAAATCAACGGCACGACAGGCTATGAAGAAGCTGCCGCGCAAGGCTTGTTTGCCGGTGTGAATGCAGCCTTGCAAAGCCGTGCCATGGGGTACGGGAATGCTGCTACCAGCGCTGCTGGCCAGATAGGTTACGCAGGCCACACATGGTTGCCGGGCCGTGACCAAGCCTACTTGGGCGTGCTGGTGGACGATCTGATTACTAAGGGCGTGACTGAACCGTACCGTATGTTTACCAGCCGCGCTGAGTTTCGCCTGCAGCTGCGCGAGGACAATGCCGACGCACGCCTGACCGACCAAGGCAGGGCACTTGGCTTGGTAGACGATGCCCGCTGGGCTGCATTTAACCAAAAACGCGACGCTGTTTCACGTGAAACAGAGCGCTTGCGGTCTGTGTGGGTCAATCCTTCGAACTTGCCCATCGCCGAGGCTGAGCGCGTACTGGGCAAAGCGATCGAGCGCGAATACAACCTGGCCGACCTGTTGCGTCGTCCCGGTGTGGGCTACGATGATTTGATGGATTTGCATATAACCGCCAAAGACGGCAGCACAAGTGCCCCGTTTGCCAGCACCTTGGTTTCACGTGAAACCACCCCCGATGTAGTAGATCAGGTAGAAATTGCCATCAAGTACGCTGGCTACATCGACGCCCAAAAAGACGAGGTGGCCCGCGCCGCTTTCTACGAACATCTGCTCTTGCCCAGCGAACTGGACTATTTGAAGGTCGATGCGCTGAGTATTGAGGCGCGCCAGAAGCTGAGTAAACACAAGCCTGAGACACTGGGCATGGCCTCGCGCATATCCGGTATCACACCAGCCAGCATCTCCCTGCTGCTGATCCACCTTAAAAAGGGTAGGTTCAAAGGCTTTGGCAAGGTGGCCAACAAGGCCAACGCTGTTAACGATGCTGCGCAACAAGCTGCTTAAATAGGTCACTTGCACACAACAAGAATTTATGATCCCTACCTATCTGCACTTACAAACGCCTTCAGCGCAAGCACGGTTCGTATTAAAAATTGATTCAAGACGGCACCAGCAAGGTTTTTTATCGCAGCGCACTTGGGCCATATTGGCAATACTGATTGTGCTGTTGCTCATTCCATTTTGGTGGGCCAAACACGTTAACAACAAAGCTGCGGCAGAAGTAGCCCGAGTCAAGGGTACCGCTGCCGCTTCATTAGACGCGGGCGCAGCGTCTGCCATGGCGCTAGAAAAGGCGGTAGCAGGCAACTCGACCGTGGTGGGGCCAGATGGAGTAGAGCGCACCGCGCCTGCCATCGTTGCTGCCGCAGAAGCTCAAACCCAAGCACGCGCCGCTGCTGCCAACCCCGACCGGCACGGCTTAAGCTTTGGCCATTTGCCCGATGCCGATGGCCTCATGGTAAGCGGCTGTAGTGGTTTGCCTATGGATATGGCGCGCCCCGACAAGGGCCAGTGCAACCCCTATGCTGGAGATACTTCGTGTCGTACGGCTCTGCCCATTCTGTGTATATCAGAGGCAGGCGGCGGCGAAGCAACACCCGCAAGTTTAGGCGGTACCGCCCCTGTAGCAGGATTCGTATTGGGCTCCGTTAGCCAAGCCAACGCCCGTTGTAGCACCGAACTGGGCGCAGGTTGGCGCATGGCCGAGTTCCATGACGGAGGCGGTTGGACCATTTCGGGTAAACGCGGGCGCGGCCTGGACAACACTAATTTGCGCCACTGGCTGCACATCAACAACCAAAAATCCAATTGCTGGGATGCCGAAGCGAAGTAATGTTTCACGTGAAACGGGGAATTAATGAATTCAATTCAGTTTAGTCATTGCCACGTCACAAAGGCGTTTGGGCCTGTCATCGCCGCGCTGACCTTGGCGCTGCTGGTTGTGGCTCTACCGCCCGCAGCGCAAGCAGCTGTCAACAAATGTACCGGGGCTGACGGAACTATCGTTTTCAGCGACCAGCCTTGCGCTATTGGGCAAACGGTTGCACCGGCAAATAAGTCTGCCAACCCAGCGGCCACCACGGGCAAAGCAGCCCTAAAAATTGATTTGCCCAAAGAGGGCGCTGCACCGGCAAATTCCCGGTTACAGGCATTTGATACGTTTTGCGCCGACTCCCGCGACCGTTTGGCCAACCGTCCCGACAGAGTACAGGACAATGGCCCGGAGTCAGATTTTCAACTCGCTAAAGCACGGTTAGACAAGCTGTGCGATCCCGCCGG
>JANNCO010000173.1:0-2531 GCA_031386655.1 Polaromonas sp. | reverse complement strand
ACTAACGGCAAGCAGCGCAGGGCAAGACATATGGGTCATGCAAACGCCTTTTGAATGCACAGCTGGTACGCGGCCACGGCGCTGGCGTAGCCCATCTCTAACGCATCGGCCACAAAGGCGTGACCGATGGAGACTTCTTGTACGCCGGGGACGGCTTGCAGAAAGGCGGTAAGGTTGCCTTGGTTCAAGTCGTGGCCTGCGTTGATGCCTAAGCCTACGGCTTGTGCTGCCATAGCGGTAGCCGTAAAGCCAGCCAGCACCTGCGTCTCGCGTGGCGTGCCCCAGGCGCTGGCCCAGGTTTCGGTGTACAGCTCTACGCGGTCGGCGCCTACGGCTTTAGCCAGCGCCATCTGCGAGGGCACGGGGTCCATGAACAGGCTGACGCGTACGCCCAAGGCGTGGCATTCGTCGATGAGGGGTTGCAGGCGGGCGGCATCTTGCGGGAATGTCCAGCCGTGGTCGCTGGTGGACTGGCCCTCAGAGTCGGGCACAAAGGTGGCTTGGTGGGGCTTCATGCCCTGCTGGCACAGGGTGCGGATAAAGTCCATCAGGTTGTGAAACGGGTTGCCTTCAATGTTGTACTCGCGCGCGGGCCACAGGCGCATCAGCTCGGCTATGTCGAACACGTCTTGCTTGCGGATGTGGCGTTCATCAGGCCGGGGGTGCACGGTGATGCCGGCTGCGCCCGCTTTGAGGCACAGCTCAGCCGCGCGAACGACGCTGGGGATTTGCAAGTGGCGCGTGTTGCGGACTAAGGCTACTTTATTGAGGTTGACAGACAGCGCTGTGGCCTGCGGGGTGACGGCTGACGAGGTAGGAGTCAAGGAGGTAAGAGCTGAAGCGGTAAGGGTCATATTTTTAGCCTTTTAAGGGTTCTAGGCCGTAGATACTGCTCAAGCAGCTATGTAATTTATAGTGACTGCACCATCACTACAAGGCCTGTACGTCCATCATCATCTGGCGGGTACGCAAGGTTTTGCCACCCGAATGGTAGTGTAGCAAGCTGCGCAGCACATTCTTGAGGGCATTTCTCTCGGCGGGGGTCATGGTGGCGCACACGGCCCGTAGTGCAGTGAGCGGCGCGATAGGCGGCGCGGTTGATGAGGCGCTTGTGTCTAGCGCAGCTTGCAGTGCCAGCCAGTGGCGCGCGGCCAGGCTGGGGCGCTCCACGGCGTAGTCTGCAGCATCGCCAGTTGCACGGTTTTCCGCGCTTCCGTCTTGCACAATGCGCAAGCCCACCTCGGGCAGCAGGGTGTAGGCGGCTTGCATTTGCAGGGGCTGCAGGGTAGCGCTGGTCATGTCTAGCGAGGGCAGCAGGCCAATGTCGCGCAAGGTCAGCAGCTCAAAGGCGCGCAGAGCGCCGTCGGCCAGTGTGCTGTCGCGCAGCAGCTGGGTCACCTGGGCATAGGCGTCAAACAGGCTCTCGTGCGGGTCGTCGCGCGCTAGCAGTTTAAGAATCAACTCGTTAATGTAGTAGCCCGACATCAGCACGTCGCCGCTGGGCATGGTCAGGCCGCCCATCCATTCGGCGGCTTTGAGGGTGCGCACCTCGGCGTCGCCGCCAAAGGCAATGTGCAGCGGCTGCAGCGGCAGCAAAATAGGGCGAAACTGCGAGCTGGGGCGCTTGACGCCCTTGGCCACCAGCGCGATGCGGCCATGGTGGCGGGTAAACACCTCCAGGATCAAACTAGACTCGCTCCAGTCGTAGCGGTGCAGCACAAAGGCAGGCTCGTTAACTATCTTTTTCATAGCTGCTTGAGCAGGATTTACTTGGGTTAGAGGGCTAAAAGGCTTAAAAAATAGGGCATGGAACAGGTTTGCACGCGCAGTGCAGCTTATTCATACCCATACGACTTCAAATGCACCGCGTTGTCGGCCCAGCCGCTTTTTACCTTCACCCACAGCTGCAAAAACACTTTGGCGTCCATCAGTTTTTCCAGCTCTAGCCGCGCCTCCATGCCGATACGTTTTAGGCGCTCGCCGCCCTCGCCTATCACCATGGCTTTGTGGCCGTCGCGCTCTACCACGATGGTGGCGGCTATCTTGACCAAGCGCTTGGCGGTAATGCCCGGCTCTTCGCTAAACTGGTCGATCACCACGGTACTGGTGTAGGGCAGCTCGTCGCCGGTTAAGCGAAACAGTTTTTCACGCACCATCTCGGCGGCTAAAAACTTCTCGCTGCGGTCGGTTAGCTCGTCAGCGGCGTACATCCAGGGTTGCTCGGGCAGGTATTTTTCGCACACGGCTAGCAGGCGCTCGATGTCGCGCGTATTTTTGGCCGACATGGGAATGATCTCGGCGTAGTTGTGCTGCGCTTGCATGGCCTGCAGCCACGGTGCTATTTCGGCGCGGCGGTGGATGGTGTCAAACTTGTTGGCAATCAAAATAATTTGGGTGTTCTTGGCCAGCAGCTTAAGCACGCGCGCATCGGCGGGCGTAAAGCTGCCCGCTTCCACCACAAACAGCACCAGATCAACCCCGCTGACCGTGCCGCTGACGGTTTTGTTCAGCGCTTTGTTCAGCGCGTTGCC
>JANNCO010000145.1:0-2335 GCA_031386655.1 Polaromonas sp. | reverse complement strand
CCGACCGATCGCCCTGAGCCTGTCGAAGGGTTCACGAGGTCTTCGACAGGCTCAGGGCGATCGGTTTGTATAAACCATTATTTACTATCAATTGCATAGCTTGCTGAGCAGGTTCTGCAGCCTAGAACGGTCAAATCACTTTAAAAATTCATAAGAATGAAAGCGTTTTCTATTTTGGGAAATCGTTCAATATGATTTCCTTGCTCAGATTATCAATAACCTCGACGATCTGACCTACTAGACCATCTTGTGTGGGTTCGTAACCGCCAACTTCCCAAATCACATCAGTGTCCCAAGTAACTTAGTGCGTGCGTTGTCTAATTTGACACAGGATTTATAAATGACCGTAAATTTCTAAATTTAGACCATAAAAACGTGCTTTTTTATGGTCTAATTAAATTACAATACTTAAATATCAACTTGCTTGTTGTGAACGCCGTATGTTGGCAACAATTTCAGGAGCCACCCCTATGCAAACCTTATTCGCCGAAACCTCCATCGGAATTACCGATTTGAAGAAAAATCCATCTGCGGTGATTCGTGATGCAGGGGACAACACTGTGGTTGTGTTGCACCACAATAAAGCCTCGGCTTATTTGGTGCCAGCTAAGACGTATGAGGTCATGATGGATATTTTTGACGACCTGATGCTGGCTCCCCTAATTCAGGCACGGTTGGATGCCGCGAACGAGCACCCCGAAGAGCTGGTAGAGGTGTCGATAGCGCAGCTACAGCGCGAGGCGAAGGCTAAAATCAAGCGCCAGGCTTGAAGCCCTGTTTTTTAAACGATATCCGAGAATTTTTTGGTGGCTTATCGTCTTCAGTTTTTAACCGCCGCCAAAGCGGAATGGGAAAAATTAGACGGGACGGTGCAGCTGCAATTTACCAAAGTGCTGGCTAAACGACTAGAGGTGCCGCGCGTACCTAAAGCTGCATTGGCTGGCATGGCTGATTGCTACAAAATCAAATTGCGCACAGTAGGGTATAGGCTGGTTTATCAAGTGCGCGATGATTCGCTGGTATTGCTAACCGTAGCGGTGGGTAAGCGCGATCGCAACGCGGTGTACACAGTAGCGATGGCGCGGCTGCCTTCAGCTCAGCCAGAAAAGACTGCAAAAGCGGTGCTACCTGAGCCAAAAGAAACAGCAACTAGCAGTGTCAAGCTCGCACCGTATCTTAAAAAAAAGCGTTAATAACCTAGCGGGTTCTACGGCCTAAAACGCCTAAAACACTGTCAGTTTCTAAGCGCTGCGCGCCGTATTAGGCATCACCACGCAACCCGAAATACGCCAAGGCTGGCTCTTTTGGCTGGGCCGTTGCAGGCTGTAGACGGCCAGCCACTGGGTGGCGTTGGCATCGGTCATCTGCACGCGCAGCAGCACATCGCCAGCATGGGGTTCGGGCTTGAAAAACGCGGTGGTGGCCGGGCGGTACACCACGGGGTACTGCTGGCGTACCATGGCCAAAAAGTTTTGCGGCGTGCCGAATGCTTTTTGAATTTGCGGCGTGGCGTACGAGAAGGCTTTGGCCGCGTCGTCTTTGGCAAAAGCTGCCAGCTGGGCCTGCACTACGGCCAACGCGGCTTTTTCGTCCTGCGCACTCAGCGTACTGGCCCCGGGCATACCAGGCATCGCTTGGGCTGCTGGTGCCAGTAAAGCAGTGGCCAGGCAGGTGGCGGCCAAGCACGCGGTAGCCAGCCAGCGGCTGGGGTAGCACAACAAACTGCGGGGTGTGGTTAGCATGGTAAGCCTGTCTCGCTGGGGAGCGTTTGGTTTGGTTTGGTTAATTAACAGTCATCTTTTAGCAAAAACAATCATGCACCATCTTAGGTAACACTGTGTGCGCGGTGGAGATTGCACAACTATTCTGCATGAGCAATACGCAACACACATCGTTTTAGATGGCGCAGACGATAATCAAGCCATGAAAAATGTAGACCAAATTGCCGCCGAACTGCAAGGCTACGACCCGGCGGCGTTACCGGCTGACAAAGTCAATGAATTTTTGGCGTTGCTGGTAGGGCCCGTGCAGCAAACTGAGACGGTAGCTTTGCACGCCGCGCTGGGCCGCGTGCTGGCACGCGACATTGTGTCCCCCATCAGCGTGCCACCGCACGACAACTCGGCCATGGATGGCTTTGCCTTTGCGGGCGCAGACCTAAAAACTAACTGTGCAAGCCGCTTCAAAGTAGTTGGCACTGCGCTGGCGGGCATGGCTTGGCAAGGCAGCGTGGAGCCGGGGGAATGCGTCAAAATTATGACGGGTGCCGTCATGCCAAGCGGGCTAGATACGGTGGTGCCGCAAGAGCTGTGCACGCTGGTGGGAAGTGCATTGG
>JANNCO010000131.1:0-5254 GCA_031386655.1 Polaromonas sp. | reverse complement strand
CAACTCAATCGACACGATGAACTCGCCCGCTTGCATGACGTTAGCCTTCATGCCGGTGTAGAAAGCATCTAACTCCACTTTGCGCGTCTTGTCGCCTGCGCGCAGTAACAGCGTAGCGCCCAGCGCCATCAGGCAGGGCATGGTGTCGCCAATGGGTGAGCCGTTAGCAATGTTGCCTGCCAGCGTGGCGGTAGACCGGATGGGCGGCGAGCCAAAACGGCGAATGACTTCTGCAAAATCAGGGTAAGCCTTGGACACCAAGTTTTCAACCACGGTCAGCGGTGTAGCAGCGCCAATGCTCCACACATCTTGGCCAGAGACTTTGCTGTCTTTCACAGCTTTCAGCTCAGCCACATTGCCCAGGTACACGATGTGCTCAGGCCGCGCAAATTGTTTGTTAACTTGCAGGCCAATCTCGGTGCTGCCAGCTAGCAACGTGGCCTGAGGGTGTTTAACTAAATACGCGGCCACTTCGTCCACCGTAGCAGGCGATACAAATTCGCCGCCCTTTTTGGTGCGCACTACGGGCTGGGTAATGATCTGGCCGTCTAAGCCCACCGTAGGCTCGTTTTCACGCGCGATTTGTTTAAGCAGCACTACATCCGCAGTGTCGTTAATTTTGAGTTCTGCAGCGGGGCGCTGGCAGGCCTTAAGGGTCGCGTCAATGATGGGCTTGTAGCCTGTGCAGCGGCACAGGTTACCGCTTAAGGCATCGTTAATCTGCGCGCGGTTAGGGCAGGCGTTGGTTTGCACCAGGCCGGTCAAGCTCATCACAATGCCGGGTGTGCAAAAGCCGCACTGCGAGCCAAAGCAGTCGACCATGCCTTGCTGGATGGGGTGCAGCGTGCCGTCTTTGGACTTTAAGCTTTCAACGGTTTTGACAGATTTGCCGTCAAGCGATGGCAGCAGTTGCATGCACGAGTTGCTGGGCACGTAGTTGATTGCTGTGCCCGCAGCGTTCAGCTGGCCTACCAGCACTACGCATGCACCGCAGTCGCCCTCGGCGCAGCCCTCTTTGGTACCCGTGCGGTGCAGCTCTTCACGCAGGTAGTCCAGCACAGTGGTGGTGCGGCGTTTGCCTTGGGCTTCGACGATGTGGCCGTCGAGCACAAAGCGGACAGTGTTGGTGGCTTCGCTCATAAGAATAGTAGTTAAAAGTATGAATCACTATTCTATGGAAATTTTGCTGTGCTGGCTATGCACTGCGCTGTATAGGCCCCTTGGCTGCAGAGGTTCCGCCTGGGTAGTGGCTGTATTGCTTTTTAAGCCGCATCCACCTTCAAATTTTGCGCCGCCACTACACGTTGCCAGCCAGCATAGTCTTTTTCGATAAAAGCAGCCAGCTGCGCCGGTGTGCCCGTAGCGGGTTCAATGGCATCAGTTGCAAAGCGGGCGCGTACATCGGGCAAGGCCACGACTTTGGCCAGTGCAGCGTTCAATTTATCTATCACAGCACCAGGCGTGCCCTTGGGTGCCATCAAACCAAAATAATTGAGCACATCAAACCCTGCAAACCCCACCTCGGCCATGCTGGGCACATCGGGCAGTGCGGGCGAACGTTTGGCGCTGGTGACAGCCAACGCTTTGACACGGCCATCTTTGATAAACGGGTTCAGCGCTGGTACCGTACCAGTGACCAGCTGAATTTGCCCGCCAATCATGTCCATCGTGGCGGGGGCAATGCCGCGGTACGGGATATGGGTGATAAAAGTGCCGCTGCGATTCTTCAACATTTCCAGTACCAGGTGGTTAATACCGCCGGCCCCTGCCGAGCCATAGTTCAGCGCGCCGGGTTTGCTTTTGGCCAGCGCGATCAGCTCGGCCAAATTTTTGACTGGCAAATCTTTGTTAACCGCCCACACCAACGGGCCACTGGCGATCATGCCCACCGCTGCAAACTGGCGCACAGGGTCGTAGCCTGCGTTGGGTAGCGCTGCGGGCACGGTGGTAAATGGGGCGGCGGCCAGCAGCAAGGTATTGCCGTCAGCCGCTGCATCGGCCACGTATTTAGCGCCAATGGCACCACTGGCGCCGGTGCGGTTGTCTACCACCACAGGTACACCCAATATCTCGCTGAGCTTTTGCGCCATCAGCCTACCTACAGCGTCGGTGCCTGCGCCGGGTGCAAAAGGTACGATGATTTTGATAGGTTTGTCATTGCTGGTTTGCGCAAAGACATGCATTGGGCTTGCTACTAATACCGTAGCTGCTTGAGCAATATTCTTGAGGGTTAGGCGGCGGTTTTGCATATAAATTTAGGTTTGTGATTGACTGGTTGTATTGTGCGGCGGAAGTTTGACTTATTTTTGACAGAGTTAGAGGTGGTCTCAGGCGATAGGGTGTGTGCCAACCGCCCTCATACTGGAGTACCAGAAATCGGTCGGTCGGCACACACCCTATCGCCTGCATAAATGGTAGAGCGCTAGCGGTGTTGACTACAAAACCTGTGACGAAACTACCGTTGGCGCGCTACTATGTTTGCGGCTGGGTTGGCGGTCTGTTGACTGACCGATTTCTGGCACCCCAGTATGAGGGCAGGTGACAGACCGCCAACCCAGCCAGTACGTGACTTGCCTGAATTTAAGGGTTAAGCCAAACTACTTTAGCAACTTGCTGCGCCTCAACTCCCCCGATACGTCGAATAACTCCAAGGCGTGCACAGCAATGGCACATGATAGTGCTGGTCTGCATGCGCAATGCCAAAGTCAATATGCACCGTGTCTAAGAAAGCAGGCTCGGGCAATACCATGCCGCGTGACTTGAAATATGCGGCCACGTCAAAGCTCAACCTATATTGCCCAACTTTGAGTGCCGCATTGTCTATCAACGGTCCATCGGGGTTGCGGCCATCGGCGTTCAAAATAATACGTTTTGCTAGCGTAACCACACCGCCAGATACGGTAGACAAAGCCACTGACATGCCCGCTGCGGGGCAGCCGTGGGCGGTATCGAGAACGTGCGTTGAAAGTCCCATAAGTTGTTGCTTTCACTGGCTAAGCCAGCCTGATTCGATAAAGTAGGCGATCGACAGTGACAAACATTGCGATTGTCCACCAGTTTGTATACAATTTTATACAAGTTAGAAAACACCCATGGAATCAACTACCGCCCACATTGTAGAGTCGCTGTACAAAGCGATTGTCGAACACCGTTTGCAGCCAGGTGCCAAGCTGGTAGAGCAAAAACTGGCTGACCACTTTGGTGTGTCGCGCACTTTGGTTCGCCAAGCGCTGTACCAGCTAGAACAGCAGCGTTTGGTGGTGATTGAACCTGCACGCGGTGCGTTTGTAGCAGCGCCTTCGCTGCAAGAGGCGCAGGAAGTGTTTGAAGTGCGCCGCATGCTGGAAGCGGAAATGATGCGCATGTTGGTGCGGCAAATCAACCCGCCGCAAATCCGTGAACTGCGCGAGCATTTGGTCGCAGAAAAAGCAGCCTTGGCCAAAAACAATGTGTCTACCCGCAGCGAGATGCTGGGCGAATTTCATATTTTGATTGCCAGGCTGATCGGCAATAACGTGCTGGAGCAGATGCTGCGCGATTTGATTGCGCGCTGCGCCCTCATTACCTTGATGTACCAAAGCGTGCAAGGTGCGCATGACTCGAACCAAGAACACGTTCGCATAGTGGGTGCCATAATAACCAAAGACGAAAATCTTGCGGTGCGACTGATGGAAGAGCATTTGCTCAATGTGGTGAGCAACTTGACTTTTGACCGCAAGCCACCGGCGTCCGATGTGTCCATGGTCTTTGATTCGATGTATGCGCCAACCGTGCAAGTTGAGCTTGACACCGTGCAGTCGCCACTGGCCAATGGGCTATAGACCAAGCCACATGGTCTACAACAGTACAAAAACTTACCCGCGCGACCTGGCAGGCTATGGCCGCATACCGCCCCACGCGCAGTGGCCTCAAAGCGCGCGCATTGCAGTACAGTTTGTTTTAAATTATGAAGAAGGCGGCGAAAATTCTGTGCTGCATGGCGATGCAGGGAGTGAGCAGTTTTTAAGCGAAATGTTCAACCCGCCAGCCTACCCTGCGCGGCATATCAGCATGGAAAGCATTTACGAATATGGCGCGCGTGCAGGCGTGTGGCGTATCTTGCGCGAGTTTGAAAAACGTAAACTGCCTCTCACAGTGTTTGGCGTCAGCACTGCGCTAGAGCGCAGCCCAGACGTGACTGCGGCCTTTGTCGAACTAGGCCATGAGATTGCTTGCCACGGCTACAAGTGGATTAACTACCAAACCATCGACGAGGCAACTGAGCGCGAGCATATGCGCCTGGCGATGGAGTCGATTTTAAAAATCACGGGCCAGCAAAAAAACGATGGCGATAGCAAGCTGCGCCCTCTGCACGGCGCTGGCTGGTACACCGGCCGCGACAGCCCCCAAACACGCCGCTTGGTGGCCGACTATGGCGGCTTTGCCTACGACAGCGACTACTATGGCGACGACTTGCCTTTTTGGATGCAAGTGCGCAAGACAGACGGTACCGACACGCACCAACTGATCGTGCCCTACACGCTAGACTGCAATGATATGCGCTTTGCGCTGCCGCAAGGCTACTCACACGCCGACCCGTTTTATCAATACATGAAAGATACGTTTGACGCGCTGTATGCTGAGGGCGACCCTGCAGGGCTAAATGCACCCAAGATGATGAGCATAGGCATGCATTGCCGCATTCTGGGGCGGCCTGGACGCATCGCAGCGCTGCAGCGTTTTTTAGACCATATAGAAAAACACAGCCATGTGTGGGTAGCCCAGCGTGTGCAAATTGCGCAGCACTGGCGGGCCACGCACCCTGTGCAGGTGGCGCTATGACCATCACCCTTGATCAACTCAATGCAGCGCCGACAGATGAGGCCTCAGCTCTCCTGGCTGGGGTGTATGAGCATTCACCCTGGATAGCTCAACTAACGCTGCGGCAACGGCCTTTTACGTCCTTGGCTGGGTTAAAACATGCGTTGACTGTGGCTGTAAGCCACGCCGGCCGTGATGCACAGATTGCCTTGGTGCGCGCACACCCCGAGCTGGCAGGCGTTGCCATGGCGGACCAGTCGCTCACTGCTGAATCCGCCACAGAGCAAAGCAAAGCCGGCCTTGCCCACTGCACCCCGCCAGAGCTTGCGCAATTGCAACAGCTCAACGCCAGCTACCACGCCAAGTTTGGGTGGCCGTTTATTTTGGCGGTTCGCGGGCCGCGTGGCACAGGGTTAAAGCGCCAGCAGATCATCGCTACGTTTGAGCGGCGCTT
>JANNCO010000099.1:0-2140 GCA_031386655.1 Polaromonas sp. | reverse complement strand
TACGGCTGCATGAAGATGCTGCAGTCGCTGAACGACGGCAAGGGTTACGACCTCAAGGGCAAGCACGCCGTGGTGATTGGCCGCAGCAACATTGTGGGCAAACCCATGGCGCTGATGCTGCTGGCGCAAAACGCCACAGTCACTATCTGCCACAGCAGCACACAAAATTTAAAAGCCTTCACCCTGCTAGCCGATGTGATCGTTGCCGCAGTAGGCCAACGCAATATACTGACTGCCGACATGGTCAAGCCCGGTGCCGTGGTGCTGGACGTAGGCATGAACCGCGACGACACCGGCAAGCTGTGCGGTGACGTAGATTTTGCCGCTGTAAGCCAAGTCGCCAGCTACATCACGCCCGTACCCGGCGGTGTAGGGCCCATGACCATTACCATGCTGCTGGTCAATACACTGGAAGCCGCCGAGCGCGCTGTAAGTGCCTAATTTTATAGGTTTTAGGCCGCTAACCCAAGTAAAACCTGCTCAAGCAGCTATATAAATCATAGTACCATGCCCACTGCAATTACCCACGATGCTAGTTGGCCGTTGCACAGCATAGCCGCCACGCGTGCGGTAGAACATGCTGCCGCCGCGCAGCTGGCGCCCCACACGCTGATGCAGCGCGCAGGCCTGGCCACTGCGCAGCTAGCCTGCGCGCTGGCACCGCATGCACAAACTATTTGGGTAGCCTGCGGGCCGGGTAACAACGGTGGCGACGGATTGCAAGCCGCCCTGCACCTGCAGCTCTGGGGCCACCGCCCGGTGGTCACTTTGTGCGGCGACCCTGCACTGCTGCCCCTGGATGCCGCCGCCGCGCTGGCGCAAGCACGCGCAGCGGGCATAGTGATAGCGGCAGATCCACCCGCACAGTGCGACCTGGCCATTGACGCACTGCTGGGCATTGGCAGCACACGGCCATTGGCCAGAGTGCTACGTGAATGGTTGCTGCACCTGCACGCCAGCGCCGCAGTGGTGCTGAGCGTCGATGTGCCCAGCGGGTTGAACGCTGACACAGGTTGCTATGCCGAGCCGCATTTTGCTGCTGATTTAATAGCTGCTCGAGCAGGTTTTATGGGTGCTAGTGGCCTATTTTGCTTAAATTTATTGACCATCAAGCCCGGTGTGTTTACGGCGCAAGGCAAGGATACGGCAGGCCAAGTGTGGTGGGATGCTTTGGACGCACTACCCGGCACACTACCCGGCACACTATCCGGCGCACACCGCAGCGCGCCGCTCAACGCACTAGATACCGTGCCAGTTAGCGCACTTGCAACCACTTGCCTGTCCGCGCCCACTGCCACTTTGCTAGGCGCTGACCGTGCGCGCCAGCCACTGCGGGCGCACGCCAGCCACAAAGGCAGCTATGGTGATGTCGCCGTCATCGGCGGTGCAGCTGGCATGACGGGTGCTGCGCTGCTGGCTGCGCGTGCGGCACTGCACGCGGGTGCAGGCAAAGTTTTTGTGGCGCTACTAGATGGTGGCAGCATGGCGGCAGATGTGATGGTAGACATAGCCCAGCCAGAGCTGATGTTTCGCCAGCCCAGCGACATCTCCGTGCAGCACACTGCGGTAGTGTGTGGCTGCGGCGGTGGCGACGCCGTGCGCAGCGTGCTGCCGCGTGTGCTGTCAACCGCACAGCATTTGGTACTGGATGCCGACGCTCTTAATGCGATAGCTGTTGACACCAGCTTGCAGCGCCTGCTAATTGCGCGTGCGTCGCGCTCGGCTGAAGTTTTTACCACCGTGCTTACCCCGCACCCGCTGGAGGCGGCGCGCTTGCTGGGCTGCAACGCGGCGCAGGTGCAAGCCGACCGGTTGCTCGCGGCGCAGCAGCTGGCTGATAAATTTGCGTGTACGGTGGTTCTTAAAGGCGCAGGCAGCATCATCGCCACCCCCGGCCTGTTGCCGTGCATCAACCCCACAGGCAACGCCAAGCTGGCCACTGCAGGCACGGGTGATGTGCTGGCGGGCATGGTGGGTACAGCGCTGGCTGCAGCGCTGGGTGGCAGTGCATCAAATGTTAGTGATGATGCTGCGGCTGTAAGCAGTCACGCAGCCGCTTGCAGCGCGGTGTACCGCCATGGTTTGGCAGCCAACCAGTGGCCAGCGGGGCGTGGTTTGACGGCTAGTGTTCTTCTCGATT
>JANNCO010000066.1:0-2982 GCA_031386655.1 Polaromonas sp. | reverse complement strand
CTGGGCACTTTGATACGGGTAGGCAATGACTATTTATTTTCTGGCGAATGGTGGATTACCGTGTTCCCGGGCCTGATGCTGGTGTTGATCGCGCTGAGCGTCAACCTGCTGGGGGACTGGTTGCGTGATGCGATGAATCCAAGGCTGCGGTGACTTTTAAAAGAGCTAGTATGAAAAAATTATTTTTTATAGTTTGTTTGATAAACGTTCATTTTTCTATTTTTGCGCAAACTGAAGCATTGCTAGAGAACAGGCAGATTGCACGCGAAATAGTGATTTCGCAAGAGGCAAATGCAAGACTTCCTAACTTTTTTCGGCAAATGGGAACCACCATGCGCCAGCAAATGACTGACACTATTAAACGAGATAATCCAAATCTTACGGCTGCGCAATTAAGCAGAGTTTCTCAACTTTATGGCGATGCTGCAGCACAAGGCATTGAGGCATGGATGAAAGATTCGCTGCCTAAAATTCAAGACGCAACCATTGATTTATACGTACGTCGCTTCTCGCTGCAAGAGCTGCAGCAGCTTAAAATTTTTCATTTAAGTGACCTTGGAAAAAAATCATTGTCTGTCACTATGGAAGAACTCCCTGAGTTGATAGCACCACTTGTAAAAGATGCTGGTCAATTCGGCGGTGCTATGGGTAAGCGGTTTGTAGAAATTTATATGCAATTGGAAAGCGAAGGCATTGTGCTGCAAAAAAAATGAGCTTGCTAGAAGTCAAAAATCTGGTCGTCGAGTTCCCCAACCGCCGGGGCACTTTACGTGCTCTGGACGGTATTTCGTTTGACATTGCACCCGGAGAAATTTTGGGGGTGGTGGGCGAGTCGGGTGCTGGCAAATCGCTGACAGGCGCGTCCATCATAGGTTTGCTGGAGCCACCGGGGCGCATTGCCAGCGGACAGATCAGCCTGCAAGGCCAGCGTATTGACAACTTGCCGTACGAACAGATGCGCCACATACGCGGTCGCAAAATTGGCGCGATTTTTCAAGACCCACTCACCTCGCTGAACCCGCTGTACAGCATCGGCAAGCAGCTGATGGAGACCATTCAAACCCACTTGCCAGTGAACGCGGCTGAGGCCAGGGCGCGCGCTATCAGCCTGCTGCAAGACACGGGCATACCCGCGGCTGAGCAGCGCATTGATCATTACCCGCACCAGTTTTCTGGCGGCATGCGCCAGCGCGTGGTGATTGCACTGGCGCTGGCCGCCGAGCCGCAACTGATCGTGGCTGACGAACCCACCACGGCGCTGGACGTGTCGATTCAAGCGCAGATCATCAGCTTGCTGAAAAATATTTGCAAGTCACGCGGCGCAGCTGTGATGTTGATCACCCACGACATGGGCGTGATTGCCGAAACCTGCGACCGTGTGGCAGTGATGTACGCAGGCCGCATTGTAGAGATTGGCCCTGTGCATGCGGTGATCAACCACCCAGCGCACCCCTACACCGCGGGCTTGATGGCAGCCATTCCCGATATGACGATAGAGCGCGACAAGCTGCACCAGATCGAAGGCACTATGCCCCGCCTGAACGCCATTCCCACGGGCTGCGCGTTTAACCCACGCTGCGAAAAAGCATTTGACCGCTGCACGCAAGAGCGCCCCGAGCTGGCAGCCACTGGCGCCACCAGCGCTGCCTGCTGGCTGGCCACGGGCAGTGCAGTGGTAGGTGCTGGTGCAGGAGCGGCTGTATGACTGAGGCTAAAAAAATACTGATCAAAGTGCAAGACATTGCCATGACGTTTGATGTCTCGCCACCTTGGCTGGCGCGCGTGCTGGAGCGCAAACCCAAGGTGATGCTGCACGCGGTAGACGGTGTGAGTTTTGAAATTGAAAAAGGCAAAACACTGGCGCTGGTAGGTGAATCTGGCTGCGGCAAAAGTACCGTGGCGCGCCTGATGGTGGGGCTGTACACACCCACGCGCGGCAGCTTTCAGTTTGACGGTATGGATGCGCACGCCACGTACAAAAGCCCTGCGGGCCGTAAACTACGCGAGCGCATCCAGATGATTTTTCAAGACCCGTACGCGTCCCTTAACCCGCGCTGGACCGTAGAAGACATTGTGGGCGAGCCGCTGGCAGAACACGGCATGATCAGCAACGCCCAGCAGCTGAAAGCCCGCGTAGGCGAGCTGCTGACCTCTGTAGGCTTGTCCCCGCTGGACATGGTGAAGTACCCACACCAGTTCTCTGGCGGCCAGCGCCAGCGTATATCGATTGCACGCGCCTTGGCCACGCAGCCCGAATTTTTAGTGTGCGACGAACCTACCAGTGCGCTAGATGTGAGCGTGCAGGCACAGGTGCTTAACATCATGAAAGACCTGCAAAAAAAGCAGGGCCTGACGTATTTGTTCATCAGCCATAACCTGGCAGTGGTACGCCATGTAAGCGACCATGTGGGCGTGATGTACTTGGGCCGTTTGGTAGAGGTGGCGGACAAACACAGCTTGTTCAGCGCGCCAAAGCACCCGTACACCAAAATGCTGCTGGACGCTATCCCCAAAATGCACGACACAGGCCGCGCCCGCACGCCTGTGCAAGGCGAGGTGCCCAACCCCCTGAACCCGCCCGCAGGCTGCGCGTTTAACCCACGTTGCCCGCATGTGAACAACCGCTGCAAAACCGAGCGGCCTGTTTTGAAAAACATTGGCGGCATCAAGATTGCGTGCCATGCGGTGCAAGAGGGACGTATTTAGCCTGTTACTGTTCCAGCATTTCGCGGTCACACAGCACCGCACGGCATGCCCATGCCAAACGGACCTGCGGCCCTTTACTGTTTGTCATAGGCACACCGAACGTTGCTGCGCTCCACTGGCGTGGTCGCTGCAAGTTGGGTAGCGATCTCAGTCGAGTATTGATCTAATTTGTGGTAACGATCACTGCGCGAAACCCCAGCAGCACTACAAGCGACCGGCTGTGGCGTAGCCCTGTCGCCACCGATTCGAACTTCGGGCTCGAGGAACGCAAATGCA
>JANNCO010000046.1:0-6105 GCA_031386655.1 Polaromonas sp. | reverse complement strand
TCCAGGTTTTTGCCCAGGGTGGTGGCGATGACGTTGCCGGCGAGTGCATAGCGTGCCAGGCACTTTTCAACCAGGCTTTCGGCCAAAATCAGCAAGCCGCGCTCGGTGTCTACCAGCGCGTAGGTCAGCTCAGGGTTGAGGTTGAGCGCTTGGTTGGCGGGGATGGTCCATGCCGTGGTGGTCCAGATAACGGCGAAGGCTGGTTTGTCGATCTTGGCACTACCGAACGCGCTAGATAACTTATCAGGCTCTGCACATAAAAATCCCACGTCGAGTGTTTGTGATTTTTTGTCTGCGTATTCAATCTCAAACTCAGCCAGCGACGAGCCGCAGTCAAAACACCAGTACACGGGCTTTAAGCCGCGGTACACAAAGCCGCGTTCCATCACGCGTTTGAAAGCGCGGATTTCATTAGCCTCGGTTTTAAAGTCCATCGTGCGGTAGGGGCGGTCCCATTCGCCCAGCACGCCCAGGCGTTTGAAGTCGGCCATTTGCCCGGCAATTTGCTCGGTGGCAAAGGCACGGCACATGGCTTGAATGTCGGCGCGGGACTGCAGGGGTTGTGTAGAAGTTGCCAGGGCTGCCCCCTCGCGGGGCAGGAGGCCATCGGCAGACGCGGGTGTCAGTTTCTTGCCCTGCAGCTTTTCAATCGCGTTTTCTATGGGCAAACCGTGGCAGTCCCACCCAGGGATGTACTGCGCGTCAAAGCCCTCCAGCTGGCGCGCCTTGACGATCATGTCTTTGAGAATTTTGTTGACTGCGTGGCCAATGTGGATGCTGCCGTTGGCATAGGGCGGGCCATCATGCAGGATGAACTTGGGCTTGCCCAAGCGCGAGTCGCGCAAAATTTTGTAGATGCCTTTGTCTTCCCATTCTTTCACCCAGCCCGGCTCGCGCTTGGCTAAGTCGCCGCGCATGGGGAAGGGCGTGTCGGGCAGGTTGAGAGTTTTGCGGTAATCAGTGGCTTGTTCGGTCATAGAGTAAGTCGGTAGATTTTTGGCCATTATCGGGGCCATTATCGGGGCCGCAACACAAGGCGATTTAAATGGGTGCGCTAATGACGGCGCGGGGTATGCAGCAGTGGTTGCAAATGTACCAAATGGAGTGTGGGGCAGTTCAGGCGCTGGGGAGCCTTCGCCCCCTCAAATTCGCGGTGTCTGAGACGTGCTGGCAGCAAAAAAAGCGCGCGCATCGGCACAGTCTTTGGTAATGCCTTGTGTTAAGGCGTCCAGGCCGTCGTATTTAAGTTCGTCGTGCAGTTTATGTAGCAATTCCACACGTATGATTTTACCGTAGCCTGCGTCCAGGCCCAAGCTGGTGGGCCAGTCTAGGCAATGTGTCTCCAGCAGCACCCGCCCGCCATTGACATCGGTGGGGTCAAGCGAAGGGCGGATACCTAAATTGGCCACGCCCTGAAGGGGTTGGTCAACCAGGCCATGCACCAGTACGGCAAAGATGCCGCTGGCAGCGGGCTTCCAGGCTACACCGCGTGAATAGGTGCGCGAGGAAAAGTGCAAGTTTAAAGTGCGAAACCCCTGCGCAGTAGCTTCGGATATGCCCAGCTGCCGCCCCAGCTTGCGCCCATGCACAACATGCCCACTGATGCTGTAGGGCCGCCCCAGCAGTTTGGCAGCATCTTGCATGCGGCCTTGCGCCAGCGCATCGCGCACAGCCGAGCTGGACACCCGCAAACCATGCACTTCATAGCTTTGCATACGCGCTACGTCAAAGCCTTGGCGCTCACCAGCCGCGTCTAAAAAAGCGTAGTCGCCCGCGCGCTGCGCACCGAAGCGAAAATCATCGCCCACCAGCACATATTGCGCGCCTAGCCCCGCCAGCAACACCTGGTCAATAAAAGTTTGCGCAGGCAAGGCTGCCAGCGCCGCGTTAAATGGCAGCACCACTACTTGGTCCACACCGCAGCGCGCCAGCTCGGTCAGCTTGTCACGCAGGGTACCAATACGCGCAGGTGCCAGACTGCTCTGGCCAGCACGGCTTGCAAAATAGTCACGCGGATGCGGCTCAAACGTTACCACGCAGCTGGGGACGCCCCGGTGCACGGCTTCGCTTTTTAGCAATGCGATCATGGCCTGATGACCCCGGTGCACGCCATCAAAATTGCCAATCGTCAGTGCGCAGGCCGCTGGCCGCTGCACAGCTGGCGCTGCAGCATTAGCAGGGCTTTTTACAGCGCTGTGTGCAACAGCTGAACTAATCGAACGGCCAAAGCCTCTAAGTACCTTCATGGCATCACTTTATAAGTATCAATTTGATAGCTGTTCCAGCACATTGTCATTGGGTTGAACAGGGTTTTTCGTCTTAAAAATAGCGTAAAACTGAGGTATATTGTGCTTTAAGACAGCAGTGTTTCGTTTTCCGGTGTGATGGTAAGTCGTTTAATTTCACGGAGGTTCGTTTTGAAGGTCTTGAAACTCTCAGCCCAAGGGTTGCCACAATCGTGGATCAGCCTGGAGCAAGCGGTGATTCACTACGCTGCTGAGGAGGTGCGCTGGGAGTCGGGCGGCGAGGTGGCGGTGTACCGTGGTGGGCACAACGCGATTACTGGTCTGCAGTCGATGATCACGGTCAACAGCATTATCGGCACCAAGGGCGTGCCCAACATCAACCCGTTTAACCTGCGCCCTGGCTTGACCAACAGCAAGCTGTTCTCGCGTGACCGCAATGTGTGCGCCTACTGCGGCAACCATTTTCACGAAGACGACTTAACCCGCGAACATATCATCCCCTACGGCCAAAACGGTTTGGACACCTGGATGAATGTGGTGACTGCCTGCCAGTCATGCAACCACCGCAAAGCCAACCGCACCCCCGAGCAAGCGCACATGCCGCTGATGTACGCGCCTTATGTTCCCAGCCTGTGGGAAGACTTTATTCTGCGCAATCGCCGCATACTGGCCGATCAGATGGAGTTTTTAATGGCGCATTTGCCTAAAACATCGCGCCTGCATACCTAGTGCTAAGGCAAACCTGTAGCACTAACGCGGCATTGCACCGCAAACGCGATAGATGTGTTAGCCGGGAAATTTGGCAAACTTACACCACTGGGCAACAATAAATTGCCGATCACTGGCGGGCAAGATGCTGGGGTAGGTGACCCTGTACCCGTGCAGCTGAGCACTACGCAGCTGGACAACCCAGCACCAGGGACATCAGTTACCACCGATCCAGTACCGTTAGCAGGGCCTGAATTGGTAAACGTTACGGTATACAGATTGGTGCCGCCTGCGGTAGTAGCAATGGCGCCATCAGTTTTAAGCACACTCAAGTTTGCAGCAGGTACTACTGTGCTGGTAACCGTCACCGCATTGTTCGTGATAGACGGATCAAAAGTGGTGCCTGTCAGACCGGCTGATACTGAATTGGTCACCGTACCGGTGGCGGTTGACAGCAAGGGCGCAGTGATCACGAACTGAATGGTTGAGTTGATTGATAAATTAACTGTAGTGTTCACATTGCCCGTGCCTGTGGTGGCACTGCAAGCGGTGGTGAGCGCAGTGGCGCTGCCAGCAGCTACCACGCCGCAGGTCCAGGTTGCAGCAGGCACATTGATAAATGCAGGGTTGAGTATGTCGGCCACGGTGACCAACCCTGCAACTGCTGGCCCAGAATTGGTAACGTTGATGGTGTAGGTCAGGGTTCTGCCCTGCAATGCAGACGTGGGTGTGACTGTTTTATTGACCGAAACGTCTCTGGGAAATTCGCGTGATAAATCGACTAAGCCCGCACCAGAGGCTGTAGTCAACGTTTGTGCCGCGCCAGTTGAAGTGTTGATGGTCCAAATGATTTGACCTCCAGGTGTTCCAGAGGCCAATAAACACGGTGTCACACAGTTGCCTACGTTATTGGTTACTTCTGTCAATCCATTGGGTGCATTAGCAGCAAGTACACCCATATCACCGATTAGCGCAGCGGTTTGCGTGCCGCCGGTATTAAGCTGGGTTGCAGTCAAACGAAACAGCTGGTAGGGTGTGCCTGCGCCTGTTGACTGTGCGCCAATAAACATGGTGCCATCACCGACACAAACTATGTCGCCAGAACCATTTTGCGGTACACCCGTAATATTTAACGTACGAACGACCGCACCGCTAGCGGGATTCAGCTGGTATATTTCTGCCGCTGTACCGGCGCCGGTACCGTTGCCAGACACATACCAGCGCCCGTCTGGGCAAAAGGTAGACCGCAGAATATCTGCACCGACTGCACCCGCAGTACCTATGCTGGTAGCCACGCCAGTGCTGGGGTTCCAGGTGGCAAAGCGCGGTGTGGTAGTGGCTGTACGTTCCACCACGTAGAGCAGTCCGTTAAGCGGGCTAACCGCCATAGCAGAGGATTCGTAGCCGACTTGCGCGGCGTAGTTGTTGCCGCTGGGTGCAGTTACTGGGGTTGTTGCCGCCCCAGTGGTTGGGTTGATCACAAATGTTTGGGTTCTGGAGATGCCGTAGGCGGTTTGTGCACTGACGAAAGTGCAAAACAACATCGCTGTGGCGCAAAATACGCGCAGCAGATTCAGTTTAAATTTAGACATGTCATGAATTGGATGTTGCAAACAAACAATTTGTTGCATAAACGTATTTATTATACGAAATAGCGCCAAGGTCAAGCACTGTTGATGGCGCATCACAACATGCAGGTCACAAGCAGTAGAAATACGAATTTAAGTTGTTATCAACCCACATTTTAAATCCAGCTCAGGCAGCTATCAAAAATGTAGTGTTTTTTGATAATCCTCTGCATGCTTAGCAGGAGATTGCGTCTACAGGTTTACGCAAACACGCCCGCCGTGTCTTGCATACGCGCGCTGACCTCGCCCAGCTGGTGCAGGCTGTCGCCGAAGGCCATCTCTAGCTGGGTCAGCTTTTTAAAGTAGTGGCTGACAATGTATTCGTCCGTCACGCCTATACCACCATGTAACTGCACAGCTTGCTGGCCCACATAGCGCATGCTGGTGCACAGCTGGTATTTGGCTTGGGCCATGGCGCGGCGGCGTTCGGGCGCCGGGGCACCTAGTTTGAGTGCGGCAAAGTAGGCCATGCTGCGGCCCAGCTCCAGCTGCATCTTCACATCGGCCACGCGGTGGCGCAGCGCCTGAAAGGTGGCCAGCGTCGCGCCAAACTGTTTGCGCGTGTTCATGTATTCCACTGTAATGGCTAGTGTTTTGTCCATCACGCCCACAGCGGTGGCGCAGGTGCTGTTAATCCCGATGTCGATTGCCAGTTCAAGAGCGGTCAGGCCATCTGTTGTGACCAGTTGCGCAGCGGCGTTGACCAGCAATACATCGGCGGCGCGCGAGCCGTCTTGGCAACCGTAGGGGCGTGTGGTCACACCTGTAGCCGCACGTTCTACCAAAAACAGCGCCATTTGCGAGCCTAGCAAGGCGGGCACAAGATAGGCATCAGCTTGGTCGCCGATGGCCACTACGTTTTTGGTACCGGTGACGGTGTAGCTATTGCCTGTTTGAGTAGCTGTAGCGTCGCATACCTCAGCGCGGTAGCGCGCCTTGCGCTCCTGCTGCGCTAGCACCACTATGGCAGTGCCTGCGGCGATACGCGGTAGCCATTGTTTTTTGAGCGCTTCGGGTGCAAAATTTTCTATGACCGGGCTGCAAATGTATGCTTGCATCAAAGGCTCTAGCACCAAGCCACGGCCCAGCTCTTCTTGCACCACCATGCAGTCTACCGGCCCCATGCCCATGCCGTCATAGGCTTCGCCTGTGCACAGGCCGGCCAGGCCCAGCTCGGCCAGCTCGGCATACGCCTTGCGGTCAAATCCGCCTGCTGCCTCAATGCTGCGGCGTCGGTCAAAGGTGTAGCCTTTGTCCACGTATTTACGCACCGCATCCCGCAGTTGTTCTTGATCGTCAGTAAAGTCAAAGTCCATGTTGTTGCTCTTTTTGAATAGGTGTTTGGTGAAGGGCAGGTTTTAAGATTTAGCGCCCTTCGCGTGCGGAAGTTCGGTATTAAAAAGCTTCAGCCCAATACAACCTGCGACACAATATTGCGCTGCACTTCGTTGCTGCCGCCATAAATCGTAGTTTTGCGCATGTTGAAGTAGGTAGACGCCAGCGGCGCGCAGTGCACGGCGCTA
>JANNCO010000028.1:0-1882 GCA_031386655.1 Polaromonas sp. | reverse complement strand
TTAGCCCGCTGCGCTGAGTACACCGCCTGCCAGTTCTCGCAAACCCGGTGGGCGAACACCCGCTGTTTACTTACCCACCTTAGCCGCAGCCCTGGCGCTTGGTGTGAACAGCGCAGCGGCATAAAGGGGGAGCCCGCAGGGCGGAGGACAGCTTTGATGCTGTTCACGCCAAGTGCCATGGCGAGCACAGACATGCCGCCAGATAACTAAGCCTCAGAACACAAGCAAAATCGCAGGCTTAGCCCCACTACAATTGACATATCCTTACGTTGTAACCAAGCACAGCCATGACCACCAAAATCATTCCTATCCAACCTCTGCGTTCTGCCAACATCACCGAGGGCAAGTCCCGCGCGCCCAACCGTTCCATGTACTACGGCATGGGCTACAAAGAGTCTGACTTTGGCAAACCTATGGTGGGGGTCGCCAACGGGCACAGCACTATTACCCCGTGCAACAGCGGCTTGCAAAAGCTGGCCGACGCGGCCATTGCGGGCATTATTGAGGCCGGTGGCAACGCGCAGGTGTTTGGTACGCCCACTATCAGCGATGGCATGGCCATGGGCACCGAGGGCATGAAATATTCGCTGGTGTCGCGTGAAGTTATCAGCGACTGTATCGAAACCTGCGTGCAAGGCCAGTGGATGGACGGCGTGGTGGTGGTGGGTGGCTGCGACAAAAACATGCCCGGTGGCCTGATGGGCATGCTGCGCGCCAACGTGCCCGCCATCTATGTGTACGGCGGCACTATTTTGCCGGGCCGCTACAAAGACCAAGACTTGAATATTGTCAGTGTGTTTGAAGCCGTAGGCCAAAACGCCGCCGGCAATATGAGCGACGAAGACCTGCGCGAGATTGAAATGCGCGCTATACCCGGTACGGGCAGCTGCGGCGGCATGTACACGGCCAACACCATGTCGTCCAGTTTCGAAGCATTGGGTATTAGCTTGCCCTACTCGTCGACGATGGCCAACCCGCACGACGAAAAAATGAACTCAGCCAAAGAATCGGCCAAGGTGCTGATCGAGGCGATCAAAAAAGACATCAAACCACGCGACATCGTGACTAAAAAAGCCATTGAAAATGCTGTGGCCGTCATCATGGCGACTGGTGGCTCGACCAACGCTGTGTTGCACTTCTTGGCCATTGCCCACGCAGCCGAGGTTGAGTGGACTATTGACGATTTTGAGCGCATGCGCAAAAAAGTGCCTGTGCTGTGCGACCTCAAACCGTCTGGAAAATACTTGGCTGTAGATCTGCACAAAGCGGGCGGTATTCCGCAAGTGATGAAAACTCTGCTGACAGCCGGCCTGCTGCATGGCGACTGCATCACCATCTCGGGTCAAACCATTGCCGAGGTTTTAAAAGACGTGCCCGCTGTTCCCCGTGCCGATCAGGATTGCATTCGCCCCTTTGACAAACCCATGTACAAACAAGGCCACTTGGCCATCTTGAAAGGCAACCTCAGCCCCGAAGGCGCAGTGGCCAAAATCACCGGGTTGAAGAACCCTGTGATGACGGGGCCCGCCAAATGCTTTGACGACGAGCAATCGGCCTTAAAAGCTATTCTGGACGGCAAAATTACCCACGGCGACGTGATGGTGCTGCGCTACTTGGGCCCCAAAGGCGGCCCCGGCATGCCCGAGATGCTAGCCCCCACGGGTGCACTGATTGGCGCTGGTATGGGCGAGACAGTGGGTTTAATTACCGATGGACGATTCAGCGGCGGCACCTGGGGCATGGTGGTAGGCCATGTAGCGCCTGAGGCAGCCGAGGGTGGCAATATTGCTTTGATCGAAAACGGCGACAGCGTCACGATTGACTCCAAGCAACTGCTGCTGCAACTGAACGTGACCGACACCGTGCTGGCCCAGCGCCGCAG
>JANNCO010000479.1:0-9831 GCA_031386655.1 Polaromonas sp. | reverse complement strand
AGCAGGGCTTGGTCGAAGACGATGTGGGCTAAATCGTTAAAGTGCACGGCGTCGGTGTTGAGTTTTTTAATCAACGCGTGTTCGGCATTGATTTCTAAAATAGGTTTCACATCAGGCGCGGCTTGGCCGGCTTGTTTGAGCCTGCGGGCCAGGGGGGTGCTCATGACGTGGTCTTGCACTACCAGGCAGGCGGGGCTGTCGACCAAGCGCGTGGTCACGCGGACGTCTTGGGCTTTGTCTTTGAGGGCTTCTTTCAGTTTGGCGACCAGCTCTTTGCTGCCCTCGGCGGCGGCTTCAGCGGCTTTTTTCTCGGCTTCGTCTTCCAGTTGCCCCAAGTCCACTGCGCCTTTGGCCACCGACTGCATCGGCGTGCCTTCAAAGTCGTGCAGATAATTCAGGCTCCACTCGTCTACCTTATCGGTCATGCACAGCACTTCAATGCCTTTCTTTTTAAAGACTTCAATGTGGGGGCTGTTTTTGGCAGCGGCCAGCGTGTCGGCGGTAATGTAGTAAATGGCGGTTTGGCCTTCTTTCATGCGGGCTTTGTAGTCGGCC
This sequence comes from Polaromonas sp., assembly GCA_031386655.1. Taxonomy (GTDB): domain Bacteria; phylum Pseudomonadota; class Gammaproteobacteria; order Burkholderiales; family Burkholderiaceae_C; genus JAAFIP01. Next base: position 9,276 of record JANNCO010000479.1, on the reverse strand, counting down.
AGGCTAACGCTGGCGGTGTCATTGGCAGTAGAGGCGTAGCGCAGCAGCTTGGCCAAGCGGTCTTTGTTGGCGAAATCTTCGCCCAAGCCTTCTTTCAGTACCGCGCCAAACTCAGCGTAGAACTTGGTGTACTGGCCCTGTTTGGCTTTGTCTTCTTCGCTCAGCACGTCGGTCACGTCACTGGAGCTTTTAGTAGCCCCTTCGGTAGCGACTACAGATGCAGCATCGAATTTGGCCAAATCTTCCAGCATGCCCAGCACACGCTTGGTGCAGCCTTCGCGAATCGCTTTGACGTCGCGGCTTTCTTGCAATAGCTCACGGCTGACGTTCAGTGGCAGGTCAGCGCTATCGACCACGCCTTTGACAAAACGCAAGTAGGTGGGCAGCAATGCCTCGGCATCATCCATGATAAAAACGCGTTTGACATACAGCTTGATACCGGCTTTTTTATCGCGGTTCCACAAATCAAACGGTGCTGTCCCGGGAATAAACAGCAACTGCGTGTACTCGGTGCTGCCTTCTACACGGTTGTGGGTGTAGGCCAGCGGTGCCTCTTGGTCGTAGCTGATTTGCTTGTAAAAGTCGTCGTACTGTTCTTTGCTGATGTCTTTTTTGGCGCGCGCCCACAGTGCGGCTGCCGCGTTGACTTTTTCCCACTCGCCGGTTTTTTCCATGGCACCGCCCTTGGTGCCTTTGGTGGGGTCGGCAGCGTCTAGCGGCTCGCCTTCTTTCCAAGCTTCGGCTTCCATCATGATGGGCAGGCTAATGTGGTCAGAGTACTTGTTGATGATGCCTTTAAGCTTGTAACTATTGGCATACTCTAGCGCGTCATCGCGCAGGTGCAGGGTAATGCTGGTGCCGCGCTCTGTGCGGGTGATATTTTCTACCTCAAACTCGCCTGTTCCACCGCTGATCCAGCGTACGCCTTCGACGGCTTGCATGCCCGCGCGGCGTGACTCGACGGTAATTTTGTCGGCCACCATAAAGCCTGAGTAAAAACCCACACCAAACTGCCCAATCAGCGCCCCTTGGTCTTTCGCATCAGCCTTTTGCGTGTCGGCCAGCTTGCCCATAAAGTCCTTGGTGCCGCTCTTGGCAATGGTGCCCAAGTGTTCAATGGCCTCCTGCTGCGTCATGCCAATGCCATTGTCGGCAATGATCAGGGTTTTGGCGGCAGTGTCGTAGCTGATGCGCACTTCTAAATTGGGGGCGTCTTCCAGCAAGCCAGTGTCGTTGATGGCTTCAAACCGCAGCTTGTCGCAGGCGTCTGACGCGTTAGAAATTAACTCGCGAACAAAAATTTCTTTGTTGGAGTACAGCGAATGGGTCACCAGGTGCAGCAACTGGGCTACTTCGGCTTGGAAACTTAGGGTTTTTTTGGTCATGGCAAATTTTAGAAGTACAAAAACAAATAACTACGCCCCAGTAAATAGGGGCGTAAGTTGCTAACTCAAGGCGTATTTTATCCAACCAGCACACTGGTGCGACTTGGTCAAATATGCCTTTTTAGTCGTTACTTTATAGGGCTGGGTTGCTGAATGCTGGTTTTGGGGTCAGCGGCGCGTGAAGATGGGTATTCAGGCGTTGCGAGATGGTGCGATTGAAGAGTGATGTTCCAGCACCGTGGGCTGCGGCGATGGAAGAAGTCATGCTGCAAAATCTTACGAAAACACGCGCGAAATCAGGTTGCGTTTGGCTAACATTTGTACCGCGCGCACCTCGTAAGATTTTCATCACGACCACGCTCCATCACCGCTTGGCGGATTTATGTAGTGATCGTCTCGCATCAGCTTGGTTGCTTTGATATTTGTGCTTTAGCGCGCTAAAACAGCTGAATACGCGCTGTTTTCACAGCGTTTTAGCCGTTCCAGGCCGCAGAACCTGCTCAACCAGCTATGCAATTGATAGTAGTCACCCTCCCAGCCAACTCCCCGCAGCACGGGCTGCTTAAACCACGCAAAGAACAATGTGACGAGTCGGGTCCGTCTCGATGAAAAATACGCAGAAAGGCGCGCGGTACAAAACCTAGCAAGTCAACCATCAACATTCGTGCGTGTTTTCGGAGTATTTTTGCAGCGAGATGCCCGGCTCGAGTCCAGCTACCCGGCGCGCACGCTAAGCCCAGCGACCAACCTCAAAGAACGCACGCTAAGCCAAACGACCAACCAAGCCGACACACACGCTAAGCCAAGCGATCAATCACAACGGAGCACAACAAAGTTATTCTCAGAAACCGCTTTTAAAACCGCTCGTGCGCAGCCAAGTAGCGCCACTGTCCCACCGGCAGCTGCCCTAAGGCCACCTGGCCTATGCGCACGCGCTTCAAACCCGTGACATGCAAACCCACAGCCTCACACATGCGGCGAATTTGGCGTTTTTTGCCTTCTTTCAGCACAAAGCGCAATTGCTCGGGGTTTTGCCAGTCGACCAACGCAGGCTTAAGCGCTTGGCCGTCCAGCGACAGGCCGTGCCGCAAGCGCGCCAGCATGGCGGGTGGAAAAATGGCACGTACGTCCTGCGTGATGGGCTCAGCCAGTCTGCGCGTGTCAGCACCGGGCATCTCGTACACGCGCTGCGGGGCCATTTGGTAGCTCACGCGCACCAAATACTCTTTTTCAATTTGCGAATCTTCGCCAATCAGCTGGCGTGCTACGCGCCCGTCTTGGGTAAGCACTAGCAAACCGGTAGAGTCAATGTCCAGGCGGCCTGAGGGGGCCAGGCTTTTTAAATGGCTGCCTTGAAAGTTAATCTTGGTCTGGTCGCCTATCCAGTGAAAGCGTGGGTTGACCAAAACAATAGCAGGCTCATAACCATCCTCGGCTTGGCCGCTGACATAGCCAATCGGCTTGTGCAGCAGCACCGTGACCTGCCGGGCTTGTGCGCCTGTGGCACGTTTGTCTACTTCTACTTGGTCGCTGGGCAGTACCTTCACCCCCATCACGGCGGGTGCGCCGTTGACCAGCACCCAGCCGCGGTCAATCCATTCGTCGGCCTCGCGGCGCGAGCACAGCCCCAGCTCGGCCATGCGTTTGTTCAGTCTTACGGGTTCGGTCATGTTTTACTGCATATTCAATAGCTGGTTGCTATTTTAAAGCTTGGCAGTTCGCATGGCACTAAGCTTGGCACTGTGGTCCGACTGCCATCAAGCTGCTGCAGCGCGACTTGTATCGCTTGTTTGACCTGCGTTGTTGACCTGCATTGTTCAGGGCAAGTGTAAATACTGCGCAGCCAGTGCGTCAAACGCTGCCAGTTGTGGGTCAACACCCGTTTCTTCCTGCAAGATGCCGGCCACTTGCGCTGCCAAGCTGCGCGCTAGATGAGCGTCTAAAAAAAGCAGCCTTGACCTGCGGGCCAACACGTCTTCTACCGTGCGGGCAAATTCGCAGCGTGCTGCATAGCGCACCATCGCCTCCGTCAGGCCGCTAGCGCCTGCACCGCCCAGCTCATGCTGCGCACCAGGCAGTGCGAGCACAGCCGCGGCCTCACTGCCATACAAGTGCAAGCCTGGTGGCGCGCTGACGCGGGTCGAGGTGGGTTGCGCGCCAACCAGAGGCAAGTGGACCGTAGCACCACCAGCGCGCTGGTCCAGCAAGTCAGCATGCATAGCCTGCGTCAGCACATCTTCAGCCATGGCGCGGTAGGTGGTCCATTTGCCGCCCGTTACGGTCACCAAGCCTGATTTGCTGACAATGATGGTGTGCTCACGGCTGAGCGCTTTGGTATTGCCGCCGTCATCGTCTTGCGGTTTAACCAAGGGGCGCAGGCCTACCCAGATAGATTTAACATCGCTGCGCTGTGGCGCACGGGTAAGGTACTTGGCTGCTTCGCCTAATATAAATTGCACTTCCTCAGCAAAAGGCGCAGGTTCGCGCGCCAAGTCTTCGCGCGGCGTATCGGTCGTGCCCAAAATTACTTTGCCAAGCCACGGTACGGCAAACAACACACGTCCGTCGGATGTTTTTGGTACCAGCAGCGCGTGGTCTGTTGGGAAAAATTCACGGTCTACCACCAAGTGCACGCCTTGACTGGGCGCTACCATGGCTTTGACCGGGCGGTGCAGGCTTTGCCCGTCTTGTTGGCGAAACTCGTCTACCCATACACCAGCAGCGTTGATAACGCAACGCGCTTTGACGTTGTAGCTTGTGCCTGTCTCGCGGTCTTGCACCGACAAACCGGTGACTTTGCCGTCTTCGTGGATCAATTGTTTAGCAGCGCAATAGTTGACCAGCAACGCGCCTTTCAATACGGCAGTTTTGGCCAATGCCAGTGCCAGACGCGCGTCGTCAAACTGACCATCCCAGTATTTCACGCCGCCCGTCAGGCCATTTTGCTGCACTGTAGGCAGCAGCTGCAGCGTTTGGCTGCGGCTTAAAAATTCGGTAGCGCCTAGCCCAGCTTTACCTGCCAGCAGGTCATACATCTTCAGGCCGATGCCGTAAAACGGTGTTTGCCACCAGGCATACGATGGCATCACAAAAGGCAGTGGCTGCGCCAGATGGGGCGCGTTGGCCAATAAAGTAGTGCGCTCATGCAGCGCCTCGCGCACCAGGCTGATATTGCCCTGCGCTAAGTAGCGTACACCGCCGTGCACCAGCTTGGTCGCCCGCGACGATGTACCTTTGGCAAAGTCATGGCTCTCCAGCAGTACCACGCTAAAGCCACGTGCAGCGGCATCCAGTGCAACACCCAAGCCTGTGGCACCGCCACCAATAACGGCTACGTCATAGGTATGTCCTTGCGCAAGTTGGGCTATCAGTGCACTTCGTTGTGTGCTTTTCTGTGCAGGCTGCAGTGACTGAACTGGTTCCATGGACTTGTGTGAATTTCAAAACGAAGTGCAGCAAAAATATGCCGAAGTCATTACCTACAGCCGCGTGGATGGGTACCCACGCGGCTTTACTAAGTAATAGCTTGGGTGATTAACGTACCTTGCCGTTCTTCCACGCAGTCAGCAGCGTGTCGTAAGCAATCGTCTCACCCTTTGGCTTCTCGTTAGCTAGCTTTTTCCATGGGGCTGCTTTGTCACTCAGGTACTTGTTGGGATCACCTTTGGGATTCATCTTGGGCGCGCAGTTGGCCATGCCAGAGCGCTCAAGGCGAACCATCACTTGATCCATTTCTTCCGCAAGATTGTCCATGGCAGCTTGCGGTGTTTTCTCACCCGTTACGGCCACTGCCACGTTTTTCCACCACAGTTGCGCCAGCTTTGGATAATCTGGCACGTTTGTGCCAGTAGGTGTCCACGCCACACGGGCTGGACTGCGGTAGAACTCTACCAAGCCGCCTAACTTAGGTGCCATGTCGGTCATAGCTTTAGACTGAATGTCTGACTCACGAATAGGAGTCAGGCCCACAATGGTCTTTTTCAGCGATGTGGTTTTAGCGGTTACAAATTGAGCATAAAGCCATGCAGCGGCCACCTTATCAGGATCGTGGTCTTTGAAAAAAGTCCATGAGCCTACGTCTTGGTAACCGTTTTGCATGCCTTGCTTCCAGTACGGGCCATTGGGGCCTGGGGCCATGCGCCACTTGGGTGTGCCATCAGCATTGACCACTGGCAAGCCAGGCTTGATCATGTCAGCGGTAAAAGCGGTGTACCAAAAGATCTGCTGGGCAATTTGACCCTGTGCAGGTACGGGCCCCGCTTCGCCAAAGGTCATACCGATAGCTTCTTTGGGGGAGTACTTCTTCATCCAGTCGATGTACTTGCTCAACGCATACACCGCCGCTGGCGAATTGGTGGCACCGCCGCGAGAAACTGATGCACCTACAGGGTGGCAACCGTCCGCTGTAGTACGAATTCCCCATTCATCTACCGGCTTGCCGTTTGGTATGCCAATATCCGCAGTACCAGCCATGGACAACCATGCATCGGTAAAGCGCCAACCGAGAGATGGGTCTTTTTTGCCGTAGTCCATGTGTCCGTAAATGGCTTTACCGTCGATATTTTTCACGTCCTCAGTAAAGAATGCTGCGATATCTTCGTAGGCACTCCAGTTCAGCGGTACACCCAAGTCATAGCCATATTTAGCTTTGAATTTGTCTTTCAGGTCTTTTCGCTCAAACAGATCGGCACGAAACCAGTACAAGTTGGCAAACTGCTGGTCGGGCAGTTGGTACATCTTGCCGTCAGGTGCGGTGGTAAAACTGGTGCCGATAAAGTCCTTGATATCAATGCCGGGATTAGTCCACTCTTTACCTTTACCCGACATGTAATCGGTGAGGTTTAAAATTTTCCCGTAGCGGTAGTGCGTACCAATCAAATCAGAGTCTGAAATCCAGCCATCGTAAATAGACTTACCAGACTGCATGGAAGTTTGCAGTTTTTCTACCACATCGCCTTCACCAATCAGATCATGCTTAACTTTAATGCCTGTGATTTCGCTAAAGGCTTTGGCCATCGTTTTAGATTCATATTCATGCGTCGCTATGGTCTCTGACACAACAGATATTTCTTTAACACCCTTGGCCTGCAATTTTTTCGCTGCATCGATGAACCATTTCATCTCGGCGGCCTGTTGGTCTTTAGTCAATGTCGAAGGCTGAAACTCGCTGTCAATCCACTTTTTGGCGCTTGCCTCATCCGCCGCCGCATGGCCCGCCAATGCGCAGGCTACTGCGATTGCCAGTACGCTATATCTCAACTTCATGGTCTATCTCCTAGTACAGTTATAACCCCTTGATTGCAAGGCTGATTCGGCTCCAGGGGGAAATGAGCCGATCCTTGTTTTCTTGCTGCTCTAGCCCTTGCGCATAATGAGCGCGAGTAAAAGCATAGATACGGTAAAACTGATCCAAATTGAAGGTTCAGCCTCAAGGCTTAGCCAAACTGCAATCTTGCCGCCTACGCCAATGAAAGCCAAGTTCACATAGGCAGCCGAAAGCAATCCAATAAACAAACGGTCACCACGGGTAGTTTCCAGTGGCAAAAAACCTTTGCGCATTTCCGTCGGCGACTTTATCTCCCATGCGGTCATGCCCACGAGCATGAGTGCAATACAACTAAAAAATATCGCAACGGGCGTCGTCCAAGCCATCCATTCAAACATTGCCTGCTCCTGTTAAACGCGACCCATCGCAAAACCTTTTGCGATGTAATTGCGTACAAACCAAATAACAATCGCACCCGGCACTATGGTCAGAACACCAGCTGCCGCTAGCGTGGCCCAGTCCATTCCAGAGGCAGATATGGTTCGTGTCATGGTTGCGGCGATTGGCTTGGCATTAACACTGGTTAATGTACGCGCCAGCAGCAACTCAACCCAACTGAACATAAAGCAAAAGAATGCTGCAACGCCGACCCCAGCTTTGATCAGTGGTAAGAATATGGTGACAAAAAATCGAGTAAAAGAATACCCATCGATGTACGCCGTCTCATCAATCTCTCGGGGAATACCGCTCATAAATCCTTCTAGAATCCACACTGCCAGTGGCACGTTGAACAACAAATGTACGAGGGCCACTGCTAAGTGACTGTCCATCAAACCTATCGACGAATACAACTGGAAAAAGGGTAATAAAAATACAGCCGGTGGTGTCATGCGGTTGGTAAGCAACCAAAAGAACACGTGTTTATCACCCAGAAAACTGTAGCGTGAAAAAGCATATGCAGCCGGCAGGGCAACTGTGAGGGAAATGACGGTATTGATAGCCACGTAAATCAGGCTGTTGATGTAACCTGAATACCAGGCTGGATCTGTCAAGATAGTTTTGTAGTTATCTAAAGTAAACTGATTGGGAAATAAAGAAAACCCCGCAACAATTTCGTTGTTTGTTTTGAACGACATATTGACCATCCAGTAGATGGGCAATAAGGCGAACACGATATAGACAATTAAGAACAGCGTGCGTTTTTGAAATTTTGGCTTAATCATGGCCACCCTCCTTCTCTGCAGTGCCTACACGCTGCATCCAGTTATACAAAACAAAGCAAAACAACAAGATAATCAAAAAGTAAATCAACGAGAAAGCGGCAGCCGGGCCCAAGTCAAATTGCCCGACGGCTTTTTGTGTCAAAAACTGCGACAAGAATGTTGTAGAGTTACCTGGACCACCGCCTGTAAGTACGAAAGGCTCTGTGTAAATCATGAAGCTGTCCATAAACCGCAGCAGCACGGCAATCATCAGCACTCCCCGCATCTTAGGTAGTTGCACATACCAAAATACCGCAAGTTTGCTGGCACCGTCAACACTGGCAGCTTGATAGTAAGCATCGGGAATCGAACGCAAACCAGCGTAGCCCAGTAAAGCTACCAATGGTGTCCAGTGCCATACATCCATCAAAAGCACTGTGAGCCATGCATGCGTGGCATTGCCTGTGTAGCTATAGTCGATACCTAAGCCCCGCAGCGCTGCACCCATCAAGCCAATGTCAGTGCGGCCAAATATTTGCCAAATTGTGCCCACTACGTTCCACGGAATTAACAACGACAGCGCCACGATCACTAAAGTGATGGAAGATTTAAGGCCTTGCGCAGGCATTGACAAAGCTAGTAATACGCCCAGTGGCAATTCAACTAACAGCACAGATAGCGAGAACGTAATTTGTCGCAACAAAGCGCCGTGCAGTTCTTCATCGCGCATGATGTTGGCAAACCATTCAGTACCTACAAACACGCGGCGTTCGGGTGAAATAATGTCTTGTACTGAATAATTCACCACCACCATCAGCGGCAAAATAGCTGAAAACGCTACGCACAGCAGCACGGGCAGAATTAAAAACCATGCCTTCTGGTTGACCGGTTTGGTGGTGGTGCTCATGCCACAATCTCCTCGTTTTTATACAGGCAAGTGTGCTCACTGAGCACGCGCAACCAGACCGTGTCGCCTACAGCCGAGTGCGCTGCATCAGCGGACAGACGTGCCTTGATAGTTTGGCCTGCAATGCTGGCGCTTAAAATGATGTGCGTTCCGACATCTTGTACTTGCAATACAGTCATGGGCAACGCGCCTGGCGCATTTGCAGCAGCCAGTGCCACATACTCGGGCCGTATGCCCAGTTTGATCGCACCGTTGGGCAGCTCCCGTCCGATCGGCAAAACTAAGTCAATGCCCGCAACGCGTACCTTGTCCATCTCAACTTGGCCTGGCAAAAAATTCATGCCCGGTGAACCAATAAAATGGCCCACAAAAGTGTGGCTGGGGCGTTCAAACAAATCTGCAGCAGACCCCATTTGCACAGCGCGACCCCGCGTCATCACCACCACTTGGTCGGCAAAGGTGAGTGCCTCTACCTGGTCATGCGTGACATAAATCAGCGTTAATTTCAGTTCATGG
>JANNCO010000446.1:0-2336 GCA_031386655.1 Polaromonas sp. | reverse complement strand
ATGTCCAGCTCTTCAGCCACCAGCATGGGCAGTGCGGTGTGCACGCCCTGGCCCATCTCGCTGCGCGGCATGGCCAGCACCACGGTGCCGTCTGCGGCCAGCTTGATCCAGCCGTTGAGCGCCACATCGCCATCGGCAGGCAGCATCAATTGGCCGCTGCCCATGCGCGAGCGCTGCGGCATGACGCCCCAGCCCACAATCAGCGCGCCGCCGATACCTGCCGCCGACAAAAGCATATGCCTTCTTTTCATACATTGGCCTTTGCTGAGACAGGTGCAACCATTGGTTGACCAACCCCCGCCGCGCGGGCAATTGCCGCACGCACGCGCTGGTAGGTGCCGCAGCGGCAAATATTGGTCATCGCAACGTCGATTTGCGCGTCGGTGGGTTGTGGCGTGGCCTCTAGCAACGCGGCAGCGGCCATGAGCATGCCGCTTTGGCAATAGCCGCATTGGGGCACTTGTTCGGCGATCCAGGCTTCTTGCAAGGCGTGCAGTTTGGTTACTCCGTTGTTGGTGCCCAGCCCTTCAATGGTTTGAATTTGTTTGCCCGTCATGGTCGACACTGGCGTAACGCAGCTGCGCACGGCCTGCCCATCTACCCGCACGGTACACGCCCCGCAGGCCGCTACGCCGCAACCAAACTTGGTACCTGTCATGTTGAGCACGTCGCGCAGTACCCACAGCAGGGGCATGGCACCATCGGCTTGCACGGTGTGCGTTTTGCCGTTGATTTGCAGTTCCATCGTCATTCCTTGTCTTGCGTGCCGTGGCGCGAGATTGCTGCAGCACCGAAGCATGAATATAGCCGGATGTGATGTCCATGGAGTTTTGCTGAAATTACCTCAAATGAGGTCAAAGTACATGTTGCTCATATGTGGCCAATTTTGCCTTGTGTCTTGTCTTTGTCTTGTCTTTGTCTTGTCTTTGTCTTGTCTTTGTCTTGTACGGGAGCAGGCCGACGGCGTACTCAGCATCAAAGCTGTCCTCCGTGGCTGCCTAGGGCAGCCTACTCCCCCTTTATGCCGCTGCACTGAGTACACCGCCGACCTGCTCTTGCGAGCGTGGCGAGTACGCAATCGGCCTGTAACACCGCCCGCCTGATCTCGCGAAGTAATTGACGTTCCACCACTGTAGCTCCAACCAAACCGGTTCGCAGCCCTGGCGCTTGGTGTGAACAACGCAGCGGCATAAAGGGGGAGCCCGCAGGGCGGAGGACAGCCGCGGAGTTGTGCACGCCAAGTGCCAGGGCGGGCACAGAACTGCAAACGCTCAATGCTCTCCAACGCGAGCTTAAACAATCCAACAGACCAAAGTCCACCTATGTCGTGGTGCCAACAAAGCGCTTTGTTTTCGTAGCCATTACATTCATGCCCGACAATCACGCCCTATGGCTTTGATTACTTTTTTAGATGCGCAACTCGCTTTTGGTCACTTTGCGCTGCTCGACCACGCTGATTTTTCACTGGAGGCGGGCGAGCGCGTCGGCCTGATTGGCCGCAACGGCGCAGGCAAATCGTCCCTGCTGAAAATTCTGGCGGGATTGGAAAAACCCGACGACGGCATACTGCAACTGCAGGGCGGCGTGCGCGTGGTGTATGTGGCGCAAGAGCCCGTGCTCGACCCAACTGCTACAGTTTTCGAAGCTGCCAGTGCAGGTATAGCAACGCTTAAAGCCGTAATGGAGCAATATTTATCGGGCGAAGGCGACCTGGACAAGCTGCAAACTATCATCGAAGACCAAGACGGCTGGAACTGGGAGCAGCGCGTCACCGAAACGCTACAACGCCTGAAATTAAACCCCGACGCCGTGGTGGGCCAGCTGTCGGGCGGCACCAAAAAGCGCGTAGCCTTGGCCCAAGCCTTGGTCGCCCGCCCCGATGTGCTACTGCTAGACGAGCCCACCAACCACCTCGATTTAGACGCCATTACCTGGCTGCAAGACCTGCTGGTCGCCTTCAAAGGTTCCATCGTCACCATCAGCCACGACCGCGCCTTTCTAGATGCTGTGGCCACCCGCATTGTTGAGCTAGACCGTGGCAAGCTGACCGGCTACCCCGGCAACTTTGCCGCCTACGTGCTGCAAAAAGCCGAGCAAATGGCCCAAGAAGCCGTGATATTTGCCAAAGCCGACAAGCTGCTGGCGCAAGAAGAAGTGTGGATCCGCAAAGGCGTAGAAGCCCGCCGCACCCGCGCTACCGCCCGTATCAACCGCCTGGGCGAGCTGCGCACCAACCACGCCGAGCGGCGCAACGCGCTAGGCCGCGTAAAACTGGACCTGGACGTAGGCGAGCGCGGCGGCAAACTGGTGAGCGAACTGACCGATGCTGGTAAAAA
>JANNCO010000420.1:0-1754 GCA_031386655.1 Polaromonas sp. | reverse complement strand
GAGCGCGACCTGCTGGCCGCCGCTGAATTTGCCTGCGACAGGCAGGTATACGACCGCTGCATCAACACCAGCGAGCGCACCAAAGAAGCCATGGACACCGACCAGCGCTTTCCCATGCCGTTCAAAGACGCTGTGGTGCGCCGCAGCAAAGACATTGGCCTGGACCCCGCGTATGTCTACGGGCTGATTCGCCAGGAAAGCCGCTTCATCATGGACGCCCGCTCCAGCGTGGGCGCATCAGGCCTGATGCAGGTGATGCCTGCTACCGCGCGCTGGACCGCCAAGAAAATTGGCCTGGAAGGTTTTACCGCGGACCAGATCAACAATCGCGACACCAACATCACCATTGGCACTGCTTACCTCAAGCTAGCGCTAGACGACTTTGCGGGCTCTATGCCGCTGGCTGCCGCCGCCTACAACGCCGGCCCTGGCCGCCCGCGCGCCTGGCGCAATGGCCCGCTGATGGAGGCCGCAGCCTGGGCCGAGAACGTGCCGTTTGCTGAGACGCGCGATTATGTGAAAAAGGTTTTGAGCAACACCACCATGTACGCCGCTGTGTTGACCGGTCAACCGCAGTCGCTCAAAGCCCGCCTGGGCAGCGTGGGCCCGCGTGATATGGCAGCACCTGAGGTGAATAAGGATTTGCCTTAGATTTTTAGACATCGCGGTCACACAGCACCGCCCGGTATGCCCATGCCCAACGTACCTAGCGGCCCTTTGTGGTTTGTCATAGGCACACCGAACGTTGCTGCGCTCTGCTGGCGTGGTCGCTGACATACTGAATACCTACCTGCATTATTGCGAGCCTCTTTGCGCAAAACCCTAGCCTGGCTACGTGTGTGCCGTTTGCAGTTTGCGCGGCCACGCTGCTACAGCGCTACCACTCTATCAACACACCAGCAAGTAACGGTAAACAGCGCCACCGCCTACAAGCACGCCCCATGTTTCAAGAGTAATGTGAATCTTTGGCATGCTGTACAGCGCCAAGCTGCCAGATCAAGCATCGCTTCATTCCTCGCCTAAACCAGCCCCAACCCAAGGAACACCATGACCTACATCGACGGATTTGTTATTCCCGTGCCAACAGACAAAAAAGAAGCTTACCGAGCGGTAGCTGCCAAAGCCGCAGTGCTGTTCAAAGAGTTTGGTGCCACGCGCATCGTTGAAAGTTGGGGCGACGATGTGCCCGACGGCAAGGTGACTGACTTCAAACGCGCAGTCAACGCCGAGGGCAACGAGACCGTGGTCTTCTCCTGGATCGAGTGGCCGTCCAAAGCGGTGCGTGATGCAGGCAACCAAAAGATGATGAACGACCCGCGCATGAAGGCGCTGGGCGACATGGTTTTTGATGGCAAGCGCATGGTGTACGGCGGCTTTGAAACGCTGCTGGACATTTAGTCAGCAGTACAAGATTTTTCGACCCATCCCTTTTGAAAAAGGAATTCATCATGAAAGTCCAAGCCTACATAACTTTTGGCGGCCGCTGCGAAGAGGCGCTGGAGTTCTACAAAAAGTCCATCGGTGCCGAAGTCAGTGGCTTGATGCGCTGGAAGGAAAGCCCTGATAAAGAAATGAAGCCGCCGCCCGGCTGGGAAGAAAAAGTCATGAACGCCTCCTTTCGCATTGGCGAAACACACCTGATGGCAGACGACGGCATGGGCGAGAAAACGGCAGAGTTCAAAGGCATGACGCTGGCGCTGAGTGCGGCCAGCGATGCCGACACCCGGCGTTTGTTTGACGCACTGGCCGACGGC
>JANNCO010000414.1:0-1749 GCA_031386655.1 Polaromonas sp. | reverse complement strand
GCACCGACTGAGCGGTTGACGTTGCGCGCTTGCTCGATGAAGTGCACCTTCTCGCCTTTGTCTAGCGCAGGCTTGGCTTTTTCGATCAGCTTTAAATCGAGTGCTTTATTCAAAGCATGGTCTTGCACGCCTTCGTGTTTGCGCGGTACATCTGCGGGTAAGTCGGCTTGGTAGAAAATGCGGCTGAAATCTAGGCCCTTGGCTTTCCAGTGGGTAATGCCTTTTTGCGTGTCCAGCAGCTCAGCATGGCCAATCAAATCGTCAAACTTTTTGATGCCCAGCTGCGCCATCAGGCCGCGCACTTCTTCGGCGACAAAGAAGAAGTAGTTGACCACATGTTCAGGCTTGCCTTGAAACTTGGCGCGCAGCACAGGGTCTTGCGTGGCCACGCCCACGGGGCAGGTGTTGAGGTGGCATTTGCGCATCATGATGCAGCCTTCGACAATCAGCGGTGCGGTGGCAAAGCCCATTTCGTCAGCGCCCAGTAGCGCGGCAATTACCACGTCGCGGCCCGTTTTCATTTGGCCGTCGGCTTGCACGCGGATGCGGCCACGTAGGCGGTTGAGCACCAGCGTTTGCTGCGTTTCAGCCAAGCCCAGTTCCCACGGCGTGCCTGCGTGTTTAACTGACGACAGTGGCGATGCGCCCGTGCCGCCGTCATGCCCTGCGATGACCACGTGGTCGGCTTTGCATTTGGCAACGCCTGCGGCCACGGTGCCTACGCCCACTTCAGACACCAGCTTGACTGAAATATCAGCCGCGCTGTTGGCGTTTTTCAAATCGTGAATCAGCTGTGCCAGATCTTCAATCGAGTAAATATCGTGGTGAGGTGGCGGGCTAATCAGGCCGACACCGGGCACGCTGTAGCGCAGCTGGCCGATATAGTCTGATACCTTGCCGCCGGGCAGCTGGCCGCCCTCGCCTGGCTTGGCACCTTGCGCCATTTTGATTTGAATTTGGTCGGCTGATACCAAGTATTCCGCCGTCACACCAAAGCGGCCAGAGGCCACTTGCTTGATCTTGCTGCGCAGAGAGTCGCCTGCTTGCAACGGAATGTCGGACACGATGCGGCCTTCACCCAAACTGGTGCCGATGCTGTCGCCCGCTTGGATAACGGGGATGAAGCGTTTGCCTGTGCCAGCGGGCACACCCAGCTTGGCGTTTTCGCTTTTCGCAGCGTCCATTTCAGCGCGGTAGCGCAGTGGGTCTTCACCGCCCTCACCCGTATTAGATTTGCCGCCAATGCGGTTCATCGCCACGGCCAGCGTGCTGTGCGCTTCGGTGCTGATGGAGCCGAGTGACATGGCACCCGTGGCAAAGCGTTTGACGATTTCTTTGGCTGATTCGACTTCGTCAATGCTGATGGCCTTGGCGGGGTCAAACTTAAACTCAAACAAACCGCGCAGCGTCAGGTGGCGCTTGCTTTGGTCGTTGATGATTTGCGCGTATTCTTTGTAGGTAGCAGCGTTGTTGGCGCGCGTGGCGTGTTGCAGTTTGGCAATCGCGTCAGGCGTCCACATATGGTCTTCGCCGCGCACGCGCCAAGCGTATTCGCCGCCGGGCTCCAGCATATTTTCTAAAATTGGATCGTTGCCGAACGCCGCTGCATGCACGCGGATGGCTTCTTCAGCAATCTCAAACACGCCCACGCCACCTACTTGGCTGGCAGTGCCGTAGAAGTATTTGTCGACGAATGGTTTATCCAGCCCCACGGCTTCAAAGATCTGCGAACCGCAGTAGCTCATGTAG
>JANNCO010000389.1:0-6679 GCA_031386655.1 Polaromonas sp. | reverse complement strand
CAAGCCGTCACCGACAATTTCAACGGTCTCACTGTTTTGGCGTCGCGCAGTGATCTTTCGTGCATTAGCTTCCAGGACAACAGCCGACATAAGATCGTCGTTGTCAGGAAATTCAGCCAGCGTTTCATCCACTATTTCTTCCGCTTCGCGCGCATCTGTGGGCAGATCGATAAATTTCTCCGGGCCACGATAAGGCTGGCGCCGCTCAAAATCCATAATACCTTTGCGCAAAGCTCGGTAGGCTGCCTGCTGTTCGCTACCGCGCAAGGTGGTGTACACATTAAGCCCGCGCGTGTAGGCTTCTTCGCCATACTGGCTGTAGATCAATTGGCGAACTGTTTCTGCCACAAATTCTGCATGCACGCGAACGACATCGGGCGCAGTTTTTAATTTTATGTCCTCTTCTTTGGCCGTTGCAGCCTGTGCAGCTGTAATAAAACCGTTTTCCAGCATGCGTTCAATAATGTATTGCTGGCGTATGCGTGCCCGTGGCAGATTGACCAAAGGGTTGAACGCTGATGGGGCTTTTGGCAGGCCTGCCAGCATGGCTGCCTGCGCTATGGTGATGTCTTTAAGAGGCTTGCCAAAATAAGCGTCGCTTGCAGCTGAAAAGCCATAAGCGCGGTTGCCCAAGAAAATCTGGTTCATGTAAATTTCCAGAATCTGGTCTTTGGTCAGCATGTGCTCTAGCTTGAATGTCAGCAAAATCTCATAAATTTTGCGCATGTAGTTTTTATCTGATGACAAATACACGTTCTTGGCTACCTGCATGGTGATGGTCGAGCCGCCTTGGCTTTTGGCATTTCTCAAATTGGCCAGCGCCGCACGGGCCAAAGCTTTGTACGATATGCCCCCATGCTGAAAGAAGTCCGCATCTTCAATGGCCAGCAAAGCATCAATCATTACTTTGGGTATATCTTTAACCGGCGTCAGATTACGCCGCTCTTCACCGTATTCCCCCAGCAATGCACCATCGGCTGAGTAAATGCGCAATGGCAATTTGGGTCGATAGTCTGATAAATCAGAAATATCTGGCAGATTGGGATAAGCAACAGCCAGCGCGGTCGCTATCGCCATCAACAATGCAATGAATGCTGCTATGCCGACAGCGGCCAAGCCCATCAACAACTTAGCCAGCATGCGCGCCCAGCCACGTGCGTCATGTGGCAGTTCAAGTGAAGTAGTCGCTTTGGAACGTATATCTGGCATAGGTGATGTGGCGTGAACGCTGGTGCAGTGTGCGTGAGCGTGCTTACTAAACAACCCATTATAGAAAGTGTGCAACGTTCGCCTAATTGGCCGCAGACGTTTAATGTCGCAACTTAGCAACAACACTAAATACTTAGCACGCAACCAAATAGCAGAAACTTTGTAAGAAGATGAACGGTTACTAAACGTGGGATTTTGACAACGCTGGTACACCTGTAAAACAGGAAAAATCGTTGCAGTTCAACATGCTTACTGATAGCATTGAAGTAGTTTCTTAAGTTTAGAAGCACAAACTTTCAAGCTATCACTTATAAATATTGACACCAGCGGAGCCCAACTTGATTCCATTCGCATCGCTTTTCAGCAACCAACCAGCACCGCTGTTTGGGCTAGACATCAGCTCGTCCAGCGTCAAGCTGGTCGAGTTGAGTCGCGGCAAAGACGGCGCATTGACGCTTGAGCGTTGTGCGGTTGAGCAGCTAGAAAAAGGCTGGATTACAGATGGCAACGTCGAGAAGTTTGACGAAGTTGCTGAAGCAGTGCGCCGGGTAGTTAAAAAAAGTGGCACCCGCACCAAAAATGTGGCCATGTCCTTGCCTGCTTCTGCTGTCATTACTAAAAAGATAGTGTTGCCAGGCGGCATGTCTGATGGCGAGTTGGAGCTACAAGTTGAATCAGAAGCTAACCAATACATACCTTTTTCTCTTGATGAGGTAAGCCTAGATTTTTGTGTCGTCGGTCCTAGCAGCACATCGGCAGGAGATGTTGATGTGTTAATCGCTGCGTCGCGCAAAGAGAAAGTTCAAGACCGCCAAGGCTTGGCAGAAGCTGCGGGGCTTACACCCGTAGTACTGGATGTCGAATCTTACGCATCGCGTTTGGCAACCAGCCGGTTAATCGATGCCATGCCTGCAAAAAGTGCTGACACCATGGTGGCACTGTTTGAAGTAGGTGCCATGACTACCAGTATGCAAGTCATTCGCAACGATGAAGTCCTATACGAGCGTGACCAAGCATTTGGGGGCGCACAATTGACCCAGTTGATAGTACGCCAGTACGGTTTTTCACCCGAAGAGGCCGAGGCTAAAAAACGCAGTGGTGAGCTACCTGAAGACTACGAAAGTGGTGTGCTGCGTCCTTTTGTTGAAAATCTAGCGCAAGAAGTCGGACGTGCGCTGCAATTTTTCTTTACCAGTACACCCTACAACCGTGTGGATTTTGTGATGCTGGCAGGAGGATCTTCGTCCCTGCCCGGTTTAACAGACGCTGTGACTGCGCAAACTTCATTTGCATGTCAATCAATCAACCCTTTTGAGGGCATGAAAATGGGTCCGAGTGTGCGCGAAAATAAAATGCGCCGAGAAGCGCCGTCCTACCTGAGTGCTTGTGGTCTGGCCATGCGGAGGTTCTCACAGTGATATTGATTAACCTGTTGCCGCACAGAGAAGCGGCGCGTAAACGCAGGAAAGATGCGTTTTATGTATCTTTGGGTGCGGCAGCGCTTTTAGGTGGTTTGATTTGTGGTGCAATTTTTGTATGGTACCAAGCCCAAATCTCCAGTCAGCAGGGCAAAAATACCTTTTTGCAAGCCCAGATTAAAAACCTTGAATTGCAGATAAAAGATGTAGCCAACTTAGAGTCAGAAATTGCAGCATTGCGTGCACGCCAACTAGCAGTTGAGAATTTGCAGTCTGATCGCAACCTACCTGTGCATTTGCTCAACGAAATCGTGGCGCAGCTGCCCGATGGCGTGTACATCAACTCGATGAAGCAAGATGGTGTCAACGTGGCATTTTTGGGCGTTGCGCAGTCTAACGAGCGCATATCAGAGCTGCTGAAAAATTTATCTACCAACAGCGTTTGGCTGAATAAGCCAGAACTGGTCGAAATACTAGCATCCAGTGTGCAACTGGCGCCACGTGATGTACGCAGAGTGGCCAACTTCTCAATACGCGCCAAAATCAATAAACCCACAGACCTAGTCAAAGCAGCTGCAGCAGCTGCATCGGGTGCTGAGTCTGGCACCTCAGCGCCTGCGGCACCTGCGTCCGCAGCGGCAAAGAAAGCGTAAGGCACTACTATGGCTAAAACCGCTTCTAATAAAACAAATATCGACGTTGCTGCGCTGGCTGACCGATTCGCGTCACAGTTTCGTGGCCTTAACACAAAAGATCCTTCTAGCTGGCCTGCCGTACCCAAGTATGCATTGTGTGCCGCAGTGACTGCGCTGGTTGTTGTAGCTTTATGGTTCGCTTGGCTCAAAAATTCAGACGAAGAGCTAATTGTTGAGCAGGGCAAAGAGCAGGCGCTCAAAGAAGACTACAAGAAGAAACTCGTCAAGGCTGTCAATCTAGATGCGCTTAAAAAGCAGCGTGAGCAGGTAGAGCAATACGTTACCCAGCTAGAAAAGCAGTTACCTAGCAAGGCTGAAATGGATGCTTTGCTATCTGACATCAACCGCGCAGGACAGGGTGTTGGTTTGCAATTCGAATCGTTCAAACCAGGCGCAGTCAGCGTTAAAGAATACTATGCTGAGCAACCTATCGCGCTGCGCGTCACTGGAAAATACCACGACATGGGTGCCTTTGCCGCCGATATTGCCAACCTTTCGCGTATCGTGACATTGAATAATCTGACAGTTGTACCAGGCAAAGATGGCGCACTGGGTATGGAGGCCACAGCCAGAACTTACCGCTACTTGGACAAGGAAGAGGTTGCTGCTCAGCGCACATCTGCTTCAGCTGCCAAGCCAGGAGCCAAGCCATGAGCCACTTCTTACCACGCCGCTTGGCATCCATCATCTTGATTGGTTTATCGCTTGCCGCTTGTTCGTTTGGCGAGCAGGAGGATCTTCAGCGGTGGATGACCGAGCAGCGCAACGCAACCAAGCCTACTGTGGCACCCTTGCCCGAGCCTAAAAAGTTCAGTCCGGCACCTTACAACCAAGCCAACGCAGTTGAGCCTTTTAGTAATCAAAAACTGACCCAGGCCCTCAAACGCGAGTCATCCAAAGCCACTGCCAACGCACAGCTTGTAGCGCCAGAGCTTAATCGCCGCAAGGAGCCGCTGGAAGCTTTTCCTTTGGACTCAATGGCTTTAGTTGGAAACATGTCTCCTAAGGGTAGATCAGTCGCTTTAGTCAAGGTCGACAACTTGCTTTACCAGGTCAAGGTAGGCAGTTACCTGGGACAAAACTACGGAAAAGTTACCAAGGTCAGTGAGACTGAGGTGACATTGAGAGAAATTGTGCAAGACGCAGCAGGCGAGTGGATCGAGCGTCAAGCTAACTTGCAGCTACAAGAGAGGTCGAAATGATGAGGCATACAACAGTTCAGCGATACAGCGCTTTGCGCAGTGTATTAGCACTAGGTCTGGCGCTTACCGCCATGGTGGCACAAGCCCAAAATGCGATCGAGTCCGTTGTGGCATCTATCCAAGGTGGTGTCGAGGTTGTAAAAATTGATTTAACACAACCACTCGCCGCCATTCCAACAGGTTTCACCATTCAATCTCCAGCGCGCATTGCCCTAGATTTTCCTGGTGTGGGTAATAATTTGGGTCGTTCTCAAGTTGAGATGAACCAAGGTAACCTGAAATCTGCCAACGTGGTACAGGCAGGCGAGCGTACCCGCTTGGTGCTTAACTTAAAGCAATCCGCCCCCTACCGTGCCGAGATTCAAGGCAAATCGCTCTTGATCTTCATGGAGCCGGTATCTACTGCCAGCGCACCAGCAGCCAGCACCCAGCCTCAAACCACTTTTGCAGAAAATCGCAACCGCGATTCGCTGCCTATTAAAGACATTGACTTTCGCCGTTCGCCTGATGGCGCAGGTCGTTTAGTGGTTGATCTGGCTAACAACCAAGTTGGCGTTGACATCAAACAGCAAGGCCAAAACTTGGTCGTGGAATTTTTGAAAACTTCTTTGCCAGAAGGCTTGCGTCGCCGTTTGGATGTAGGCGACTTTGGTACACCCATCCAGCTCATCAGCACCTTTCAAACGGGTGACCGTGTGCGCATGGTGGTTGAGCCCAAAGGGCAGTGGGAGCACAGTGCCTACCAAAGCGACAGTCAGTTTGTACTAGAAGTACGAGCGCAAAAGGTAGACCCCGGTAAATTGACTAAAGGTCCTGGCTACAGCGGAGAGAAACTTTCGCTGAATTTCCAGAATATTGAAGTGCGATCTTTACTACAAGTCATCGCTGACTTTACTAACTTTAACGTCATCACATCTGACACCGTAACCGGCGCCGTTACGCTGCGTTTGAAAGATGTACCGTGGGACCAAGCGTTGGATATTATTTTGCAGGCCAAAGGCTTGGGCATGCGCAAGTCAGGCAATGTGTTGTGGATTGCACCTAAAGAAGAACTTTCAACCAAAGAGCGCATGGACCTCGAAGCCATTGTTGCTCTGCAAAATTTGGAACCAGTACGTTCGCAAGCTTTCCAGCTTAATTACACCAAAGCTGCTGAAATAGCAGCACAAATCGGGCAGTCATCATCTGGGGCGGGCACAGGACAGAACAGCAGCCGAATATTGTCTGCGCGAGGCAGCGTGATTGCAGAACCGCGTACCAACCAGCTATTTGTCACTGACATTCCATCTAAGCTGGAGCAGATTCAAGCCCTGATTACAAAGCTAGATATTGCAGTACGCCAAGTATTGATCGAGGCGCGTATTGTGGAAGCTTCCGATACCTTCGGTAAATCTTTAGGCATTAAATTTGGTTCTGCAGATTTGCGCGGTGTGCGCGGTGGCGATGCAGGATACGGATTATTCGGCAGCAACCGTGCGGCTTACAGCGGCACCTACGAAGGTGCGGGCCGTACTAACGGCTCAGTAGCGGGCCAACTGACCACACTGGACTCTACTTTTGTCAACCTACCAGCCATAGGCCAAGGTGGTTTTAGTCCAGCAAGCTTGGGATTGTCAATTTTCAGTTCTGCAGCCAACAGGTTTTTGCTGCTTGAGTTGAGTGCACTCGAAGCCGAAGGCAAAGGCAAAGTAGTGTCCAGCCCACGTGTGGTGACAGCCGACCAAACCCGCGCGCTGATAGAGCAGGGCACCGAATTGCCTTACCAAACAGCCTCAGCTAGTGGAGCTACTGCGATTGCTTTTAGAAAAGCTAACCTTAAGCTTGAAGTGACACCCCAGATTACCCCCGAAGGTAATATTATTCTTGACCTAGACGTCAACAAAGACAGCGTTGGTCAGTCCACAGCATCAGGTTTTGCTATCAACACCAAGCACATTAAAACGCAAGTGTTGGTCGAGAACGGCGGTACCGTAGTAATCGGTGGCATCTACGAACTTAACGAAGTTGAGTCAGAGACCCGTGTACCTTTACTAGGCGACATACCAGTTCTAGGCAACTTGTTTAAAACACGCCAGCGCAGTTCAAATAAACAGGAGTTGCTGGTATTTATCACGCCAAAGATGGTGTCGGATCGCGCTGCGGTTCGTTAATAATT
>JANNCO010000327.1:0-2662 GCA_031386655.1 Polaromonas sp. | reverse complement strand
GTGGCAATAAAGCTTGCACGTCTGGATTTTGTTTAAACGCTTGTTTGAGTCCTGACTCAATCCGCTCCCACATCCAGGCAAGCGATTGCTGTTGCCTGCGTTGAGTAAATTTTCCGTCTTTGGTTTGCAGCTGTTTAAAAGTTGACACGCTTTGCCAAAACTCATGTACGCCAGTGCCATGCAAAGCGGACAGTTGCATAGCCTGCGGATGCCAGACTGTCTTGTCGTGCTGCGCATGCGCCGGGTTACCCTGCTGCCCAAATAACCGCATGGCCGACGTGATCTGCGCCTGCGCACGCGTGGCGGCATCTTTGTCAATATCAGCTTTGTTAATCACCACCAAGTCGGCCAGCTCCATCACACCCTTTTTAATCGCCTGCAAATCGTCACCTGCATTGGGCAACTGCATCAGCACAAACATATCCGTCATGCCTGCCACAGCCGTTTCGCTTTGGCCCACGCCCACCGTTTCGACAATCACTATGTCGTACCCCGCCGCCTCGCACACCAGCATTGCCTCCCGCGTTTTCTCGGCCACGCCTCCCAGCGTGCCGCTGCTGGGGCTGGGGCGGATGTAGGCTTTATCGTGTACCGAGAGTTTTTCCATCCGCGTTTTGTCGCCCAAGATGGAGCCACCGGAGACGGTGGACGACGGGTCGATGGTGAGCACCGCGACGCGGTGGCCTTGCTCGATCAGGTACAAACCCAGCGTTTCGATGAAAGTTGATTTACCTACGCCGGGCACGCCGCTGATGCCGAGGCGAAAAGATTTTCCCGTATGTGGCAGCAAAGCAGTTAGCAACTCGTCTGCCTGCGCACGATGGTCTGCTCGGGTAGATTCCAGCAGGGTAATCGCTTTGGCCGTGGCACGGCGTTGCTCATCGGCGGCACCATCTACGACTAGATCGAATAATTTCAAACCCAGTTCTCCAGCGATAAGCCCTGCACACGCTCAAACTCCCGCATATTATTTGTCACCAGCACCGCGCCTGTTGCTAGCGCATGCGCCGCAATCCACTGGTCGTTCTCACCAATCACATTACCTGCGCGCTCTAACTGATTGCGCAGACCAGCGTAATGCCACATGACGCTGTCGTCCATCGGCTCCACAGATAAACTGCTTAAAAAAAGCTCCAAGGTTTCTTTGTTTTTCTCGTACAAACGGCTTTTAGCCACACCACAGGCTAGCTCGGATGCCACAATCACCGACACACTGATCTCGTCTTTGTCCATTTGCCTGAATTTCTTAACCACTTCTAACGACCTGTTGGCAATGACATAAATGCAGATATTGGTGTCCAACATGTACTTCATGGGAACATGTCCCCACGCGGGTTTTGCGGCATGGGTGCGGGGCGCTGCAAAACAAAGCCAGGCTCAAACTCAAAGGCCATCAAGGCATCTTCCATTGCCGCCCAACGGTCTTTTTGCATAGGCGTAAGCACTACGCTATTGCCCATTTTTTTAATATGCACCTGCTTGCCTTCAAAGCGAAACAGCTTGGGCAAACGCACCGCCTGACTACGGCCATTCATAAACAATTGCGCGGTTTCAATGACTTCCATGGCGGCTCCTTTAATTGTGTTGAAAGTTGATATAGTCCAATGATATATACCGCTTGCCACAATGTCAAGCCAACGCCTGCTTAATCTGCTCCAACACGTCCTTAGCACTCACGGGTATCGGCGTCCCCGGCCCGTAGATGCCCTTCACACCTGCCGAGTACAAAAAGTCATAGTCCTGCCGGGGAATCACGCCGCCTACAAAGACGATGATGTCGTCTGCGCCTTGCTTTTTTAGCTCGGCGATGATGGCGGGGACTAGGGTTTTGTGGCCTGCGGCTAGCGTACTTACGCCTACGGCGTGCACGTCGTTTTCAATGGCTTGGCGGGCGCATTCTTCCGGCGTTTGGAATAGCGGGCCCATGTCTACGTCGTAGCCTAGGTCGGCGAATGCGGTGGCTACCACTTTGGCACCCCGGTCGTGGCCGTCTTGGCCTAGTTTGCTGATCATCACACGGGGGCGGCGGCCTTGTGCTTCGGCGAAGTCTGCAATGTCTTTTTTGAGCTGGTTCCAGTACTCCATGGTGTCACCTATATTGGAATCCGTATCGTAAGCTGCTGCGTAGACACCGCTGACTTTGTGGATGTCGGCGCGGTGGCGGCCGAAGGCTTTTTCTAGTGCGTCGCTTACCTCGCCTACCGTGGCGCGCAGGCGGATGGCTTTGACTGTGAGATCAAGCAAGTTGCTGGAGCCTTGCCCAGCGCCGCCCGCATTGCTACTCGCTGCATTTGCAGTACCAACACTGCTGCTTGCGCCACTTGTAGCGCCACCAGCAACACCAACCGAACCACCTATCCCTTCATGCCCTGCTGCAAAAGTAATAGCTGCCAGAGCAGCATTTACTTGGGTTACATCACGTTTTTGCTTAATTTCTTGCAGTCGGGCAATCTGCCCGTCCCGCACTGCCACATTGTCTATATCCCGCGTCTCAATCGCGTCCTCGGTCTTCAGCTTGTATTTATTCACCCCCACAATCACGTCTTGTCCACTGTCAATGCGCGCCTGCTTCTCTGCCGCTGCCGCTTCAATCTTCAGCTTGGCCCAGCCGCTGTCCACGGCTTTCACCATGCCGCCCATGCTTTCGACTTCTTCAATAATC
>JANNCO010000498.1:0-22070 GCA_031386655.1 Polaromonas sp. | reverse complement strand
AACTCGCGTTCTTCTGGGCGTTTGGACTGACTCAGAATGATGATGTTGTGTGTCCACGGCAAAAGTCTCTCCAGTGGTGAGACTTTTGCATCATCCTTGTAAGTTTCGTAAAACTGCCGCATGCGGAACAGGTTTGGCCGTGTAAAGCCGCGCATTCCTGGGTGGATTTTGGCTATAGGTCAGCTAGCTGGTTCACCACGCCATCGCCCCACTCTGCTGACGCTATTTTGCGGCTGATAATCTCGCCCACCTGCCAGTACAGGTCAATCAGCGAGGTGTTCACCGCCTGAATGGCCCGCTGCTTGGCGGAGGAGATCAGTTGGACGATTTCGGTGAAGCTGGTGGTGGTGAGTTGGCTCATGGAGGTATGGGCTAGGTTAGCTGATTCTAGTAGTCCACACGAGCCATTTTGCCGACATCAGCAAAATGGTCATCCGGATTGCTAGTTTTGTTTTATGCGGGCAGCGCCTTAGCCAACCTGCTCACACCCTCCTCAATCTTGGCTAAATCCGAAGTCGCATAGCTCAGCCGCAGCGTAGCGTTGTCTGGGTTGACCGCAAAAAACGGCGCGCCGGGTACAAAGGCTATGCCGTGGTCGGGGGCGCGTTTGGCGTAGGCTGTGGCGTCTTGGGTGGTGGCTGTGCTGCTGCCGGGCACGGGCTGGCCGGTCAGGCGGGTCCAAAAGAACATGCCGCCTTGGGGCTGGGTGTAGGTGAGCGCGTTGCCTAGCTGGCGCTGCAGACACGCAGCCATTGTGTGGGCGCGCTGGGCGTAGGTGCTGCGCACTACGGATAATGCTTTGTCTAGGCGGGTTATGGGGTGGGTAGATGTGCCGTCTTTTAGCTGCAGATAGTTGGCGGCTATGGCTTGGCTAAGGTTGCTGGTGTGGGCGTCGCTAAATTGTTTGCACATCACTGCTTTGGCCAGTAGCTCGGGCGGGGCAATCATCCAGCCTACGCTCAGGCCGGGGGACAGCACTTTGCTAAAGCTGCCGCAGTAGGCAAGGTAGGGGTTGGCCTGGGGCATGTCGTTGGCCAGGGCCATGATGCTGGGGGGCGGTGGCTGGTCAAAGTACAGCTCGCCATAGGGGTCGTCTTCTACCAGCAGCACTTTATGGTCTATGGCCAGTTGCAAGATTTTTTTGCGGCGTTCTAGGGTTAGCATCGCGCCGCTGGGGTTGCCAAAGGTGGGGATGAGGTAGACGAGCTTGGGTTTGTGTTGGATGATCAATTTTTCTAGCTCATCTACCATCACGCCGTCGCCATCAATGGGCGCGCTGATCAGGTCTGCGCCATAGAGTTTGAAGCACTGGATGGTGGCTAAAAACGTGGGGCCTTCGACGATGACTTTGTCGCCGGGGCTGATCATGGTTTTGCCGATCAGGTCTAGCGCTTGCTGGCTGCCGGTGGTGGTGATCAGGCCGTCGGGTTGCACGCTAATGCCTTTGGCAGCCATCAGGGTCACGATGGCTTCTTTCAGGGGCTGCCAGCCCTCGGTAGCACCGTATTGCAGCACCGCGCCAGCAGTGGCGTCATTAAGCGCCAGGCCGGTGGCTTCGCGAATGCCTTCTACGTCAAACAGCGCAGGGTCCGGAAAGCCGCCAGCAAAGCTGATGATGCCGGGGCGGCCCAGTAGCTTGAAAATCTCGCGGATGGCGGAGGTGCTAACGTTGTCTAGACGGGAGGCAAATTGCAGTTGGGTCATATTCACTCAATATCAAAGTTCAAAGATGACCCGGCGCTAAAGTTAAGTCATCGGCTGGTCAGCTTGCCCTCGCGCGTTACCATAGCCAGCTCTACAAACTTGCTACCGTGCTGTGCACCGGGTGCAAAGCTGATTTTATAGCCACCCAGGTCATACGCGCCTAAGTTGCTTAGCGCGGCCAACACGCTTTGCGCGGTCACGGGCTTGCGCGCACGGCGAATGCCCTCGGCCAGCACCTTGGCGCCCAGGCAAGCCTCTAGCTGGGTAGAGTTCATGGGTGTTTTGCTGCCCGCCAGCTCTAGCGCCTTGACACACTCGCGCACTGCTGGCAGCTGAGAGCTAGCATTGGGTACCACTTGGGTAATAGATACGCCCGCACTGGCCGGGCCTGCTGCAGTAATATATTGGTCAGCGCCCACAAAAGACAAACTAGAAACAGGAATAATGCGGCCCATGCCCACCAGGTCTTTTTGCAGCTGCGCCGCCGGGCCTGACAGCACGGTATTGATGATGACATCAGGCTGCAAGGCTAGCAAGGCTTGCACTTCGGCTTTGCCTACCGCTGCATTGCGGTTAAGGCCAAGCGCTCTGGGCACTAAATTGATTTTCTTAAGATTTTCGCTAACCACGGCTAAGTTTTGCTTGCCCACTTCGTCGTTGTAGTGGACTACCACCACGCTTTTAAGGCCCAAGTTGGTCCAAAAATTAAGCATTTTCTCTAGCTCTTGCTCGTACGACGCGCGCAGCGTAAACAGCACAGGGCTGTTGCCTCGCACGGCATTAGCGCCTGAAAACGGTGCGAAAAAAGGCACCTCTTTGCTTGCAGCTTGGGGCAAGGCGTCTAGGCTTAAAGTGGCTGAAGCAAAGCCAAATAACGCCACCACATCTTTGTAGGCCAACAATGTTTTAGCGTTGTCCGCAGCTAATTTGCGGTCGTTTTTATCGTCCAAACTTACCAGTTCAATAGTGCGGCCTTGTACACCGCCTTGTTTGTTGAGCATAGAAAAGTAGGCTTGGGCACCATCGCGAATGTCCTGGCCAAATTTGGCGTTTCCACCCGATAGCGGTGCCGACTGGCCCACTACCCATTTATCTTGCGCGTGCGCTAACCCGGTGCCAACAAATAGTGCAGCAATTGCAATAGCTTTAAACATCATTAATCCTCTGAACAATAGTGAAATACGAACTTTACAAAGCAACATAAAGTATTAAATTAAATCCATTGTTTCTGTGCCATCAGGCAAAAACCGCAATGATTGCTTTTAACTAAACTTGGCGATAAGCTACTGATTTTACAGGTGCAAGTTAATGACTTCGATTATTTCTACTCCGCGCCTTACTGCGCAAGATTTTGACCAAGAACTGCTGGTATTGTTCGATGCCTATGTGCACGGCGGTGTTGACCGGCGCGGCTTTTTGCGTGGGGCAGAAAAGTTTGCCAAAGCAGGCGTTACCGCAGCGGGCCTGCTGGTAGCGCTGAGCCCAGACTTTGCGCGCGGCCAGGTGGTGCCCAAAGACGACAAGCATTTGAAGATTGAAACCGCAAGCTTTGAATCACCCCAAGGTACAGGCACAGTAAAGGGCTACCTGGCGCGCCCGGCCAGCGCTGGTAGCACCAAGCTGCCTACCATTTTGGTAGTGCATGAAAATCGTGGCCTTAACCCGCATATTGAAGACATTACCCGCCGCATAGCACTAGACGGCTACATGGCGTTTGCGCCCGATGCGCTGACCCCGCTGGGCGGCTACCCGGGCGATGAAGACAAAGCGCGTGAGGCGTTTGCCAAGCTGGACCAAACCAAAACGCGTGAAGACTTTGTAGCTGCCATGGGCTGGCTGAAAGCGCGACCAGACACTACGGGCAAAATAGGTGTTACGGGCTTTTGCTATGGCGGCGGCATAGCGCATATGCTGTCTACGCGCCTGCCTGGTTTAGCAGCGTCAGTACCTTTCTACGGCAACCATCCGGCGGCGGCAGAGGCTACTAAAGTCAAGTCGCCGTTGCAAATTCATTTTGCGGGCGTGGACGAGCGGATTAACGCGGCATGGCCCGCGTATGAGGCCGCGCTCAAGGCCGCAGGCGTAAAGCACGAGGCGCACACCTACGCGGGTACACAGCACGGGTTTAACAACGACACCACGCCACGCTTTGACGCCGCTGCAGCTAAGCAAGCGTGGGATCGCACGATGGCGTTTTTTGCCACGCATGTGAAAAGTTAGGGTGCGTAAAACCTAAACTAAATCAACTACCCATGCGGCTTGGGCGTATCCACATAAATCCTTCCAGCGTTTGGCTTGCCTCCAGACGGTTCAGCTCGGCCCCGTTGGCCAAGCCATACATTCTGTGCGCGTTAGGTATGTGAGACATGGGCTCAATACACACAAAATCAGCGGATGCGCCTGGGCTAAACACCATTAAATTTCCAAGCGTATTCGATGCCTCAATGTCTATCAGCAGACCCAAACTAGGTGTGCACACCGTTGCCTGCTGGTTCCAGCCTTCATACGCAATATTCATCCAGCTAGCAGGTGCGGGCCGCATGGCATTGAAAACATTGGCGTCGTCTGCAGAACACAGTTTGCACTCAAAAGGCAAAAAGTCTTGGGCCTCTGTCCAGTAAAATTTTGAATTGAACTGCAGTTGCGTGTCATGCCGCCTGGCAAACCATGGGTGGAATCCAAGCCCATACGGCGCAGCCTGATCAGCGCAGTTAGTCACCGCCAGCGTCATACACAGCGCACCAGACTTTAATTCATAACTTAGCTGCGCTTTATAGTCAAACGCAGTTTGCGTGCTGCTTTCCAGAGTCATTTGCACTTTGGTGGCATGCTGCTGCGTGACTGTCCATACAGACAAGAAGCCATCGCCATGTAGGGCATAAGGTTCGGTGGCCCGGTTGGGCTTGGCTGGGTAATAGCGCCCTTCAAACATAAAACCTTTTCCACCTATCCGGTTGCACCATGGAACCATAACGATACTGGCTAGGCTAAAGGGATCTGGTGTTTCGTTTTCTTTGGGCCTGAACGGCCGCAGCACCGGTGTTCTTTGGTTGCTAGAGCCGGGCAGCCAGTCGTACCATGCCAAAGCTCCGCCCCAGGCCGGGGCCACACCTACTTCGGCATAGTCGTCTCGCAGCACGATCAAGGCTTGGCCGTGGCGGCCACTCATGGTGCAATCTTGACCATGTTGGGGGCAAGACCCGGCGTGTCACATGCCAAAGCCCACAAAGACCCCGCCAATCTTTCCCCAGAGTGGCGTAGCACAGCTGCAGAAGTTATAAATAAAGTTTGTAAGTCAGGGCCACCAAAACATGCTGACGTAACGTCTTGCACCGGCAAGCGAACTATACGGTCTATGCTGCCATTGGGTGCCAGCCGCACTATGCTGCCGCCACCAAACCGGCAGTTCCACAGGTAGCCAGCAGCGTCCATGGCTGACCCATCTGGCAAACCTTCGCCATGGCCAATGAAGAAATCCCGGCGTTGCCCCAGCGCTGCGTTGTGCGCGTCAAATGTATAAGCCCACACTGCGTTGGCTAATGTGTCAGCGGTGTAGAAAGTGCCTCCATCCGGACTCCAGCACACTGTGTTTGAAATACCCAGGCCGTGAATGTGCTCGCTTACCTGTCCTGTGGGACTGATGCGGTACATCACACCATCGGTACCCCCTGCGCTTGTCAAGTCGCCGTTGGGCAGCAGGTTGTTGCGCATGGACCCTATCCAAAAGTTACCTTGTGGGTCGGCCCGCCCATCATTTAGGCGCACACGGGGGTAGCCAGGCAGTACAAACCCATGCTCCATGCGGCGGTCAGTTTTGGGCCACCACCATATCAGTCGCGACGCAAGCGCCACCAGCCAACGCCCCGGCTCGTTGCTGAGCGACAGTGCGACGACAGGCTCATCAAATATCCAGGTTCGAAGCGTCTCACGGCTGACGACCAGTTGATGGACTAAAAACCGGCAGACATCAGTCCAGTAAACGCTGCCGTCCGCTTGCGACCATACCGGGCTCTCGCCCACCTGGTCACCTACCGCTGCAATGCAACGCAGGTCTGCCTCGGGCATGGCCACTGCGCTACCACCCACCATCAACCGCCAAGTTCTGCCCGGTAATCATGTCTGAAGCGGGCGTGCATAAAAACATAACCAAGTCTGCAATGTGGTCGGGCTGAATGCGTGTCTTGATGCACTGGTTTTCTAAAATCCAATCGCTGTACTGTTGCAGGCGGTCGCCAAACACCCGCACTTCGGCTTCAGACACAACAGCGCCTGGCGACACTGCGTTAACACGAATGCCATGCGGCCCAAGCTCCCGCGAGAGTGATTTGGTAAGCCCGAGCATGGCACCTTTGGAGGCCACGTAAGGCACGTAACCGTCCCATCGACCATTCAAAGTCAAAGAGCAAAAGTTGACAATTTTTCCGTACCCTTTTTGTTTCATGCCGGGCGCACAAGCTTGCGTCAAAGCGAATGCAGCAGAAGAATTCACGCGAATCTGATCTTCATATTCTTGCAATGAGAATTCTTCAAAAGGTCGATTGATAATCAGCGCAGCATTGTTAACCAGTATGTCAATTTCCAGTCCGGCAAAGCGTGCTTTGGCTTCTGCCAGTAAGCCCAGGTCCTGCCCAATATACTGGGTTGACCCAAGACTCGCTGCAAACGTTTCGCCTTCAGACACAAAATTGGGGCGGTCAACCAAGTAAAGCTGAGCACCTGCCTGGGCAAATGCTGTGGCTTGCGCTCTTCCCAAAGAACCTAATGCGCCAGTGAGCAATACCGTCTTTCCAGCCAGCGTCATTGCTGTTTTCATAGCCAATTTCTTTCTACAAACTTAATTTTTCTACAAAGCAGGGCTGACTGTTTTTGATCATGCGCCTAGCTTCGCGTGAATTTCTTCGATCGACGTACCGCTTTTAGGCGTGTCCAAAACTTTTTCGCCGCGAGCCATCATCACAATACGGTCGCATATGGGGTATACGTGGTAAATATTGTGGCTGATGAAAATGACGGTCACGCCCTGCTGTTTGAGCTGGCGCACAAAGTCCAGCACTCTATTGATCTCTTTAACGGCCAGATGGTTGGTTGGTTCGTCTAGGATCATGACTTTAGACTTGAAATACATCGCTCGGGCGATAGCTACACCCTGGCGCTGGCCACCCGAAAGCTCGCCAATAATCGCATCGGGCGAGCGTGCATCCTGGCCTACCAACGCCAGGGCGCGCGTTGCTTCAGAGCGCATTTTGCTGTGGTCAATCCACCCTAAGCCACCCACACGGAACGACATAATTTCTCGCCCCAAGAAAATGTTGCGGGCAATGCTCAGCGTCTGCACCATGGCCGTGTGCTGGTATATCGTCTCAATACCAAGGTCTATCGCCTTGCGCGTAGAGTCTATTTTGACCACGCGACCTTCTACTTGTATTTCTCCAGCGTCCGGCGGATGTGCACCTGAAAGAATGTTAATCAACGTGGATTTGCCGGCACCGTTGTCACCCACCAAACCAATAATTTCTCCTTGGTGTATGTCCAAATCCACAAGCTTTAGCGCGTGAACTCCTGAGTACCACTTGTCGAGCCCACGGCACGATATAACGGGGGTAAGTTGCGTGTTTTCTGTTGCCATGCTTATTTCCCCTCCTCAGCGACCTTGACTTCAATTTTAATTTTTCTGGCCCATTGACGTATCTGGGTATTAAAAATTACAGCCACGATCAGCAGCGCGCCTACGGCAAATTTAAACCAGTTGGAATCCACCCGGGCCACAATCAAACCAACATCAATGGATCGAATAATGGCAGTACCCACAATGGCGCCGACTATGGTGCCTATGCCGCCCTGCAATGAAGCCCCGCCAATGACAGTTGCTGCCAAAGCCTCCAGCTCGGCACCGTCACCCGAACTGGGCGTTGCCGTTGCCATGCGCAAAGCCACCAAAATTCCAGACATACCCGCAAACACGGAGCACATCATGAATGTGAGCAATTTGACACGATCGGTTTTTACACCTACACAATGGGTGGACCCCTCGTCGCCACCTGTTGCATACATCCAATTACCAAAGTTGGTTTTACTGAGCAACATGGCCGCAAGCACCGCGATGAATCCAAAAATCCACAGCGGCAAGCTCAGCCCCAAAATAGATGTCTGAGATAGCAAAATTGGCGCTGTAGCTGGCGTGGACGGCGGGAAGCCGTCGGTGACTACTACGGCCAGGCTACGCACCACAAAGAGCATGCCCAGTGTTGTCACAAACGAATGGATTTTAAATTTTAAAGTTATCCATCCATTCAGGTAGCCCACGCCCGCTGCAACGGCCAGCGCAAGTGGTATGGCAACCCAAGGACCCACGCCAAAGTTGAGCAAACGACTGCCCTCGTTCATCATTTCAAACATCAGCACGGGCGTGAGTGCTGACAGTGAGCCTACCGAGAGATCAAATTCTTTGACAATCAGTAGTAGCGTCACCCCAATAGTAATCAGCCCCAACTCGGGCAGCACGCTCAGCAAATTTCGAAAATTATTCTCGTTGATAAAAGTCCATGCTTGGCCTTGTGTGAAGCGCGGCAATATCTCAAAAAACAATGTCAACGCTATAAGCATCAACAGGGCACCCATCTCAGGCCTTGAAAATACGGATTGCAATAGTTTGCGCATAGTAGCCTTGAATTAGAAGTGGGGGCGAACCTGGCACGGCTCGCCCAGGACTTTTGGCAAACTAACGCAAGCCTTTGCCAGTGAGCTCCCGCACAGCAGCAACGTCTTTTTTCGTTATGATGCTGTTGCCTGTATTGACATCCCAGGCGGATAGTTTGTATTGCTTCATCAAAGCTATCTGAGCCACAGGCAAATAGCCCTGAAGATACGGCTGCTGGTCTACCGTGCCTTGGATATAACCCTCATCCATCCGATCAAGCACAGCCGGTACGAGGTCAAATCCAGCCAAGGTGATTTTTCCAGGTGCAACATTTTTTGACTTCAGTGCCTGCGCAACGCCTGCCTCCCAAAAGCCGGTGTCAAAGTAGGCGTTAGTTTTGGGGTTTTTGTCCAGGTACGCTGTGACGCGCTGAGTAGTGATATTCAAATCTGTACCTGAATCAATTCGCTCGTAGGTCAGCGGACGAGTTGGATTTTTTGTCTTGAATTCATCCAAAGCTTTCATGACGCCTTTACCTCGTGATTCTGACCAGTTTTGACCGGGTGCAGAAATTCCAACCAGCACGTGAATAGGGCCCGTTGGAGGGTAATGCTGTTCCATAGATTTTTCCAGGGCATAGCCCGCATCGGCAAAACTCTGCCCGACGAATGCCAAGCGTTTATTGCCGTCTGCACCTTCAGTGTCGTCCACATTGAATGCGAGTACGGTGATGCCTTGTTTGATGGCGTCTTCAACAGGTTGATCGTATGCTTTGTTATCAGTGATGGTGACAACAATCGCATCTACCTTTTGGGCAACCGATGTTTGAAAGTTGCGCAGCTGGTTTGCTGTGTCGCCCTCTTTTTGGGCAAAAATCAGCTGACAGTCGGCTTTATATTGCTTGCAAGCATCTTCCATACCCCGTTTGACAGGCTGCCAAAATGCGTTGGTAGACGAAGAGTGCACTACCATGTTGATGCGCAATTTATTTTGTGCCAACGCTGAGGTTCCAGCGGTGACCATTGATACTGCAACAGCCATTGAAATGATGGAAAGTTTCATTTGAATAATCTCCTAAGTTGTAAGTCGGGTGAACGGCTATGCCGTGTGGTTACTTTTTCCTAGCGCTTTATCAACTCAGTCAAAGGCATTTGCATTTGCATTAAGTCAATTCATTCAGCACGGATGCGCAAACTTCCTTGCTGACAATTATTTTTGAGATCAGACCTTTGGTGAATCAAATCTTGGTTATCCGCGATTCAATGGTCATCACCTTGCGAATGTCTGGAACTAACTCCAACCCAAGACCTGGCCCAGGAGGCACGGTGATGTAACCGTTTTTCACCTCAGGCAGCGCTGTTACCGCGTCTTTGTACCAGCCTGTATAAAAAGCTCTGACAGATTCCTGGATAAGCGCGTTGGGAGCGTTCAGAGACAAGTGCGTGGAGGCAGTTAGCACCACTGGGCCGGTACAGTCGTGTGGCGCTACGGGCAAATGCCACGCCTCTGCCATGCTGGCGATCTTGCGCGCCTCTGACAAACCGCCGCACCAGGAAATGTCTAGCATCACCACGCCCACCGCATCGGTGCGCAGCAAGTCGAGAAAACTGCCCCGCATCGCCAATGTTTCCGATACGCAAAGTGGTGCCTTGCTGCGGTCTGCATAGCGTTTAAATCCGCTCAGGCTGTCAAGCTTCATGGGGTCTTCATGCCAAAAGGTATTGAACTCAGCTAAGCGGTCTGCAATTTGCAGCGCTGGCGGCAGACTCCACAAGGAATGAAATTCCACCATGATGTCCATCTTGTTGCCGACAGCTTGGCGTATTTTGCGAAAGGGCTCCAGGCCTTTTTCAAGATCAGGGCCAGAAATATACAAACCATCGCTGGCTTCTGCATAAGGGTCGAACGGCCATATTTTCATGGCGGTGATACCTGAGTCCAGCAGGTCCAAAGCCAGTTCGTCAGCATGGTTTAAAAATGCATTGAGATCGTCGTAGCGTCCCGGCTTAGATGTTGAAAGCCCCCAATTGCTCACAGAC
The DNA here is from genome assembly GCA_031386655.1 of Polaromonas sp. Classification (GTDB taxonomy): domain Bacteria; phylum Pseudomonadota; class Gammaproteobacteria; order Burkholderiales; family Burkholderiaceae_C; genus JAAFIP01. The sequence continues at coordinate 11,690 of JANNCO010000498.1, read as the reverse complement.
TGCTGTTTGGTTGAGCGCACATAGTCGCCGCCCGCGCAGGTGTTGTACGTACGAATACGCTCACGCGTTTGACCACCCAGCAGTTGGCAAATAGGCTGACCTGTCACTTTGCCAAAAATATCCCACAGCGCAATGTCGATAGCAGAATTACCGCGCACCTCCGCCCCAGAGCTGCGAAACCCAAGGTAGCCCACCAGATCTTTGGCAATACGGTCTATCTGGAGCGGATTTTTGCCCAGTAGTTTGTGCACAGCCCATTCATGGATGTAGGCCTCTGCAGACGCAGCCCCATAGAAGGTTTCGCCCAGTCCCGTGATACCTTCATCGGTGTGAACTTGAACCCACAACACGTTGGGGTGTTCTTTGGGTCGTAGAGTTTCGATGCTGGTAATTTTCACCGCAGCTCCTTTGTAAATAGTGCGCTGTATCTACGCTTTTACTCAAATAAAATACTTAACCTGTAGGACAGGATTGTACATACCTGTAGATTATTTGCAAGAAACTTTGACGGATTTCAAGTTTCAATGAATTTTTTGAAATTTTTGCGTGCAGCGTCAACATATAACCCGCGCGTGGTTGCAGCGTTGCGGCAAGCCAGATGGGAAAGTACGATCAGTAGAACTGTGTGCGCCGCCCGGCGCTGGCAACACGCTAGCCGCTATCAGGCCACGCCAGCCGAGATTAACGACTGAACAGTATTGTCAAAGTGCAATGCCATCGCCAGCTCAGCAGCGTTGGCGTCTTGCTTTCGAATCGCATCGACAATAGCGTCGTGCATGTTGAAGATGGCATCACGCAAGGTTTCATTGGGCCGGCTGTTCCAGCCAATGGGGCATGTTTTCTGCATAACCAACTCAAAAGATTCAATCATCATGGTGTACAGGGGATTCCCAGTGGCCTCAGCTATGGCCACATGAAAATCTATGTCTGCAGCCGTCTGGTTGACGAGGTCGCCGCGGGCAATTCGCATGCGCTTGGCGGCATCTGCAATCTTGATCAAACTCTCGTCGCTGCGCCTTAACGCGGCTATGCGCGCCGTGCGCATCTCCAAAGTGCGGCGAAGGTCCAGTGTTTGCTGCACGCTGACTTGCATTGTTTCTACAGCGTTGTTCACCAGGATAGCCATGACTTCGCCATTGAGCCGCCCGACCCTGGCGCGCTTGCCCACTGCAGTCTCTAAAATTCCCAATGCTTCGAGTGCTTTGAAGGCTTCTCTGACAGAGCCACGGGCCACATTGAACTCTTTGGCAAATTCGTTTTCGCTGGGCATTTGATCCGCTGGTCTCAGCTTGCCTTCATGGATACGGCGCATAACATGCGATACCATGTTGGTTGAGCCCATTGAACTATTTGAATTTTTAGTATTCGCCACTGTGTGCCCAATAATTGCTGCAGCCTGTCCGACAGCTTTTAAATTATTTTAAATCAGTTTGGGCTCCGCGAATACGGCAGGGCAAAGCGAGCGCACTTTAGTCGAATGCTATTTCTAGCCGCGGCAATGGTGCATCAAAATCTGCAGACCAAGTTTGCCCGGCTTTTACAGGCCAAGCGTCGGTCAAGGTACCGGTGGTAATGACATCGCCCGCTTGCAGGCTGGGTGCACCAGGGCACAGCTGTATCTCGCGCACAAAGTGCAGCAGCGCTTGCAGTGGGTCGTCCAACACAGCAGCGCCTGCGCCGCTGTCGATCACTTTGGCGTCTTGGCTCAGGCGCACGCTGGTAGTGGCCAGTGCTGCACACAGGGCCAGTGCGCTAGAAGCTATGCCGCGCACAGGCACCTTGCTGCCCACCAGCAGGCGCGCGTGCAGGCTGCCGTCGGCCACAGCGTCCGCAGCGCCGAACTTCCAGCCGGGCAAGTGCGACTGCACTATTTCGAAGCCCGGAGCTACCCAGTCAAGGCAGTTAAATAAATCGAACAACGTAGCGCCTGCAGGCGGCGTAGCGCGCAGGGCAAACACTACTTCGGGTTCAATGCGCGGCTGGCTAATACCTTCCAGGTGCATCGCACCCAGCCCGTCGCAATAGCTTAGCGTGGTGTCGTACACCGTGCCCCAGATAGGCGCGTGCACGTTATAGCGGGGCCAGAGGGTGCGGTTGGTAAACCCTATTTTGTAGCCACGTGGTACCTCGCCGCGGGCCACGCGCAGTGCGCGCACTGCCAGGGCGCACTGGTAGGCGCTGGGTATGTCTTGCACGGTGGCGCTAGGCCACAGCTGGGCAGTGTCGTAGTGATGCAGTATGGTTGCAGGAGTATGTTCTAGGGCTAACGCGTCGGCACGCTCGGCATATATTTCTTCCGTCAATTCTTGTTGCATAACTTGGGTCCTTTCGGCATGATCTTGGCATGGTTGCAAGTGTTTTGGAGTCAGCTAAAGCCGCGAAGTTGTGAAAAGTTTTCAATCCTTACAATCGCAACATGACTGTAATAGAACTGATCGAACAATCCGCCCAGCAGCTAAAAGCCGCCGGCGTGGGCTACGGCCACGGCACCACAAACGCTTTTGACGAAGCCGCCTGGCTGGTGCTGTGGGCATTGAAAATTCCGCTGGATAACCTGGATTTAGTGGCAAATAATGCTGTTGAGGCCGTAGATAATGCTCAAACAGCTATTATTTTAAGAGCACGCATCGAGACCCGCAAACCTGCAGCCTACCTGACACAAGAGGCTTGGCTGCAGGGCGTACCGTTTTATGTAGACGAGCGCACTATTGTGCCGCGCAGCTTTATTGCCGAATTACTGGCCGACGGCAGTATTGACCCGTGGCTAGGTGACAACACGCTTAAAGTATTAGATTTGTGTACCGGCAACGGCAGCTTGGCCGTGCTGGCGGCCATGGCCTACCCTGACATCACGGTAGAAGCTGCCGACATCAGTGCTGACGCATTGGCCGTAGCACGCATCAACATTGACAAACATGGCCTGGCACAGCGCATTACCACCGTGACCTCTGACGGTTTGGCCCAGTGCACAGGCCCGTACGATTTGGTGCTGTGCAACCCGCCGTATGTCAACAGCGCCAGCATGGCCACCCTGCCCGCTGAATATCTGGCCGAACCGCACATAGCTTTGGCCGGCGGGGTAGATGGTATGGACTTTATTCTGCCTTTGTTGCGACAGCTACCGGCCAAGTTGACTGCACAAGGCGTACTTGTACTGGAAATTGGCAACGAGCGAGAGCATTTTGAAGGTGCTTTTCCTAGCTTGGAGGTGATTTGGTTGGAAACCTCGGCGGGAGATGATGTAGTTCTTTTGGCTACACGCGATGCCCTTCTCACGCTTTAATAAATTGAATGTAAGCGCCAGCGTGAAAAAGCACACGTATGGCAAATATCAACTAAACATTTAGACTAGTCAAAACGTAAAATAGGTAGCTAATTGTCACAAGATGACAAATCGTATTTCAATTTTAAACTCTCATTCGCATGTCAGACAGCGCAACCACAGCCAAAAAATTAGGTCGTTACGATGTTACCCGCGTGCTGGGCAAAGGCGCAATGGGTGTGGTGTACGAGGCGCGCGACCCTAACCTCAATCGCAGCGTAGCCATTAAAACAGTGCGGGTTGACAGCCTACCCAAAGACGAGGCAGCTGAATACGAACTGCGCTTTCGCACCGAGGCGCATTCTGCTGCTCGCTTGCAGCACCCCAACATAGTGAGTGTCTACGACTCAGACCATGATGGCGACACGCCGTTTTTGGTAATGGAATTCGTCAAAGGGCAAGACTTAAAGCACTACCTTGACATCGGTCAACGCTATACGTTGCAGCAGACTGTGCAGATGATGTGTGACCTGCTGTCAGCGCTGAACTACGCCCACCAAAACAATATTATTCACCGCGATATCAAACCTGCAAACATGCTGATAGAAGGCAGTGGACGCCTGAAACTTGCCGACTTTGGTGTAGCCCGTATACAAGATTCTGGCGAAGCCACGCGCACGCAAGGTGGTGTAGTGGGCACACTGAAATATATGGCACCCGAGCAGATAAAGGGCTGTAAAGTAGATGCAACCTCTGATATGTTTTCAGCCGGCATTGTGCTGTACCAACTGCTTACCGACCGCCGGCCATTTGATGGGGATAGCTATTTTTCTATCGTCAACCAAATAACTTCCCAAGACCCTCCTACCCCCAGCAGCATTAACCCCATGCTCCCGCCAGAGCTGGACGCCATAGTGGCCCAGGCGCTGGCCAAAGACAAAACCCAGCGGTTCGCAACAGCACAGGATTTTGCACAGGCACTGCAAGCGGCTGCTTGTCGAGCCGACCCAACCATTACGCCGCTGGCCGACCCGCACAAAACTATTGTGTCGCACACCACCAGTGCGCTTGAGTTCAGTGGATCAACGTCAAACAACAGCCTTGGAAATACCAGCAGCTCCGTAGTACAGGAACTGGAGTTGGTGTACTGGAAAGACATTAAAAGCTCTGACGATAGGCAAGTCCTGGAAGGATTTTTAAAACGATTTCCCGATGGCGTGTATGCTGACATGGCCAAACGGCGATTAAAGGCCATAGTAGAGGCAAGTACCAGCCAAGGCCAAGCAGTCTACGACCGTACGATAGTTGCCTGTGCAAACAGTGTGTCCGCAGCAGATCTGACTGGCAACACCCAACTGACGGTGCCCAGTACCACCCCAGCCGCTATATTGAATATTTCGCAACGCAAAAAGTGGGCCGCCATGGTAGTGCTGCTAATACTTTTTGCATGCGGTGGCGCTTTATGGGTGGGACGCAGCCCATCCAACAGCATCATTACCGAAACCGCAGCTCAAGCAGGCCTGTCCCAAGTTGCCATCGCTGCGCCCACTACCTTGCCATTGGCCACAAGTTCTTTAACTCTGACGCCTGCTTTAACCATTAATGCACAGCCTGCCACGATTGTTCTACCCTTGTCTGGCAAAGCCGACCAAAGCGATACAGCTTTGGCTGCGGCATCTGCGGCGCGTTTGGCTGCCACGCGTGCGGCTACCGCGGCAGTGCGCTTGCAAACCCAGAACGACTTGGCAGCAAAACAAGCGACGTCCAATGCAGTAAACAGCAGCAACAACACCCAATCCACAGCGTTAATTACACGGCAAGCCACCACCTCAGCGAATGCCGCAGCGCCAAACGTAGCCGCCAGCCCGCAAGCAGCCTGTCAGGGTAAATCGTTTTTCGCCCGCAGCAGCTGTATATTTGATCAATGTGTGCGACCTGTTTTTCAAAGCCACCCTTACTGCGTAGAACAGCGCGATCGGCAAGAAAAGCTTAGCTCTAATCGATAGCTGGCCTCTGTCCTGTAAAAACTGCGCGATATGTCGCAGTGCTGCTATGCAAACTATCTTGCACACTGTGAAAGTTTGTCATTTGGGTATACTTTTTAAGTATTACACTCTGATGCATATCCTCACGCAGCAAAGCACCCCACACCATGCCAGACATTGCGCCAGAAACCACCAAACTAGGTCGCTACGACATTGTGCGTGTGCTGGGCGCAGGAGCCATGGGTGTAGTGTACGAGGCAATTGACCCCAACCTTAAGCGCAGGGTAGCTATTAAAACCGTGCGCGTGGGCAACCTGTCGCGCGCCGATGCTGCCGAATACGAGGCACGCTTTCGCACCGAGGCGCATTCTGCCGCGCGCCTGCAACACCCCAACATTGTCAGCGTGTACGACTCTGACCGCTACGACAACATTGCGTACCTGGTCATGGAATATGTGCAAGGCCAAGACTTAAAGCACTACCTGGACAGCGGGCACCGCTATGCGCTGCATGAGTCGGTCAGCATTATGTGCGACCTGCTGGCGGCGCTGGAGTATGCGCACGAGCACAAAATAATCCACCGCGACATCAAGCCTGCCAATTTGCTAATCGAGCCGAATGGCCGCGTCAAGCTGGCGGACTTTGGCGTAGCGCGCATACAAGACTCGGGCGAGGCCACGCGCACCCAAGGCGGTGTGGTGGGCACGCTGAAGTACATGGCACCCGAGCAGATAGAAGGCCGCGCAGTAGATTCTAGGTCTGACATGTTTGCCGCGGGTATTGTGCTGTACCAGCTGCTGACTGACAGCCGCCCGTTTGACGGCGACAGCTACTTTGCCATCGTTAACCAAATTACCAACCTGAACCCGCCGCCGCCCAGCAGCATTAACCCCGAGCTGCCGCTAGAGCTGGACGCTGTGATAGCTACTGCGTTGGCCAAAGACAAAAACCAGCGGTACCAAACGGCGCATGATTTTGCCTATGCGCTGCGCACCGCTGCGCGCCAGGCCGACCCTACCATTACCCCCAGTGCACGCTCCAGCAACTTTAACTCTAACTTTGGCAGCTCCAACAACAGCAACTCGCCATCAGTTGGGGCGGGCCCACAGTCTGCACCACCCATCTCAGCGTTTAGCGCCAGTTTTGGTACAGCCACCAGCCCAGTGGCGCAAGAGCAAGAGCTGGTGTACTGGAAAGACGTAAAAGACAGCACCGAACCCAGCGACTTGGAAGGCTTTTTAAGCCGCTTTCCGAACGGCGTGTATGCCGAGCTGTCCAAACGCCAGTTAAGAAGACTCAGCGACGCCAGCATTCCGCCCGCCGTACAGGCGTATGTGCAGAAGGCCCATGCTGGAGTGCAGCCCCATGCTGTGCAACAAGCCACACAAGCCACGCAGGTTCTAAGCCGGGCCGTGTCGGACGAACCCACGCGCACGTCGATGTTCGACCTACCGGTGCAAGAACCCGCGCCACCGCTGAGCTTTGCTGCATTCGACGCGCAAGGCGCAACCAGCGAGAGCCAGCCACCGCTTACGCCCACGGGCCGCGCCTTGGTGGCCCTGCAAAACAAAATGCGCGAGCCGATGGTGATAAAAAATGGCATGCCACACGGCGAATCTGCAGGCAAAGTGACCTCTGGCCGCACCGGCTGGGTGATAGGCGGCATTGTGTTGGCGGTGCTGCTGGCTGGCTTGGTCGGCTGGTTTGTACTGGGCGCAGGCGATGGCGCAGACATCATCATGTTTTCGGATGTGATAAAAGTAATACCCCGTTAACACCTGGCGTGGCAAGACTTGGGTCAAACTAGGCAAGCCCATCCAATCAAAGCTGTCAGGCAAAGCCCCAAACACGCCCTAAACAAAGGATAATTAGGGTTTTTGCTAATTCAGTGCACGGCGCTGTCTGGCCCGCCATGATTACTCTTAAAAATATTACCCTGCGCCGCAGCGCCAAAGTGCTGCTGGGCGGTGCAAACTTGACCATTAACCCCGGAGAGAAGCTGGGGCTCATTGGCCGCAACGGCGCGGGCAAATCGACCCTGTTTGGCCTGCTAAACGGTACTTTGCACGAAGACGGCGGCGACTACTACATGCCTACGCAGTGGCGCATGTCCCAAGTAGAGCAGAACATGCCTGAAACCGATGAAACCGCCACCGACTACGTGCTGCGCGGCGACACGCGCCTGGCCGAGCTGCGCGAAGTACTGGTCAAAGCCGAAGCAGCCCACGCGCTAGACCCCGACGACATGGACGCAGGCATGGACATAGCCCATGCCTACACAGATCTTGCCGACGCAGGCGACCACGACGCCGTGCCGCGCGCGCAAGCCCTGATTTTGGGCCTAGGCTTTCAAACCCATGAGCTAGAGCAGCCGGTTAACAGCTTCTCGGGCGGCTGGCGCATGCGCCTGCAATTGGCCCGCGCGCTGATGTGCCCCAGCGACTTGCTGCTGCTAGACGAACCCACCAACCACTTGGACCTGGACGCACTGGTGTGGCTGGAAGCCTGGCTCAAGCGCTACGAAGGCACGATGATTGTCATCAGCCACGACCGCGAATTTCTTGACGCTGTGACGTCGACCACGGTGCATATTGAAAATTCGCAACTCAACCGCTACGGCGGCAACTACAGCGCGTTTGAAGAACTCAAATCGCAGCAAATGATTTTGCAGCAGTCGGCCTTTAACAAGCAGCAAGACAAAATTGCGCATCTGCAAAAATTTATCGACCGCTTCAAGGCCAAGGCCAGCAAAGCCAAGCAAGCGCAAAGCCGTGTGAAAGCGCTGGAGCGCATGGAAAAAGTAGCGCCCATGCTGGCCGATGCGGACTTTACCTTTGAATTTAAAGAACCCGCTAACTTGCCCAACCCCATGCTGGCGATCAGCGATGCCAGCTTTGGCTACCATACTGACGAAGGCATTAAAACCATTGTCAGCGGCGTGAGCAAGTCGGTGCTGGCAGGCCAGCGCATTGGTATTTTGGGGGCTAACGGGCAAGGTAAATCTACCGTGGTAAAAACGATTGCGCGCGACTTGGGCATATTGTCTGGCACCGTGACCGAAGGTAAAGGTTTGCGCATTGGCTACTTCGCGCAGCAAGAACTGGACGTTTTAAGAGCGCAAGACACGCCGCTAGAACACATGATTCGCCTGGCCAAAGAACACGCTGCGGCAGGCTTTGCCGGCGAGTCGGGCAAAGAGCAAGATTTGCGCGGCTTTTTAGGCGCGTTTAACTTTGGTGGCGACATGGTCAAGCAAGCCGTGGGCAGTATGAGCGGCGGCGAAAAAGCCCGCCTGGTGTTGTGCATGATGGTGTGGCAGCGCCCTAACCTGCTGCTGCTAGACGAACCTACCAACCACCTAGACCTAACCACCCGCGAGGCGCTGTCTATGGCGCTTAACGAGTTTGAAGGCACGGTCATGCTGGTCAGCCACGACCGCGCCTTGCTGCGCGCCGTGTGCGACGAGTTTTGGCTGGTAGGCCACGGCGTAGTGGCACCGTTTGACGGCGATTTGGACGACTACCAGCGCTACTTGCTGGACGAATCTAAACGCCTGCGTGAAGTTGCCAAAACTGAGCGCGCCGTGAAAGTTGAACCCGCCGCACCCAATATTGCCGCACCTGCAACGCCCGCAGTGACCTTTTCTACCAATGCCGCAAGCCCAGTACTGTCCAAAGCTGCTGGCCAAAACCTCAAGAAAAAACTGCTGGTAGCAGAAGCCCAAGTGGCCCAGCTGCAAGCAGAGCAAACTACCTTGCATGCGCGGCTGTCCCAAACACTACCGCCCGCAGACTTTGCCGCTGCCGCCAAGCGCTTAAAGCTGATTGACGCCCAGCTGGCGCAGGCTGAAGAGGAGTGGATGGCTTTGGGCGAGGCGCTGGAAGCTTGATCATTTCTATTTATGCTATTAATTTTATAGCTGTTTGAGTAGGTTTTACCTGGGTTATTGACCTATTTAACGATAATATTGACGCTCTCAGGTGCTGTAGACCATCGCTCAGGCGTAGCTTTTTAGACAAGTGACAAACTCAGTGTAAAGTGCGATTGTTGCAGGCCACCTTGGCGTGCAATTTATTATTCACTAGAACTGGAGTTACTACTATGTCTTGGATCATCACTATCATTGTTGGCTTGATTGTTGGGTTTATCGCGCGTGCTGTCAAACCCGGCGACGACAAGCTTGGCTGGATCATGACCGCCATCTTGGGCGTAGGCGGTTCGTTCTTAGCTAACTTTGTGGGCCAGTCCATGGGCTGGTACAAACAAGGCGACGCTGCGGGCTGGATTGCGTCTGTAATCGGTGCCATTGTGTTGCTGGTGATCTACGGTTTTGTCAAAACTAAAACCAGCGGCCCGTCGGTTTAAATCACAACAAAAATAGCCACAGGTTTTACCGCCCCATCTGCAACCTGGGTTGGGTTTTTAAAGCTTTCATCTAAGATCTTGCGCATGGCTACATTGTTCACCTCTTCGTCTTCTTTTTCTGCCTCTAGCATGGCCGATGGTGACCCCACGGTGATCGACGCTATTCTCCGGTCGCGCCGCATGCTAAACAAACGTGCGCTGGTAGCAGGCTTTGCCAGTGCCGTACCCGTGCCGGGCCTAGACTGGGCAGTGGACGCGGCTTTGCTGTCCAAGCTATTGCCCAAAATCAATGCCGAGTTCGGCCTGTCGGCCCAGCAGCTAGACCGCCTGGACCCCACCCAGCGTGAACGCGTGCAAAAAGCCATTGCCATGACCGGCACCGTGCTGGTAGGCAAGTTGATCACCAAAGACTTAGTCATCAAAGCCGCCAAAATGATTGGCGTGCGCATGACAGCGATACAAGCAGCCAAATTTGTGCCGCTGGCAGGCCAGGCTGTATCAGCGGTGGTGGGTTATGCAGCTATTCGCTATTTGGGTGAGCAGCACATCAAAGATTGCGTGCGTGTGTCGCAGCAAGCGCAGCTGGCATTGCCCGCTCCAGGTGGCTAACACAATCTGTTCCAAGGTATAATTTAAGGCTTCGGGCGATTAGCTCAGGGGTAGAGCACTGCATTCACACTGCAGGGGTCGCAAGTTCGAAACTTGCATCGCCCACCATCATTGGTTGGACCGCATCCGAAGCTTAAACAACTTGCTCCACACCGCAGGTAACACCAAGTGCGCAGTGTTCTAAAACGACTTGCGAACAATGCAAGCCGAGCAGTTCCAAGCGCCTTGACAATATTAAAATCTGTAGGCGAGCTCTCGTCTAAACAAGTTGAGAGCGACTCGGATTTAAGCGCTGTACGTCTAGCAAACAACTAACAACCCAACAGATTGCATGACTGTCAAGCAACCGTTGAAATACAGACACACCTATAACAAGGCGTTACACGTTTATTGCCTACAGCAGCTAGCTTTGGATGCTCACAAAGTAATAATGAAAGTGAATTAATTAGTACTTGAATGGTACGTTCACAAAATTATTCTTAGGGAGAGATCTAAATGACAAGTACTGTTAATGCGAAACATCAATTTGTGCTGCGTGCCTTGAAAAATGCATCTGCCGCTGTTTTGATAACCAGCTTGCTTAGCTGCGGAGGCGGAGGTGGCAATACCGAGGTAGCGGACGCGGGATCTACGCCTGAGTCGCCTGCGTCAACATCTGGTACCGTACCTTTTACTGCCTCAGCAGCAGCAGCAGCAGCAGCCGCTGCAACCAAGACATCAGCAGAGTTGGGCGAGTTTTGGGAGGTATACGGCGCCGAGACCAGCTTTGATAAGGACTGGGTTGAATTGCTCACAAAATTGCTAGATGCTGAAGATAAGGTTGTCCTGGAAGATTACCAAGGCGCACGCAACATCATCAATGATGTGATGAAAACCTACCCGCTAAAGCAAGACAACAAGCCTGACGCCACCGCGTGGGACGTCAACTTCAACAAGCTGCAGCTCAGACAGCTTAAAAGCCCGCTTCCTCACTTTGGTGAACCTGGCATGTACGCCCATCTGCGCATGCTAGATGAAATCACCAAATTTGGTGTGGGCAAGACTATAAATAGTGCCAAGCCAATTCAAATGGCCATTGTGATGCCAGCCTGCTCTAACATATTGCTCAAAACGGGGCTGACAGTGCTTAATCGCCGCTTAAATCCCGGTATAGAAGCAGACTCCTACAGCGCAGTGCGCCAATCGCTGCGTTTGTTCCAAAGTTACTTGTGGGCCATCAGTGGCGGTGAGCTGCGTCTGGAGCTAAATTTTTATAGCATCAAGTCGTGTGCAAAAATTGACAGGTTAAATGGCTACGACTACAACGAGCCGATCAGGCAATTACCGCCGGGAGTGACTGAGAAAACGGATATGTTTTGGCTGATTTCCCCCGAAGATTTAAACGTTGGCAACGATGCCGGAGGTAACAGCGGGATAGGCAAATTCGAGGCGTCAGAGAAACCGATATTCATCAGTGAAGACGACTGGGT
>JANNCO010000306.1:0-2139 GCA_031386655.1 Polaromonas sp. | reverse complement strand
CGTGGCAACCCTACGGTGGAATGTGATGTGTTGCTAGAAAGTGGCGTAATGGGCCGCGCCGCCGTGCCCTCGGGCGCGTCTACCGGAAGCCGCGAGGCTATTGAGCTGCGCGATGGCGACAAAAAGCGCTACTCGGGTAAGGGCGTGCTCAAAGCAGTCGAGCATATCAACACTGAAATTTCTGAAGCTATTCTGGGCCTGGATGCCTCCGAGCAAGCATTCCTGGACAAGACGCTGATTGACCTGGACGGTACTGAGAACAAATCGCGCCTGGGGGCTAACGCGATGCTAGCTGTGTCGATGGCAGTGGCACGCGCCGCGGCTGAAGAAGCCGGCCTGCCACTGTACCGCTACTTTGGCGGTATGGGCAGCATGCAAATGCCGGTGCCGATGATGAATGTCATCAACGGCGGCGCGCATGCCAATAACAATCTTGACTTGCAAGAGCTGATGATCATCCCCGTGGGTGCGCCCAGCTTTCGCGAAGCTGTGCGCTGGGGCGCAGAGGTGTTCCACGCACTGAAAAAAATTATCCACGACAAAGGCATGAGCATTGCTGTGGGCGACGAAGGTGGCTTTGCGCCAACAGTACCTAACCACGAAGCGGCTATCCAAATGATTTTGGATGCGATAGCTGCAGCAGGCTACACCGCGGGTGAGCAAATTGCACTGGGCCTGGACTGCGCTGCGTCTGAGTTTTACAAAGACGGCAAATACCACCTGGAAGCTGAAGGCCTGCAACTGAACAGCACCGAATGGACCGACATGCTGGCCACCTGGGTGGACAAATACCCCATCATCAGCATCGAAGACGGCATGGCCGAGGGCGACTGGGATGGCTGGAAAGTATTGACCGACCGCTTGGGTAAAAACGTGCAGATCGTAGGCGATGACTTGTTTGTGACCAATACCAAAATTTTAAAAGAAGGCATTGACAAGAAAATTGCCAATTCCATTCTCATCAAAATTAACCAGATTGGCACCTTGACCGAAACTTTTGCGGCTATCGAGATGGCCAAGCGCGCAGGCTACACCGCCGTTATCAGCCACCGCAGCGGCGAGACCGAAGACAGCACCATTGCCGATATCGCGGTAGGCACCAACGCAGGGCAAATCAAAACTGGCTCCATGAGCCGCAGCGACCGCATGGCCAAATACAACCAGCTGCTGCGTATAGAAGAAGACTTGGGCGAAGTGGCCAGCTACCCAGGCCGCGCGGCTTTTTACAACCTGCGCTGAGGTGGGGCAATATTCGCTACAATGCTGCAAAATTAGTAGCGCTTCATGACTTCCCGCCTCGTCCCCGCTATTCTCATTGCCCTGCTGGTCGTCTTGCATGCCCAGCTGTGGTTTGGCCGTGGCAGCTTGGGCCATGTGGGCGGCATGCAGACCCAGCTGAACACCTTGAAAATTCAAAATACCCAGGCTCAGCTGCGCAACGACCAACTGACCGCCGAGGTGCGCGATCTTAAAGAAGGCCTCGAGATGGTCGAAGAAAAAGCCCGCTATGAATTGGGCATGATCAAGCCAAATGAGATTTTTGTGCAGTTCACGAAGTAACCGCTGCAGGTTATCTTCTCGCCTGTTGTCCGCATGATCATTGCACTGCTTGGCGCAGAATCTACAGGCAAGTCGGTTTTGGCGCATGCTATGGCGCGACATTTGCAAGTGCACGGCAAAGACGCGGTAACTGTCGATGAGTATTTGCGTGAATGGTGCAACCTGCATGGCCGCACCCCGCTGCAACACGAGCAAGCGCACATAGCGGCGACGCAGCAGCAACGCATTAGCCGGGCAGCACAGCAACATGCTATTGTGTTGGCAGACACTACCGCCTTGATGACGGCGGTGTACAGCGAATATGTGTTTTCAGACCACTCGCTCTATGCACAGGCCGTGTTGCAGCAGCATGATGTAGATATTAATTTGGTGACTGCGCTGGATACGCCGTGGCAACCCGACGGCATTCAACGCGATGGTGCGCATGCCCGTGCGCCAGTAGACGCCTTGCTGCGCCGCACACTAATGCAGGCAGGTATTGGCTACCAGGTAATATATGGTTTGGGCGCACAGCGCTTGCAAAATGCTATTAATTGCATAGCTGTTTGAGCAGGTAATACGGCCTCAACAGGCTAAAAC
>JANNCO010000297.1:0-2555 GCA_031386655.1 Polaromonas sp. | reverse complement strand
GCCCCGCCCCGCGCTTGCCGTGGCGGGGTTTTTGCTTTAAGGTAGTTACCAGCTTTGCATGCAGTTTGCAAAGCGCCAAATCACCCACATAACAAACAGAGGTGGAGACACACATGGCGATAGACTTCAAATTTTTAATGGACGACGACGGTGGTGGCCGAACCTACCTGCAATGGCTGCTAGACGCCTGGGGCTGGACATTGGCGGTCGCTGCCTCGGCTTGGATCGTGGCCATGGTCATGGGCGCGCTGATCGGTACGCTGCGCACCTTGCCGGACAGCCCTTGGCTGACCCGCTTGGCCAACGCGTGGGTAGAGTTGTTTCGTAACGTCCCCTTATTGGTGCAAATTTTTCTGTGGTACTTTGTGGTGCCCAAAATGTTCCCTGTGATGAAAGAGCTGCCGGGCTTTGTCTTGGTAGTGTTTGCTCTGGGATTTTTTACCTCTGCGCGTATTGCCGAGCAGGTGCGTGCAGGCATACAGGCGCTGCCGCGCGGCCAGCGTTACGCGGCCATGGCGGTGGGGTTTACCACATGGCAAACCTACCGCTACGTGTTGCTGCCCATGGCGTTTCGCATCGTGTTACCGCCGCTGACCAGCGAGTCAATGAACTTGCTAAAGAACTCATCGGTGGCATTTGCCGTGTCGATCTCTGAGCTGACCATGTACGCCCTGCAAGTAGGTGAAGAAACATCCAAGCCCATTCCCACCTATATCGTAGTGACGCTGGTGTACGCGGCGTCTGCGTTCGCGGTTAATCGCGTGCTGGCTTATATAGAAAAGCGCACCCAAGTACCCGGCTTTATTGTGGCCGGTGGCACAGGCGGGGGGCACTAGTATGTTTAACCTCGACTTTTCATTTCTCACTTGGGATATTTTCAGCAAATTTATCGTCAAGGGCTTTATCTTCAGCTTGGAACTCACCGCTATTGCCACCGTAGGCGGCATCGTGTTGGGTACTGTTCTGGCGTTAATGCGGCTGTCGGGCCGCAAGTGGCTGGAAGTACCGGCGGTCATCTATGTCAATGGCTTGCGCAGTATTCCGTTGCTGATGGTGATTTTGTGGTTCTTCTTGCTGGTACCGCTATTGATCGGCAAGTCGATTGGCGCTGAGCTGTCGGCCATCATTACCTTTATCGCTTTTGAAGCCGCTTACTTCAGCGAGATCATGCGTGCCGGTATTCAGTCTATCCCGCGCGGCCAAGTGCACGCAGGCCAAGCGCTGGGCATGACGTATGGGCAAAACATGAAGCTGGTGGTGCTACCGCAGGCCTTTCGCAACATGCTGCCTGTGCTGCTGACGCAAACCATCATCTTGTTTCAGGACACCTCGCTGGTGTATGCCATCGGTGCGTATGATCTGCTCAAAGGCTTTACCGTAGCGGGCGGCATTTATGGCCGCAAGGAAGAGATGTACATCATTGCTGCCATCATGTATTTTGTGCTGTGCATCGCGCTGTCGTATGCGGTAAAAAAGCTGCAAGCCAAGATCGCCATCATTCGTTAAAGTGTTGCTGAAAATACGCTGCTTAAATTTAAAAAGAATCGGAGAATAACCATGATCGAAATGAAAAACGTGTCCAAATGGTACGGCAAAGTGCAAGTGCTCAACAACTGCAGCACCAGCATTAAAAAAGGCGAAGTCGTTGTCGTGTGCGGCCCGTCAGGCTCAGGCAAATCTACGTTAATCAAAACCATCAATGCGCTGGAGCCCGTACAGCAAGGCGAGATTTGGGTCGATGGCATTGCCATCCACGACCCCAAGACTGATTTGCCCAAGCTGCGCTCTAAAGTCGGCATGGTGTTTCAGCACTTTGAACTGTTTCCACATTTGTCTGTGACTGAGAACCTGACCATTGCCCAAATGAAAGTGCTGGGCCGCAGCACTGAAGAAGCCAATGTGCGCGGCATGAAAATGCTAGACCGCGTAGGCCTGATGGCGCACAAAGACAAGTTTCCCGGCCAGCTATCAGGCGGCCAGCAGCAGCGCGTAGCCATCGCCCGTGCCCTGTCCATGGACCCCATCGTGATGCTGTTTGACGAGCCAACCTCAGCGCTAGACCCCGAGATGGTGGGCGAGGTGCTGGACGTGATGGTCAAACTGGCCAACGAAGGCATGACCATGATGGTGGTGACCCACGAAATGGCTTTTGCCCGCAAAGTTGCCAGCCGCGTGATATTTATCGACGTGGGTGGCAATATTCTGGAAGACTGCAATAAAGACGAGTTCTTTAACCATCCCGAGAACCGGCAGCAGCGCACCAAAGACTTTCTGTCGAAGATTTTGGCGCATTAATCACTGCACTGTAGTTGAGCACAGGGCGACTTAGGTCGCCTTTTTCACACCAACTTCTAGCTCAATACGGCAACTGAAGCCAATGGATTGTGCTTCGCTGGATCAGGTCGGTGGTGCGCTCAGCGCAGCGGCATAAAGGAGGAGTCGGCGGCCCTAGGCCGCCACGGGGGACAGCCGCGTAGCTGAGCGCGCCACCGACCTGATCCAGCGAAGCACAATCCATTGGCTTCAGTTGCCGTATGGAGCTAGAAGTTGGTGTG
>JANNCO010000296.1:0-4555 GCA_031386655.1 Polaromonas sp. | reverse complement strand
CTGGACTCGAGCCGGGCATCTCTTTCGCGAAAAATACTCCGAAAACACGCGCGAATGTTGATGGTGGTTTGTTTAACTCTTGTACCGCGCGCCTTTCTACGCATTTTTCATCGAGACGGACCCGACTCGTCACATTATTCTTTGCTCGGATTGGGCAGCCCGTGCTTCGGTGTAATGACTGGGAGGGTAACTACTATCAATTGCATAGCTGGTTGAGCAGGATTTACTTGGGTTAGTGGCCTAAAACACTCTGAAAACAGGCCTCAGAATACGCTTAGCGTGCCTTCAATGCCTGTTCTGTGCTCGCCTTGGCACTTGGCGTGAACAACTCCGCGGCTGTCCGCCGCCCGGCGGGCTCCCCCGTTATGCAGCTGCGTTGTCCACACCAAGCGCCAAGGCTGCGTACTGGCTAAGTGTGAATACAGCGGTGAACACTTACCGTGTCACAAAAACGCGAATTAGTTCATTCGCGCCAGCGAATCGCCCACCAAGTTCACAAGAGCTGGTCGATGGTGTACTCAGCGCAGCGGCATAAAGGGGGAGTAGGCGGCCCTAGGCCGCCACGGAGGACAGCCGCGAAGCTGAGTACGCCGTCGGCCGGCTCCAGTACATAACGAAGAAAGAAGTCCCCGAGGACAGCCGCGGTGCTGAGTACGCCGCCTGCCAGATCCCGTACAAAAGTAGCAATCTTCAATATCAGCAAGTTACGCTGCCACCACAGTTCACGGCGCGCGAATATCAATCTTCAAAGCGCCAGAGCATCGTTCCGTCACTACAACGAACGATGTGAAAATACCAATCTTCTACACCACTGCGTAGTAGATCAAGTCTTTTTCTTCGCAGGCCGCGCCCAGTTATCAATGCTGATTTGCTTGCCACGCGCCACGCTCAGTGCGCCCGCCGCCGTGCTTTTAGTAATGGTAGATCCGCCGCCCACCGTGCCACCTGTGCCAATGGTCACAGGGGCCACCAGCACGCAGTTGCTGCCAATGTGCACATCTGCCTCAATGATGGTGCGGTGCTTGTTAGCGCCGTCGTAGTTAGCAGTGATGCTGCCTGCGCCGTAGTTGACGCGCTCCCCCACCGTGGCGTCGCCCAGGTAGGCTAGATGGTTGGCTTTGGCACCTTTGGCCAGGGTGGAGTTTTTTACTTCCACAAAGTTGCCAATGTGCACCTCGTCGCCTAGTTGTGCGCCGGGGCGCAGGCGGGCAAACGGGCCGATCAGCGCGCCTGCACCTATTTGTACGCCCAACTTTTCAGCGTGCTTCTTGAAATCGACGGTGGGCCCACCGTCGTGTTTTGAGTCGACGGTGGGTTCACCGTCGTGTTTTGAGTCGACAGCGGGCCCACCGTCGATGTGCGTAAAGGGGTGAACCACTGCGCCTGTGGCAATGCTGCAATTGGCAATGCAGCAATGTGCACCAATCTTGACGCCATCGGCCAGCACCACGGTGCCTTCAAACACGCAGTTCACGTCAATGCTTACGTCCTGCCCGCAGCTTAGGCTGCCGCGCACGTCGATGCGCGCAGCGTCGGCGATGCGTACGCCTTGCTCCATCAATCGGTAAGCATTGCGTTTTTGAAATTCGCGCTCTAGTTCTTGCAGTTGCACGGGGCTGTTCACGCCGGCAACTTGCACTGCGTCAGTGGTTTTAACGGCCACGACCGACGTGCCAGCCGCTACGGCATGCTTGACTACATCAGTTAAGTAAAACTCTTTTTGCGCATTGCTGTTGTCCAGCAGGGCAAGGTATTTTTTTAGCAGCGCGGTAGGCACTGCCATGATGCCACTGTAAATCTCGGTGATAGCGCGTTGCGCGGGGCTGGCGTCTTTGTGTTCCACAATCGCTTGTACTTGGTTGCCATGGCGCACTATGCGGCCATAGCCTGTGGGGTCGGACAGGTCAATGGTCAGCAGCGCTAGGTGCGTGCCGCCGCAGGCTTGCACCAGGGCTTGCAGCGTGTCCGCTTGGGTCAGCGGCACATCGCCCGACAAGATTAAAGTAACGCCGTCGTCGGGCAGTACAGGTGCTGCTTGCTGCACTGCATGCCCGGTGCCCAGTTGCGGCTCCTGGGTCACAAAATTTAGCTTAAAACGGCTACCAGCCCAGGTATATTGAGCGCAGCTAGCTATTACTTGCGCAGCGCCATGGCCTGTAATGGTCGCCATGCTGCGCGGTAAAAGTTGACTGGCCGTGTCAATCACATGGTGCAGCAAAGCACGCCCCGCTAATGTATGCAACACTTTGGGCAGTTTACTTTTCATGCGGGTGCCTTTGCCCGCTGCCATGATGACAATATCTAAATTCATACGCGTGTCCCGTCGTTGGTGGTTTATTATGCTTGCAGTTGTGTTACTGCAAGGTTGCAGCGCCATCAAAATTGCCTACAACCAAGCGCCCGATGTCACCTACTGGTGGCTGGACGGTTATGTAGACTTTAACGACCTGCAAACGCCCAAGGTACGCGACGGCATTGCCGCATTGTTCGCCTGGCACCGTAGCAACGAGTTACCCAAAGTGGCCAATTGGTTGCAAAAAAGCCAAGCCCTGATGCCGCAAAACATCACCCCTGCGCAAGCCTGCGCTTTGTACGACGAAGCACGCGGCATGGTTACCGCCATTACCGACAACGCCATGCCCGCGCTGGTGGAATGGGCCCCCACCGTAACGCCCGAGCAGCTGCTGGTGCTGCAAAAAAAGCAAAAGAAAACCATCGACGAATTTAGCAGTGACTACATCACCAGCAGCCCTGCGCAGCGCAACGCCAAGCGCCTTAAATCTGCTGTGGGCCGCAGCGAGATGGTGTACGGCAAGCTGGAAGTGGCGCAAATCGCTGCGATTGAAAAGTCTCTGGCTACGTCCAGCTTTGACCCCGCGTTGGCTTTGAAAGAGCGGGTGCAGCGCCAAAAAGAGGGCGTTGATTTGCTGCGTAAACTGGCCGACACCAAGCCCGCCCCCGCCGCTGTGCAGGCCACACTGCGCGCCTATATCGCACGCAGTATCACATCGCCCGACCCGGTGTACCGTGCGTATGCCGACAACTTGGTGCGCGAGGGCTGCGACACCTTTGCCGCAGTGCACGCTACTACCACGCCCGCCCAGCGCGCCAAGGCGGTGCAAACGCTGAAAGGCTATGAGCTAGATGTGCGCACGCTGGCGGCGCAGGCTCTGTAACCCTCTTCGTGTAGTTGCTTGCTAGGTTTGTTGTTTTGGTACGTGCTGATGTTGCTGTTTTGGTTCGCTGGTGTCGCTGTTCTGGCACGCGTACTGATGTGGTCAGTCCCATGCCAAACGGACCTGCGGCCCTTTACTGTTTGTCATAGGACTGACCACAACAGCGCGCTTACAGTGCAGCTGAGGTTTAGTTCGGTGGTGATCGCGGTAAATTAGATCAGTACTTGATTAAGATTGCTGCCCATCCGCCAGCGACCACGCCATTGGAGCGCAGCAACGTTCGGTAGGCCTATGACAAACAGTAAAGGGCCGCAGGTCCGTTTGGCATAGGCACACCGTGCGGTGCTGCGTGACCGCGAGGTACTAGAACAGTAAAAGGCCAACGATCAATGTGCTACTGCGTGACCGCAAAATCTGCGAGAAAAACCTCAAGAACACTACAAATTCAATAGCTGCTTGAGCAGTATTTACTTGGGTTAGATGGCTAAATACCTAAATTTTTAACTATAAAAAGTGTTGTGCAATCACCTGCCGCCGCACCTATCCCGGGCAGTGCAACTTGCTTTGCTGCGTTATGACGTGTACAACACACGACGGTACACCCCACACCACAACAGCTTGGCAAACAGCGTTATGAAAAGTGGGAAAATACACCTATGAATGCCATTTCCACCACCGAGCTGATGCACACACTGGGCCTGCAAGCCAAAGCTGCCAGCACCCTCATGGCCCGCGCCAGCGCCGCACACAAAGCCGCTACGCTGCGCAAGCTGGCCGCGCTGCTGCGCCAAAACACAGCGGCATTGCAAGCGGTCAACGCCCAAGACTTGCAGCGCGCCCAATCCGCTGGCTTGGCCGAGCCGATGCTAGACAGGCTCAAGCTTACCCCCCAGGTGCTGGACACTTGCGCCCAAGGCTGCGAGCAACTGGCCAGCATGCCCGACATCATTGGCGATGTCATCGGGTTAAAGCAGCAGCCCAGCGGCATACGTGTGGGGCAAATGCGCGTGCCTATTGGCGTGTTTGGCATGGTCTACGAGAGCCGCCCCAATGTAACGATCGAGGCAGCGTCGCTGTCGATTAAAAGCGGCAACGCCTGCATCTTGCGCGGCGGATCGGAGGCGATTGATTCGAACCGCGCACTGGCTGCGCTGGTACGCCAAGCCCTGCGCGAGAGCGATTTACCTGAAGACGCCGTGCAGCTGGTGCCCACCACCGACCGCGAAGCCGTAGGCCAGCTGATCACCATGCCGCAGTATGTAGACTTGATTATTCCGCGCGGCGGCAAGGGCTTGATCGAGCGCATCAGCCGCGACGCCAAAGTACCGGTCATCAAGCATCTAGACGGCAATTGCCATGTGTATGTCGATGCACAAACC
>JANNCO010000284.1:0-7946 GCA_031386655.1 Polaromonas sp. | reverse complement strand
GATATTGCAGGTGACGATGCTGACGTAGTGGCGCGCACTGCGTCTGAGGTTGTGCGCATTGCCAACTCGCGCAACGGCGAGGGCTTTACCGCCACCAGCCCCGAGGCGCGTAAAAAGTTCTGGCTTGACCGCAAGCGCACCGCTGCGATTAGCAAGCACACCAACGCTTTCAAAATCAACGAAGACGTGGTCATTCCATTGCCGCGCATGGCCGAGTACACCGATGGCATTGAGCGCATCAATATCGAGCTGTCCCTGCGCAACAAACTCAAACTGTGCGATGCGCTCGAAGCGTTTTTTGCCAACGGCAATTTGCCGCTGGGCAAGGGCGACGATGCGATGGATATTCCGTCGGCCGAGCTGTTGGGCGACCGCGTAGCGCAAGCACTGGCCTTGGTGCGTGAGGTGCACAACCTGTGGGCGGGCTGGCTCGGCGATGTGGAAACTAAATTTCCCCAGCTGCAAGACCACACCCTGCGCGCCAGCTGGAAGACGCAGCTGCGCGCTCCGCTGGCCGATATTTTTGCGGGCGGCGCGTTTAAGGAGATTAACGAAGAATGCCAAGCCATCCACAAACGCGTGCTCAAGGGCCGCGTGTGGGCGGCCTTGCACATGCACGCAGGCGACGGCAATGTGCACACCAACTTGCCTGTGAACAGCGACGACTACGAGATGCTGCAAACCGCACACGAGGCGGTGGTACGCATCATGGCGCTAGCGCGCAGCCTGGACGGCGTGATCTCGGGCGAGCATGGCATTGGCATCACCAAGATGGAATTTTTAAGCGATGCAGAGCTGCAGCCGTTTGCTGACTACAAAGCCAAGGTGGATCCTGAGGGACGCTTTAACAAAGGCAAGCTGCTACGAAATTCAGAGCTGCCCGAGCAGGTTTTACCTGGGTTAGTGGCCCAAAAAGCATCAAAAAATGCCCTTCCAGAGCGTCTTTTTGCTGATTTGACCAACGCCTACACGCCCAGCTTCGGTTTGATGGGCCACGAGTCGCTGATCATGCAGCAAAGCGATATTGGCGCGATTGCGGACAGCGTGAAAGACTGCTTGCGCTGCGGCAAGTGCAAGCCCGTGTGCGCCACGCACGTGCCGCGTGCCAACCTGCTGTACAGCCCGCGCAACAAGATTTTGGCCACGTCACTGCTGATCGAAGCCTTCTTGTACGAAGAGCAAACCCGGCGGGGCATTTCTTTGCGCCACTGGGAAGAATTTGAAGACGTGGCCGACCATTGCACGGTGTGCCACAAATGCCTTAGCCCATGCCCGGTGGATATTGACTTTGGCGAAGTGTCGATGAACATGCGCAACCTGCTGCGCAAGATGGGGCAAAAATCTTTCCGCCCTGGTAACGCTGCGGCCATGTTTTTCTTGAATGCGACCAACCCGGAGACCATCAAATTCATGCGCAGCGCGATGGTGGACGTAGGCTTTAAAGCCCAGCGCTTGGCCAACGACCTGCTGCGCGGCTTGGCTAAAAAGCAAACCGCCAAACCAGCGGCCACAGTGGGCACTGCGCCCATCAAAGAACAAGTCATCCACTTCATCAACAAAAAGATGCCTGGTAACTTGCCCAAAAAGACCGCCCGCGCGCTGCTGGACATTGAAGACAACGATTACGTGCCGATCATCCGCAACCCGGCTACCACCACAGCTGAGACCGAGGCGGTGTTTTACTTTCCAGGCTGCGGGTCAGAGCGGTTGTTCAGCCAAGTGGGCCTGGCCACACAGGCCATGCTGTGGCACGCGGGTGTGCAAACCGTGTTGCCGCCGGGCTACCTGTGCTGCGGCTACCCCCAGCGCGGCAGCGGCCAGTTTGACAAAGCCGACAAGATGATCACCGACAACCGCGTGCTGTTTCACCGCGTGGCCAATACGCTGAATTATCTGGACATCAAAACCGTGGTGGTCAGCTGCGGCACCTGCTACGACCAGTTGCAGGGCTACCAGTTTGACAAAATATTCCCCGGCTGCCGCATCATCGACATTCACGAGTATTTGCTGGAGAAAAACATTACCCTGCCCACCAACGGCCCAGGCCAAGGTGCGTACCTGTACCACGACCCGTGCCACAGCCCCATGAAGCTGCAAGACCCGATGAAAACCGTGAAAGCGCTGGTAGGCGACGCGGTGATCAAGGCCGAACGCTGCTGCGGCGAGTCGGGCACGCTGGGCGTGACGCGGCCTGACATTGCAACGCAAGTGCGTTTTCGCAAGGAAGAAGAGCTGATGAAAGACGAAGCTAATCTGGCGGTGCTGGCCAAAGCGCAAGGTATCGCACCAGCCAAAAACACCAAAATTTTGACCAGCTGCCCCAGCTGCCTGCAAGGCCTGAGCCGTTACGGCAATGACCTGAAAAATGGCCTGCTGGAAGCCGACTACATCGTGGTGGAAATGGCCAACCAGATTTTGGGCGACCAGTGGATGCCCGAGTATGTGAAGGCAGCCAACCACGGCGGCATTGAGCGCGTGCTGGTATAAATAACTAAAAAACGGAGACAACAACACCATGGCAGGCCTGACCAAAGACACCCCCAGCCCGGTAGACATTACCGTACACCAGCACACGCGCCAGCTGGAGATCAGCTTTTCTGATGGTGCCAAGTTCAATATTCCGCTGGAGCTGATGCGCGTGTATTCACCGTCAGCCGAAGTGCAGGGCCACGGCCCAGGCCAGGAAACTTTGCAAACAGGTAAACGCTTGGTGGGTTTGCAGTCGATGGAGCCGGTAGGCAACTATGCGGTCAAGCCGGTGTTTACTGATGGCCACGAAAGTGGCTTGTTTTCGTGGGACTACTTGTACCACCTGGGTGCTAACCAAGCCGCGTTGTTTGCGCAGTACGAAGCACGTTTAGCTGCAGCAGGTGCCAACCGCGACGCCCCCATGGTAGAAGCTGGGCATGTGCATGGCCCAAGTTGCAGTCATTGACAGTACTACTAAATTCATAGCTGCTTGAGCAGGTAATACATGGCAAATACCCACTTTGGTTATAAAACTGTCAACGAGGCTGACAAAGCCAGCCAAGTGCGTGGCGTGTTTGATTCTGTCGCGTCTAAATACGACGTCATGAACGATGTGATGTCTTTGGGCCTGCACCGGGCCTGGAAGGCCTACACCGTGATGGTCTCGGGTGCTACCCAAGGCTCCAAGGTGCTGGACATTGCCGGTGGTACGGGTGATTTAGCTTTGGCCTTCGCTAAAAAGGTAGGCGCAGGTGGCCAGGTAGTGCATACCGACATCAACGAAGCCATGCTGCGCGTGGGCCGCGACCGGCTGGTGGATGCAGGGGTTATCCTGCCTACGATGGTGTGCGATGCCGAAAGGCTGCCGTACGCCGATAACAGTTTTGACGTGGTGACGGTGGCATTCGGCCTGCGCAACATGACGCACAAAGACATAGCGCTGGCCGAGATGTGCCGCGTGCTGAAACCTCGCGGCAAGCTGTGCGTCTTGGAATTCTCCAAAGTAGCCCAACCTCTACAAAGGGCCTATGATTGGTATTCTTTTTCAATTTTGCCAAAATTAGGTTCATTGATTGCAGGTGATGCGCAAAGCTACCAGTATTTAGCTGAGTCCATTCGTATGCACCCTGATCAAGTTACGCTCAAGACCATGATGCAGGGCGCAGGTTTTGGACATGTGGATGTGCACAATATGACAGGCGGCATTGTTGCCCTGCATATGGGCATCAAGTGCTAAATAAGCCGTTGCGCCAAGTTAGTTGCTTTTCAGGAGCTGGCTGTTGCCGATCGGTTGCAGTGCCAGTTATGTTGTTTTAGTTACGTTAATAGGAGGCATTATGAAATTATGGTCTTTGATTCTGGCAGCCGCGCTGCTGGCAGTGAATGTACAAGCAGATGCCAAGCGTTTGGGCGGTGGTCGCTCGGTGGGCAAGCAGTCTGGCAATGTTACGCAAAACCAGGCAACGCCTAATGCGCCCGGTGCCCCTGCAGCCGCACCCGGTACTGCTGCCGCTAAACCAGCTACCCCGGCTGCCGCCGCTGCACCTAAGCGCCCGTGGGGCGCTATGCTGGGCGGGCTGGCTGCGGGCCTGGGCTTGGCTTGGTTGGCCAGTTCGTTGGGCTTAGGTGCTGCCATGGGTCAATTTCTGATGTTTGGATTGCTGGCACTGGCCATCATGGTGGCTGTGGGATGGTTTATGCGCCGTCGTGCGCAGGCTAACCAGTCGGCCAGCGGTGCTAACGGTGCCATGGGCGGCAGCCCGTATGCCTACCAAGGCGCAGGTTCTGCCACAGCGCAGCCCAACTACAGCCCGTCCAATGTGGGCAATGATGCGTCAGCCCGCCCGTGGGAGCGCAACAGCATGGCTTTTGACGCATCCAAAAATGCCGGTGGCGGCAGCATGATCGGCTCGGCCCTAGGTGGCAGTTTAGGGGCAGGTGCAGGGGTAGGTTCTAGCTTGGCTGGATCGCAGGCTTGGGGCATTCCGGCTGACTTTGACACCAATGGCTTCCTGGCCTCGGCCAAGCAAAACTTCATCACTTTGCAAGCCGCATGGGACACTTCTGACATCAGCCGCTTGCGCTCAATGATGACCGACGAGATGCTGGGCGAGATCAAAGCCCAGCTAGCCGAGCGCGAGCAGCACACCGGTGCAGGCGCAAACCACACCGAGGTGGCCGCGCTGGACGCCAAGCTGCTGGGCATCGAAGAGGACGATAACGCTTGGCTTGCCAGCGTAGAGTTCTCGGGCATGATCAAGGAAGACCCTGCGCAAAGCCCAGGCCCGTTCCGTGAAGTGTGGAACATGAGCAAGCTGAAATCGGGCAGCGGCGGCTGGCTGGTATCGGGCGTGCAAGCTTTGCAATAAGCTTTTGACCACAGTGCGTGCTAAGCCAGCACGCACGGGTGATAATCGGGGGACGTATGAACACATCGTCCCCTTTTTCATTGCCGTTTACTTTTCCACCCAATCTGCAGAGCTTGCCTGCGTGGTTGCAACCCCCCGCTTGGGTGGTGCGCGAAGTGCAGCAACGCATTGTGCTGTCTCTTAACCATGTGCTGCAGCAGGAACCTGAAGCGATGGCCCGACTTGCAAGGCAAAAGGGTCGGGTAGCCCGTATAAGTGCTGCTCAACTAGCTATTGAATTTATAGCCACACCGGCTGGCTTACTGGACTTGGCACCCGTTGGCGCCAAAGCAGATTTGACCCTTACTGTGACCGACAGCAACCCTGTGTCATTGCTGCAAACCACGCTCAAGGGCGAAAAACCCGCTATCCAGGTGCAAGGTGATGTGCAGTTGGCCGCCGAGGTCAATTGGCTGGTAGACCATGTGCGCTGGGATGTGGAAGAAGATTTAAGCCGCATCATCGGTGATGCACCGGCGCATGGCCTGATGCAGGTGCTGCGCCAAGCGGGGGAGACTTTGCGAAAGTTTGCGCCCACAGCAACAGCAACAGCAACTCCAACAGCAGCCACGCCTGCGTCCCCAACCACAGCCAGCCCAGCAGCAACGCCAGCTTCAGCCAGTGCCGCAGGCACTACACCGCCGCCGTTAACTGAGCCAGTTGCGGGGCCAGCTATTGAGCCTACTGCCAGACCAGCCACTGGTTTTGCGGGCTAGGTGCGCGGCATGGGTTTGGTGTATCGACTCTGGCGCGGTGTTTTTATCGTTTTTATAGTGTTGCGCTATGGGCTAGACGAGCTGGTGCTCAGCAGTTTTGAAAAGCCGTGGATCAAGGTCACCACCCGCATCGTGTCACTGGGACGCAACCTGCGCGCCCCGCGCGGCCAGCGTCTGCGCGAGGCGCTGGAACGCTTGGGGCCCATATTTGTCAAGTTTGGCCAGGTCATGTCCACCCGGCGCGACCTGCTGCCCGTGGACATTGCCAACGAACTGGCCATGCTGCAAGACCGCGTGCCGCCTTTTAGCTCTGACATTGCCGTAGCCACCATAGAAAAAGCCTTTGGCCGCACGGTGCAAGACATCTTTGTGAGTTTTGACCGCACGCCGATCGCCAGCGCCTCGATAGCGCAAGTGCACTTTGCTGTGCTGCTGGATAAAAAAGGCCAGCAGCGTGAGGTAGCGGTTAAAGTTGTGCGTCCTGGCATGCTCAAAGTGATTGAAAAAGACCTTGGCCTCATGCGCATGATGGCGGGCTGGGTAGAAAGCCTGAGCGCAGATGGCAAGCGTTTGAAGCCGCGCGAAGTGGTGGGCGAGTTTGACAAATACTTGCATGAAGAGTTAGACCTGGTGCGCGAGGCTGCCAATTCAGCCCAGTTGCGGCGCAATATGGCAGGGCTAAATTTAGTGCTGATCCCAGAGATGTATTGGGACTTCTGCCACCCCGATGTGATTGTGATGGAGCGCATGCACGGCGTGCCCATCAACCAGATGGACAAGTTGCGTGCAGCCGGTGTCGACATTAAAAAACTCGCCAACGATGGCATAAATTTATTTTTTACCCAAGTCTTCCGCGATGGGTTTTTTCATGCCGACATGCATCCTGGCAATATCCAGGTTAGCCTGAACCCACAAACCTTTGGCCGCTACATTTCGCTAGACTTTGGTATTGTCGGTACGCTGACTGAGGTAGACAAAGAATATCTCGCGCAAAACTTTGCGGCATTCTTCCGGCGCGACTACAAACGCGTGGCCGAGCTGCACATTGAATCTGGCTGGGCGCCTGCCACCACACGCGTGGACGAGCTGGAGTCGGCCATACGTGCGTGCTGCGAGCCATACTTTGACCGTCCGCTCAAGGAACTGTCGTTGGGCATGGTGCTGATGCGTTTGTTCCAAACCTCGCGCCGTTTTCAGGTAGAAATTCAACCGCAATTGGTGCTGCTGCAGAAAACGCTGCTCAATATTGAAGGCCTGGGCCGCGAGCTGGACCCCGATTTAGACTTATGGGCCACCGCCAAACCGTTTTTGGAAAAATGGATGCTGGAACAAATTGGCCCACAAAAGCTGATCGAACAGCTCAAAGCGCAGGCACCACGCTACGCTAAACTGTTGCCCGAACTGCCGCGTTTGCTGCACGACTATTTACAGCAACAAAAAGGCCAGCACAGCAGTGAAATCCAACAGTTGATAGCAGAACAAAAGCGTACTAACCAGCTACTGCGCATCTTGGGTTTTACATCACTAGGCTTTGTGTCGGGCCTGCTGGTCATGCAGATGGTGCTGCGTTTTTACCGCTGGTAAGTAGATTATTGCTATTAATATAGTAGCTGGTTGAGCAGGATTTACTTGGGTTTTTGGCCTGTTTTGTTCTTAAAAACGCTGTTCTAAGTGCTTTAGATGCGGTTTTCTATGCTGTGTCGGGTTCAAGTGAGTTCGTTGTTCTAGAACGCGCCCGGCTGTGGCCTAGGCCTGTTGCCACCCGACGCCACGGGCCTTCGGCAAGCATCTCCAGTACTCACTCCGGGGGAAATTTAGAAACTCGCCTGCGGCTCAGACATCTAAATTTCTGATCCCCTGCGTTCCGTGCTTCGAGCCCGTGGCTCAACGGGTGGCAAAAGGCCTAGGCCACAGCCGGGCGCTTGCACAGCGCCGGGGTTTCGCTCGGTGATGATCGCGGTACTTTAGATCGCACTTGAGACCGCTGCCCATCTGCCAGTCACCACGCCAGTGGAGCGTAGCAACGTTCGGTGTGCCTATGACAAACAGTAAAGGGCCGCAGGTCCGTTTGGCATGGGCATGCCGTGCGGTGCTGCGTGATCGCGAGGTATTAGGACAGTAAAAGACCGAAGAGCGAAGAAGTACGATGTAACCGTGAAGTGCTAGGACAGCTACAACCAGCCACAGTTAAAAAACACTGAACGTGAAATCTGTCAATTGAACACGCATCAAGGGTCGACCGTATGGCTGCCTAAACCATCCACAGTGTCAACCGGAAAACCAACCCACTGCACAGACGGATCGAACACTGCAGTGGCATTGTCATCACCAGATTTGATGCTCGACAGTCGCC
>JANNCO010000236.1:0-2851 GCA_031386655.1 Polaromonas sp. | reverse complement strand
GGCGGTGGATGGCGGTGTGTCAATTGTTACTGGCGGTTAGTTCTACTGACTATGAAATTTTTAGCGCACATCCCGTTTGTGGAGCACCTAGGTTTTGAGCTGGTCAAGTTTAAAGGCGGCGAGGCAGAGATCCATTACACCGCCAAACCAGAACACCTTAATAGCTTTAACGTGACCCACGGCGGTGCCAGCATGACTCTGATGGACGTGGTGATGGCGCATGCGGCGCGCAGCATAGCTCCAGAGGGTGGCATTGTCACCATAGAGATGAAAACCAGCTTCATGCAGCCCGCAGTGGGCGCGCTGGTAGCCAAGGGCCGGTTGATTCACCGCACTGCCACCATGGCTTTTACCGAGGCCACTATTTTTGACGCGCAGGGCAGAGCATGCTCTCACGCAACAGGCACGTTCAAATATGTGCGCCGCCTGCCTACCAGCACGGGCGTACAAGATTTAAACCAAGTGCCTACCGACTGATATTTTCCTATTCAAAGCATCAATTTTTATGCTTTTTAGGCCACTAACCCAATTAATACCTGCTCAAGCAGCTATTAAATTCATAGTAACTCTATTTCAGTTTTAGGACCACACCATGCAAAACCAACAATGGCTTTTAGACAATCGCCCCACTGCCGAGGCGCAGAGTAGCAACTTTAAGCTGGTCACCACCGACACCGCAGCATTGCAAGACGGCCAGGTGCTGGTGCGCCACCATTACATGAGCCTGGACCCCTACATGCGCGGCCGCATGAACGAGAGCAAAAGCTACGCTGTGCCCCAAGCCTTGGGCCAGGTGATGCAAGGCGGCACAGTGGGTGAGGTGGTTGAATCGAAAATCGATAAGTTTGCTATAGGCGACAACGTAGTTGGCATGGGCGGCTGGCAAAACTACAGCGTGGTGGACGGCAACGCTGCGGGCGCGCTGCGCAAGGTAGACACCGCGCACATACCGCTTAGCCACTACCTGGGCGCAGTGGGCATGCCTGGCGTAACAGCGTACTACGGTCTGTTTAAAATTTGTATGCCCAAAGCAGGCGAGACTGTGTGCGTAACTGCAGCCAGTGGCGCAGTGGGCAGCGCGGTAGGTGTGCTGGCCAAGTCGCGCGGCTGCCGCGTGGTAGGCATTGCAGGTGGTAAAGACAAGTGCGACTATGTCGTCAACGAGCTGGGCTTTGACGCCTGCATTGACTACAAAGAACACAAAGACGGCAAGGCCCTGAACGACGCTTTGAAAGCTGCTGCGCCCAAAGGCATCGACTGCTATTTTGAAAACGTAGGCGGCTGGATTTTAGACGTGGTACTGGCCCGCATGAACGCCTTTGGTCGCATTGCGGTGTGCGGCATGATTGCAGGCTACGACGGCAAGCCACTGCCACTGGCCGCACCCGCGCTGATTTTGATGAGCCGCCTGAAAATTGAAGGCTTTATCGTGGCTGAACATATGGACGTGTGGCCCGAGGCCTTGAAAGAATTGGGTGGTTTGATAGCCACCGGCAAGTTCAAGCCGCGTGAGTCTGTAGCGCAGGGTTTGGCTGCCGCGCCGGAGGCCTTCTTGGGGCTGCTGAAGGGCAAAAACTTTGGCAAACAGGTGGTGAAATTGGTTTAGTGTTGGTTTGATGCGCTGAGATTTTTAATGCGGATTTCTCGTCCGGTAGTCCGATTTAAAGTTTTCAAACCGAACCGAAATATTAGAAAACACATATGCCTCAAGACATTTACTTTCACCATTATCCCACCTCGCCGTTTGCCGAGAAGATGCGTGCCATATTTGGCTACAAAGGCCTGGAGTGGAAGTCGGTGCTGCAGCCGCAGGTGATGCCCAAGCCAGATTTGGTGGCGCTAACCGGGGGCTACCGGCGTATTCCGGTGCTGCAAATTGGCAATGACATAGTGTGTGATACCGCGCTGATCTGCGATGTGCTGGAGCACATCATCCCTGATAAACCGTTGTACCCCACGGGCATCAAAGGCGCGGCACGCACGGTAGCGCAGTGGGCCGACAGTACATTGTTTTGGGTGGCGATGAGTTACAACTTCTCGCCTGCTGGTACGGCCTTTATGTTTGCCGGTCGCCCACCTGAGGCGCTGGCTACGTTTTCCGAAGACCGCAAAGCTATGCGTGCAGGTGCAGCACGCATGCATCCGCATGACGCCACGCCGGCCTACAAAAGTTATTTGCGGCGTATCAGCACCATGCTGGAAGGGCAAAACTTTGTCCTCGGCGCGCAACCCAGCGTGGCTGACTTTGCAATCTATCACTCGCTGTGGTTCACCCGCAATATTGCGCCGTTGGCCAGTATATTGGACGCTACACCGAACGTGCTGGCCTGGATGGACCGCATCAAAGCGCTGGGGCACGGCCAGATGACAAAGAGCGATGCTGCGCAATCGATAGCTGTTTGCGCAGCGTTTACGGGGACAAACCATCTATTTGACGTAGTGCATGAAGTTTTTCAAGACGAACACGGCATTGCGCTGGGCAGCCAGGTCAGCATTACCGCAGAAAGCTTTGGCTTGGAGCCTACGGTGGGCGAACTGGTCGCTGCCACCCGCATGCGCTACACACTGCGTCGCCAAGATGCGCGCGCAGGCACAGTGCATGTGCATTTTCCGCGTATTGGTTTTAAATTGAATGTGATAGCGCTGTCATGATGCGCCAAGTTTTGCGTTATGTAAAAATTCAATGGCTATCCAAATATGCAAAACTTGTTTGGCTAGCGATAGCGATTGTGCTCGGCGTGCTGCAATCCAATAGCTATGCGCAAGAGTTACCTAAAAATTTTCAAGCTTCAACCCTAGACCCTAAAACCCAAGCGGAAAAATCACTTTCTCAAAACGGGTTGCAGCTAGC
>JANNCO010000487.1:0-5300 GCA_031386655.1 Polaromonas sp. | reverse complement strand
CTCAGCGCTGATAGTGCCTAGCACCCGCTCAGGCTGCGAGGCCAAGTCGCGCGCTACCTCGTGAGTCGCATACGTGCGGGTGCGGCTGCAATCGACATGGGAATCGTGCGTCATAAATGCGTGGTCTGCCACTTGCATGGTGACTTGGCATTTCAGCAGCTCAGGGCGCGCTTGCAAAAATGCACTAATGGCGGTGTTGATGACGAAGGTGACGGCGTGGTCGCTGACGGCTACGACGACAAAGCGCTTTTCGTGTACTGCGCCATCGTCCATGGTTTGGCGCATTTTGATGACGGTGCCGGGCTTGAGCTGGCGCTGGATTTGCGCCTCAACAAAGCCGTGCGGAAAGGCGGAACCTAGTGACATGCTGTGCCTAAATCAATTAGGCGTGCAGGTGGGCAATAACTTCTTGGGCATTGGGCAGGGTGGCCGCAATGTCTGTGAGTTTGATGGGGCTTTGCCCTACTTCGTCTTCGGCTGCTATGTCCCAAGCGGCTTGCCATGCAGCATCGTGGCTGAGCTCGGTACGTTCTTTAAATGGCATGTTGCCGTAGCGGGCTAGGGCTTGGTCAATACAGTCAACATCGGCCTTGGACAACAGGTCAAAGTTTGGCTGCCGTAGTGGTTTTACGTTGCGGGCTTGCACATCTAATGCGCCTTCAATCAGTTCGGACAGGCGAGGGTGAATCCAGCCCGACTGGTCGCCACGGGCGGCCTTGAGCAGGTTGTAGGTGGTGGTGGCTACAGGGCCAAATTTCATGGCGACGTAGTCGTCACCGCTGGCCATAAAGCCAAAATCGGCCAGATGCAGCTTGTCTGCAAAGTAGCGGATTTTTAAAACCTCGTGCACCGTGGGCTGGGCCAACTTGGACGCGATGTACAACACCGATTCCAAGGCTTTGTCGGGCGAGAAGGTGATTTCTTTGGCTGCCAATTGAGCGCTCTATTGCTGTATATAAAATCAGTATTTTAACTCTTTACCTGTACGTTGTCAAAGGCAGATGATTCGTGACGCAACGCGTCACGAATTTGCGATGCATTGCGTGGCGCTTGTATGGCCAATATGCTGGCGCGCGCATCGCTGCTACGTCCTGCAGCGACATCAGCCAAGCCTTTCTCGGGTTCGTCTAACCATGCGCAATAAGTCTCAGCGCTGTACGGGCGCTGAAAAGTTGCTTGTTAACCGTTGGATTTTGGCATTTAACTAACTCCAACCTTTGATTCGCTTCGTCGCGGTTGAACTTCCAGCCGTTCAGCGTGCCGCCTGACGTACGGCCGCTTTGTTCAAAACGTGCCCACTCCTGCTCGCGTTAGGTGCTGTCTACTAGAACCATTAACGCAAACAGATTGTGTGCGCATTCGATGCTTGTGCCAACTTTGATCACAAGGCGCTGCGGATACGCTCACTAGTGGTTTTTGAGCATCATTTCAGCTTGTAACCCAAGCGAACAATGCTCAAGCAGCTATTAAAATTATAGTAGTTGAGCTGTGCAATGCGACTATGGGTGCGTAGCGCTAAGCACCCGCTACACCTATCGCACATACGGATTATTCGGCCTGCGGTCGCGGCTATTGCGTTTGCCGTCGCCATCGCGGTCGCGGTCATAGCGGTTGGGCACACCGTCGCCATCGCGGTCTCGGTAGTAGGCGGTGTGTCGCTCGCGCACCCAGCTGTCGCGTACAAAGATGACGGGCTGGCTGCAGGCGTTGTAGCGGGTGCAGTGGCGCGGCCAGTTGGCTGAGTGGGCTGCGGGAACATACAGGTAAATCGGTTCGCGTTCAACTACCACTTGCGGCGGTAGCACTACCACGGGCTGTGGCGCTACCCAGCCGGCTTGCGGCACCGGCCCGCCCAAGGTGATTCGGCCATACACACTAGGCTGGTGCACGCTGATAGATAAATTGGCAGCCAATGCAGGTAGCGCTGCGCTGCTACACAGCACAGCTGTAGTTAATGCGTTGCGTAAAATTTTTGCTTTCATCGCAGCGTTCCTTTTTTAAACACAGACACGGCTGCAGTATTGGCCCAGCGTTTAGACGCAATGTGCCTGCGGGGTAAAGTTACGTAAACAGCTGCGATGGTTCGCGTTACAAGCTAATGGCTGCGCAGGCCTAGCGGGCTACTTCTTCTCACAACTTTTGCGATTCGGGCGATATGTGGCCTGCAGTTTGCACGTTTAATTTACCAAAGCACCATACCCGCCAAAGGGCGCGCAGCATGCTTTTGCTGCAAAACGTGAGGATACTAATCAATGACTATCAAACGCACGCTGGGTTGGATAATTTTAGGCATCCCCGCCATGGTGTTTTTGGTCGCGGCAGCAGCGGCTGTTTACTACGCTAACGAGGTGCGCAGCGCGCGTAGCGACACACCGGCGCTGGTGGCAGCAGCGTCCAACCGCTATGGCGTGCAAATCAAGCTGGCAGATTTGTCAGCACAGCGCAAAGCCATGCTGCTGGCCATAGAAGACCCGGCCTTTACGCGCCACCACGGCGTAGATTTGGCCACGCCCGGCGCGGGTATGACCACGATCACCCAAGGGCTGGTCAAAATTTTGTATTTCCCTGAAGGGTTCGACCCTGGCATCGATAAAATCCGTCAAACACTCATTGCGCAGTACGCGCTAGACGCGCTGGTGTCCAAGGACGATCAATTGGCCTTGTTTTTAAATATCTCGTACTTGGGCAACAAAGACGGCAAACCTGTACACGGCTATGCGCAAGGCGCGCGTAGTTATTTTGGCAAAGAGTTTGCAGCGCTGACGGACACCGAGTTTGTGTCCCTCGTGGCCATGCTGATCGGCCCCAACTATTTCAAACTGGGCACGCCCGCGCACGACGAGCGTATGAAGTTAGTGCAAGCCTACCTAGCAGGCCTCTACCAGCCTGACGGGCTGCTGGATGTGGAATACAAAGGCAAGCCGCAAGGCACACCTGCCCAAGAGGCATTGATTGCCATTTTGCGCGTAGTCACCGATGCACGGCCCAGGAAAGAGGGTTAGGGCAAACAGTAGGGAATGGTTGGCAGGGTTTGTGGATGCTGTGCTGTAGTCATGGCAGCATACAAATCACTATAGATTTAATAGCTGCTTGAGCAGGATTTACTTGGGTTAGAGGCTAGTTTAGTGCTTAAAAATCGCTCTCCAGTGGTTCTAACAGCAGCTAAATAGCCTAAAAATGTTTGCGCTCACTCACTCAAGCGTAGCTGCACAACGGCCTGTGCCTGTTGCATCGGTTGCCCTGTGTTGGGCTTCAATGCTTGTGCGGGCCTATAGTCCAAGCTATAATAGAAAGCTTTTCTGCGTTCGCGTTGCGTGACGAATTGTGATGGTGCGCGCGGGGAAGATTTCTTTTTATTCACGTTTAGGTAGAACAATGCCCACCATTAACCAGCTCATACGCCATGGACGCGAGGTCGAAACGATCAAGTCGAAGTCCCCGGCTATGGAAAACTCTCCCCAGCGTCGGGGTGTGTGCACACGTGTATACACCACGACCCCCAAGAAGCCTAACTCCGCCCTGCGTAAAGTTGCCAAAGTGCGCTTGACCAACGGTTTTGAGGTGATTTCCTACATTGGCGGCGAAGGCCACAACCTGCAAGAACACAGCGTAGTGCTGGTTCGCGGCGGTCGTGTCAAAGACTTGCCCGGTGTGCGTTACCACATTGTGCGTGGTTCGCTCGATTTGCAAGGCGTGAAAGACCGCAAGCAGTCGCGCTCCAAGTACGGTGCGAAGAAGCCAAAGGCAAAATAATCTGCTATTCACGTTAAGTGAATGTTCCAGATTAGTTAATCGCAAAATCGGTTAATAAAAAAATAGGTGCTGTTTCCCGCGTGGCGCGGTGATGCAGCGTAGTGACTCAAGTTCGAGTCGAGTAAGTGAAAACCAAATTCTGGTTTTCGCGGCATCTTAAAAAAAGATGTCAACTGAAGCAAAGAGGTGAAAACATGCCACGTCGTCGCGAAGTCCCCAAACGTGAAATTCTGCCTGATCCAAAATTCGGCAATATCGAACTCTCAAAATTCATGAACGTCATCATGGAGAGCGGCAAAAAAGCAGTTGCCGAGCGTATCATTTATGGCGCGCTCGAGCAAATAGAGAAAAAGCACCCCGGCAAAGACCCGATGGAAGCGTTTACCGTCGCCATCAACAACGTCAAGCCGATGGTCGAAGTTAAAAGCCGCCGTGTGGGCGGTGCTAACTACCAAGTACCAGTAGACGTGCGCCCAGTGCGCCGCCTAGCCCTGTCAATGCGCTGGATCAAAGAAGCCGCTCGCAAGCGCGGTGAAAAGTCCATGGCATTGCGCTTGGCTAACGAGCTGCTAGAGGCCACCGAAGGCCGTGGCGGCGCGATGAAAAAGCGTGACGAAGTGCACCGTATGGCGGAGGCAAACAAGGCCTTCTCCCACTTCCGCTTCTAATCAAGGCGGCTACTGCGAAGGCTTTATGCGTCGTTGCGGGTGGATGAGAAAAGGGGTCCTTCCCTTTTCAGGTCTGGCAATCCTCATGCACCTTAAGTGCATTCCGGTTACCAGCCACCCGCGCCTAGCCTAAAGCCCTCTCGCTACGCCGCGCGCTGTTCCCGGGGTGTCTCGGGCGCAGCGCTTTTGCGTTACAGAATTTAATTTACCAAGGAGCCTTTTATGGCACGCGCTACTCCTATCAACCGATATCGCAATATCGGTATCTCGGCACACATTGATGCCGGCAAAACCACGACGACTGAGCGTGTGTTGTTCTATACGGGTGTCAATCACAAAATCGGTGAAGTGCATGATGGCGCGGCCACTATGGACTGGATGGAGCAAGAGCAAGAGCGTGGTATCACCATTACCTCTGCGGCTACCACCTGCTTTTGGTCTGGCATGGGCAAGACCTTTGAAGAGCACCGCATCAACATTATTGATACCCCTGGCCACGTAGACTTTACCATCGAGGTGGAGCGTTCTATGCGCGTGCTGGACGGCGCGTGCATGGTGTACTGCGCTGTGGGCGGCGTGCAGCCACAGTCTGAGACCGTGTGGCGTCAGGCTAACAAATACAAAGTGCCACGCTTGGCCTTTGTCAACAAGATGGACCGTACCGGTGCCAACTTCTTCAAAGTCTATGAGCAGATGAAATTGCGCCTTAAAGCCAACCCAGTGCCATTGCAAATCCCAATCGGTGCCGAAGAAGGTTTTGCCGGTGTGGTGGACCTCGTCAAGATGAAATCCATCCTGTGGAGCGAGGCCGACAAAGGCGTGACCTTCACCTATGGTGAAATTCCCGCTGAATTGGCCGAAAAAGCCGCTGAGTTCCGC
>JANNCO010000198.1:0-4538 GCA_031386655.1 Polaromonas sp. | reverse complement strand
GTTCCTAAATGGTCAATCACCATGGTTTCTAAAGGCGCTTCGCGGATCAACTGGCGCACGCCTGTCTCGATACCGTCAAGGCTGCCTAGAATAAGCACTGGGCGCTGAACGCGGGCGGTTTTCCAGCCTGCAACAGACTCTAGCTGGGCCAGCACCCCGTCAAATCGAAAGCGCAGGTCGGTCAGGACATGGTCGGCATCGCGAGAGAAGCGGTGATGGGCGTGAACTGCAGATGCCGTGCCACCTTCTAACACGGCCTCGGGCAATATTTGTTGCAGTTGTGCTGCTGCAGACAGCACCTGCTCCCACTCAGGTAGCGCTGCGGTGGGTTTGGGCATAGTAGTGCCAAAAATGGTAGCGCTGTGCGTAT
Source organism: Polaromonas sp. (assembly GCA_031386655.1). Lineage (GTDB taxonomy): Bacteria > Pseudomonadota > Gammaproteobacteria > Burkholderiales > Burkholderiaceae_C > JAAFIP01. The sequence continues at coordinate 4,168 of JANNCO010000198.1, read as the reverse complement.
TTGTCGCTAATGTGGGCTTGGCATACGCGGGCTACTTTGTCTAGCGTGGCGCTGTCGCCAAGTGCAGCTAGGCGCAGCTCTGCCCAGTCTTGCCGGCCGCCACGGCTAATGACATCGTCAATGGCGGCTAGCGTCATGTCTTGATGGTTAAGGTGGCGGTGCTGCATGGCACGATTATGCTGCCTTAGCGCCGAAAAAACTATCGAGCTTGTCTAACGCGTTTAATCCGCGTGCCGCGTCGCCCCTGCTGGCGCGTAGCTCAAAGCGGGTTTGTGCGTCTTGCTGTGCCAATGCAATAGTAGCTAGCTCTTCCATGTATTTATTGGCGCTTAGCCCGCGCGCGCGGGCTACTTCTTTCAAGCGGGCATGTTTGCTGTCGGGCAGTCGAATAGTAAGTACAGACATTATGAATTCTCCTTTACCCATTGCGCGGGGGTTTGAATACGTATCTGCGGAAAACGCAGCTCAGCGCTGGCAAAATCTCGCAGATTCCAAGTTAAAAGCGTAGCATCTTGTGCGGCTACAGCCAATTCAAAAACATGGTTATCGCCTTCGTCGCGTAGGTTAGGGCGCCATGTGTAGTGCAGCTCAATCATCTGGCAGCATGCTGTGTAGGCATCTAATCAATGGGTATTAATGGTTTCACCACTTCGCAGGCAGCTTCTTCACCAGCACCAAATTGCGTTTATCCACACTGACATAGCCGCCTTTTTCTAGGTCGCGCAGCAGCTTGCTCACCATCTCGCGGGAGGTGCCTATGCGTTGGGCCAGGTCGGCGTGGGTGGTGCGTTCTGGGATGGCGCGCTGGCCTTGGGCGTTGGCGGGTTCGGCCAGTTGTTCTAGCGTGGCGGCAAGGCGCCCGTAGGCGTCTAGCAGGGCCATGTTGCGGGCGGTGGTGGTGGCTGACCGTGCGCGGGCAATGATTTTGGTGATGAGCTCAAAGGCCAGGTCTGGGCAGCGGGCCAAATGGTCGCGTACGCGGTGCGATGTGACCACGGCGCACACGCAGGGTTCTAGCGCCTCCACGCTGGCCGACCGCGCGCCACCGTCTAGCGACATTTCACCAAAATAGTTGGGCGCGGAGATGGTGCCGTAGGTGACCTCGCGGCTATCGGTGTCGGTGCCGTAGGTGCGTACGCTGCCTTGCAATAGTATAAAAAGGGTGTCGCCCGCGTCGCCCTCACTCACAATGATGGCGCCTTTGCGGTAGCTGCGCTGTACGCCTTCGTCAGCCAGTGCTTGCAGGGCAGGGCTGAGTTTGACGCAAGCTGCAGTGCCAAGTGCTGCCGCATGGGTGGCCGCATGGCTAGCTACATGGGTAGGGCTGAGGGCGGCTGGGGTGCTGTTTGCAGGGGGCGATACCATGCGAGATATTGTGGCATGAACACGTGGCGCGCTGTGGAGGCTGTTTAACATGCGTTGCTGTGGAAGACCGGTGGGTAAAACGGTGGGTGAGCGTGGCTCTAAACTGGCAAAAAACCGCTTAAAAACTGGCCTGCGCGGGCGTGCGCGAGGCACTGGACACGTCTTGCACACCGTGCGCCGCCAACCATAGGCTGACCAAACGGGCGCGTTTTTGCACTTTGGCGATTAACACGGCGCACACCCCGCACATGACAAAGTTGGCCAGGCTCAGCCACACCAGGTCGGTCATGCGGTAGTTGGCGGCAATGCACAAATGCAGTGCCAGCGTGCCGTTGGCGCACATCCACATCAGCCAGGTGGCCAGGCTTTGCCCGTCGCCTGTGCAGCCTGGTTTAAGCAGCATTTTGATGGTGGGAAAGTACGTGAATATGCGGGCTACGTTAAAAACGCAGCACAGCACATACACCGTCAGCGCAAAGTCTGTTTGGTCTGCGGGCCGGTTGCAGCTGACCAGCAGGCAGCCTAGCAAAAAGTCAAAAATATCCAGCTGCTCCATGGCAAATTCTTCTTGTGCAAGGCTAGGTGGCTGTCAGGGTGCCAGCATGGCGGCTATAAAGTCAGACGCAGCAAGCGCGCGGGTGGCCGCAGCGCTATTGGCTGCGCTATTAGAAGGTGTGGGCGGCGACGGGCTGCTGGCAGGTACGGCTGGTGCCGCTACGGGTGCCAGGCTAGCGTAGTTGGGCCCAGCACTCTTTGCGCTGCAGGCCGACACCAGCATGGCGATGAACAGACAGTTCAGCACCAGCAGAAAAATATTCAGCAGATGGATGGGTTCAATCTCATAGGTTTTCATGGCCTGCTCCTCGGGTTTTTGTTAGCTAACGGTCAACCGCAAAGCGTTTATGACGCCTCGATTTTCAGCGCAGGCAGCACAGCCAAGCGCGTGACGATCTCGCGCAGGCCGTGGCAATTGGTTTTGTTGCAAATATTGCGCACATGGGTGCGAATGGTGGCTGCGCCCAAGTTAAAACGTTTGGCCATCTCGGGCACGGTTTGGCCGGTGCTGATAAGGGCCAGCACGCGCTCTTCTGTAGGGGTAAGCTCATATGCGCCTGCAAAAGGCTTAAGCGACAGGGCCTCGCACATATCAGTGCGTGAGAAGATCAATGCAAAGTGCTGTGCGCCCGAATTGTGCGCACTTTTTGCGGCTGCAGTTGGACCTTTACCAGCAGAGGTTGTAGCTTGAACTGGCGCAGCTTGGGGCGTGCGCAGCGGCACTACGGCTACCAAAGCGTCTGACATGGCGCCCAGTGCGATCATGCTGCGTTGGCCTGCAGCGGCTTTGGTCAGCGCTTGGCTAAATTGGCGCACATCGGGCATATACGTCACGGTAACGTGCCCGCTGTCTACAGCCACGCACTGGCGGCTGGCCAGCACTTCATCAGCCGCAGCGTTGCGGTGCAGTATGCGGGCGTACTGGTCGATGACGATGACGCCACTGGCCATGGCGTCTAGGGCGCATGCCGCCAGAGTTTGCGCCAAGCTGGCGTCGATATTGCTGTTAGGCGCTGTGTCCAGTAGAGCGGGCTGCAATGATTGGGATGTCTGAAGCGGTGTCTTGGCGGGTTGCTTAGAGGGTGTCTCAAACGATGTTTGCGGCGAAGGGGCAAACAAATTGTTCAGAAAATGGTCATTGGCGGGGTTATAGGCTGGGCTGGCGTGTATGTCTGCTGATGCATTGGCAAATTGACGGTCTTGGGTGGCTTGGCGTAGTGTCATGGTGTCTCGCAATCAATGGTTAATGAACAATGACGCAAGGATAAAAAACTACGCTGTGGTGTGGTGGGTACTAATTACGCTTGATTTGTGAAATAGTTGCCAAAATATTAAGGTGACTGGCTTAATTTGGTGTGGCTGTGGCTGTGGTCAAGGCATGCGGGTTGTTGTTCTAGCACGTGCACTGCTGCGTGACCGCGAGGTCTATGAATCTAAAACCTAAGAATGCTACTAATTAAATAGCTGCTTGAGCAGGATTTACCTGGGTTACAGCATCAAAACAGCATAAAAAAAGCCCCGCCAGAGCGGGGCTTTTGCATCACAGCTTGCTGGGCAAGCAGTAAGATTACTTCTTTGCTGCAGGTGCTTTAGCTGGAGCTTTGGCGGCTGGGGCTTTGGCGTCACCTTTAGGGGCGGCCTTGCCTTTAGCATCGGCTGCAGGTGCTGTTGCACCGGCAACTGGTGCTTCTTCTTCAGCGGCTTGGGCCACTACCGACACGATCACCGGGTTAGCCGTGCCTTTGATAACGGCTTTCACGCCCTTGGGCAGCTTAACGTCAGCTACGTACAGGGACACGCCTTTTTTCAGGCCCGACAAATCTACCTCGATAAATTCAGGCAAATCAGCTGGCAGGCAGATCACTTGAATCTCGTTGGCAACGTGGTTAACCAGGCAGTTATCGGTTTTGACAGCTTGTGACTCTGCCTCGCCATTAAAGTGCAATGGCACCTTCATGGTCAGGCGGGTTTTGGCATCGACGCGCTGAAAGTCGATGTGCAACACCTGCTGTTTGTAGGGGTGGTACTGCACGTCGCGCAGCAACACTTTAGATTCTTTACCCGCATATTCCATGTCGAGGACGGTAGCGTGGAAAGCTTCTTTCTTCAGGGCGTGCCACAGCGCGTTGTGATCGATTTCGATCAGCTGCGCCGGGGTGGTGCCACCGTAGACGATGCCAGGGGCTTTGCCCGTAATGCGCAGACGGCGGCTCGCACCCGTACCTTGCTTAGAGCGCTCAAAAGCGAC
>JANNCO010000172.1:0-2956 GCA_031386655.1 Polaromonas sp. | reverse complement strand
GAACCCCAACAACGCGCCTACCGATCAGCCTGCCCGGGCTGTGGTGCGCCGGTTACTTTTACCTCGCTGGCCAGCACGCATGCAGTGTGCGGGTTTTGCCAGAGCACTATCGTGCGCGAGGGCGAGGCGCTGCGCCGTATTGGCAAAATGGCCGAGGTGTTTGTCGACTACAGTGCGTTGCAGTTAATGGCACAGGGCAAGCTGGGCAGTGTTAACTTTACCGTGGTAGGCCGCTTGCAGTACAAGTACGAGGGCGGCAGCTGGAACGAGTGGTTGGTAGCGCTAGACGACGGCACCAGCGCGTCGCTGTCAGAGGACAACGGCAGCTTTGTGTGGACGCGTGCGCAAGCCAACACGCGCGACAAAACGAGTGACAAAACGAGTGAGTTACCCAAGCCCGAGCAGTGGGTAGTGGGCGACACTACCGCCATCAACGGCAAACAGTTCAGCGTAGCGTCAGTGCAACAGGTCACGCTGACGGCAGCGCAGGGCGAGCTGCCCAAGCTGCCGCTACTGGGTCAAAAATTTTATGTGGTAGAGCTGCGCAGCGCCGAGGCCGAAGTGCTGTCAGTAGACTACAGCACCACACCCGCCAGCCTGGCTGTTGGCCGTGCGGTAGACCTGGAGGCATTGCAACTGACCGGCTTGCGTGACCTGGCCAACGCCACCGGGCAGGGCGGCAAAGAAGTTGCAGCGCGCCAGTTTAACTGCCCTAATTGCGGCAGCCCGGTCAATGTCAAGCTGGCGGGCAGCAATAGCATTACCTGCGGGTCGTGCAACAGCCTGATTGACCTGACGCAAGGTATTGGCGGCGAGCTTGCGCATGCAGTGCAAGACGAACCCGTCAAACCGCTGATCGCGCTGGGTAGCATGGGCACTTTGCAAGGCAAACAATGGCAAATCGTGGGCTACCAGCACCGCATGGGCCATGAGGTGGGCGACGAGGACGAGAGCTTTGGCTGGGGTGAATATTTACTGTTCAACGCCAAAGCGGGATTTATCTTTTTAGTTGACTCTACCGACGGCTGGAGCATTGTGAAACCCGCCACGGGTGCGCCTACCAAGCGCGGCACCAATGCCTTTGCCTATCTGGGCACAAACTACACACTGCAGTACAGTTACAAGGCCGAGACCAGCTATGTGGCGGGCGAGTTTTATTGGCAGGTCAAGCAAGGCCAAATTACTTTTAACGAAGACTACGCCAGCGGCAAAAGCTTGCTGTCCAGCGAGCTGGCGGGCAAAGAGCTAACGTGGTCGGTGGGCAGCAAGGTAGACCACTCAACAGTTGCGACAGCCTTCAAAATTAAAGGCCGAGATGCAGATTTCCAGCGGGCTGATGTCACGCCATTTGCGGGTGCCAGCTTGGGCAGCCTGGGTGTAGTGGGCTGGATCATCATTGTGGTGGGAATAGTTGTCTTGTTATCGGTGATGTCACGCTGCAGCGGTGGCGCTGGCGGCTGCGACCCGCAGCGTGAAAACTGCTCTAGCAGCCGCAGTGGTGGTAGCAGCTATGGCGGATACAGCTCGGGCGGCGGGCATAAGTAAATTTTTCAAGTTTTCTACATTATTTTTAAAGGAGCACCATCATGGTAGATTGGTTAAAACCCGGAGCCTTTGCAGGATCAATTGTCTTCGCGCTGATCGGCGTGGCGATCTTTTGGCTGTGCTTTGTCATCATCGACAAAATCACGCCGTACAAGCTGTGGGAAGAAATTATCGAAAAGCAAAACGTTGCTTTGGCGTTGGTGGTGGCGGCGATGAGCTTGGGTATATCCATCATCGTGGCTGCGGCTATTCATGGCTAAATTTTTCGGGATCTTAATGCGAGCTGCTGAACTGCTGAACTGCTGAAAAGCCGGACAGCCGGACAGCCGGACAGCCGGACGCGAAGGACGCTAAGATTGCGCTAAAGACGCGAAAAAGAAAATACCAAAGAGATTATTAAATTTTATTTCTTTTTAATTTTTTGTCTTCTTTCGCGTTCTTCGCGCAACCTTAGCGTTCTTCGCGTCCAAAATTTCCCCGTCCCCGTCCCCGTCTCCGTCCCTTCAACCTTTCACATGCAAGTTAAACACCCCATCCCTCCAAGACCCGTCGAGCTGGCGTTGCTGGCCAGCGTGTTTGTGGTGGCGGCGTGTGGGCTGCTGTATGAGCTGGCGGCTGGGGCCATTGCGTCGTATTTGCTGGGTGATTCGATACTGCAGTTTTCTACCATCATTGGCACGTATCTGTTTGCCATGGGCATTGGGTCGTGGTTGTCGCGCTATTTTGAGCGGCAGTTGCCAGCGCATTTTTTGCGTATTGAACTGCTTGTGGGGCTGGTAGGTGGTGCTCTGCCAGCTATTTTATTTATAGCTAATGCGTATGCGCCGCAAAGTTTCAGGCCGCTGCTGTACGGCTTGGTCACGTTAGTGGGTATTCTGGTGGGGCTGGAGATTCCGCTGGTCATGCGGATCTTAAAGCGCAATGTGCAATTTAAAGATGTAGTCTCGCAGGTGCTGACGTTTGACTATTTGGGTGCCTTGGCGGTCAGTGTGGCGTTTCCGCTGGTGCTGGTGCCGCAGCTGGGGCTGGTGCGCACAGGTTTGTTGTTTGGCTTGCTTAATGTGGCCGTGGCGCTATGGGCGCTGTGGTTGTTTCGCCATGAGCTGCGGGCCGTTAAAAGCCACTTGTTTGCTGCGCTGGCTACGCTGGCTTTGCTGGGCGGTGCGTTTGCAGGCGCTGACCATATTACCTCGCTGGCTGAAGACAAGTTTTACCAAGACCGTATTGTGTTTAGCGAAAACTCGCCTTACCAACGCATTGTGGTGACGCATGGGCGGGCAGGGCACAGACTGTTTTTAAACGGCAATTTGCAGTTTACCCAGCGCGATGAATACCGCTACCACGAGGCCTTGGTACACCCGGTGATGGCGGCGCATGCAGCACCAAAAAAAGTAGCTGTGTTGGGCGGTGG
>JANNCO010000158.1:0-2810 GCA_031386655.1 Polaromonas sp. | reverse complement strand
TAGCAGGCGGAAAGTCGCCCGTGATAAACAAATCGCTGCCGTTACGGCTGACCATCAACTTTAAAAGATCGTTGATGAATTTACTAGCTTGGTCGCGCTCCATGAAGCGGCTCCTTTCTGATGTCAAACCGCTAGTGCGGTTTGGTACGTTGTATTAATAAACTGGAAAAAGCGCCGGGCCGCCCCAAGTTTTTTCCACTGGCTTAAGCCGCCGCGCCGGGCCGCCCCAAGCAAGGCACGGCCCCCATGGGGGGCAGCGCATTACACGAAGTGAAAAGCGTGGGGGCCATATAGCTACCCCACGAAATTCTCTGGAATCTTGGCCTTGGCCCGTGCCTCTGCAGGCGAGATCATGTTGCGTTTGATCAACTCGGTCAAATTTTGGTCCAGCGTCTGCATGCCTACGCTGTTACCGGTTTGGATAGCCGAATACATCTGCGCTACCTTCGCCTCGCGGATCAAGTTGCGGATAGCGCTGGTGCCCAGCATAATTTCGTGTGCGGCCACGCGGCCACTGCCATCTTTGTTTTTGCACAGGGTTTGCGAGATCACTGCCTGCAACGACTCAGACAGCATGGACCGCACCATTTCTTTTTCTTCCGCTGGGAACACGTCAATAATGCGGTCAATCGTTTTGGCCGCACTAGAGGTGTGCAACGTGCCAAACACCAGGTGGCCTGTCTCAGCGGCCGTCATGGCTAACCGAATAGTTTCCAGATCACGCATCTCGCCTACCAAAATAGCGTCGGGGTCTTCGCGCAAGGCTGATTTGAGCGCTGCAGCAAAGCTCAGCGTCATGGGGCCTACTTCGCGCTGGTTGATCAGGCACTTTTTGGATTCGTGCACAAATTCAATTGGGTCTTCCACCGTCAAAATATGGCCGTACTCGGTCTCATTGAGGTGATTCACCATCGCAGCCAGTGTGGTGGACTTGCCCGAGCCGGTGGGGCCGGTAACCAGCACCAAGCCGCGCGGCTTCATGGCCAGGTCGGCAAAAATCTTGGGCGCGTTGAGCTGCTCCAGCGTCAAAATCTTCGACGGGATGGTACGAAACACTGCGGCAGCGCCACGGTTTTGGTTAAACGCGTTGACACGAAAGCGGGCCAGTCCGTCAATCTCGAACGAAAAGTCTACTTCTAAAAATTCTTCGTACTGCTTGCGCTGCCCGTCGTTCATGATGTCATACACCATGGCATGGACTGCCTTGTGGTCCAGCGGCTCAACGTTGATGCGGCGCACATCACCGTGCACACGGATCATCGGGGGCAGGCCTGCAGACAGGTGCAGATCAGAGGCTTTGTTTTTGACGCTGAAGGCCAGCAGTTGGGTGATATCCATAATTGTTACAGTTAAAGGTGGTATCAGAGAGCGGTCATTAAGACAATAGATACATTATGGGCATGATTTCTAACAATCTACAAACAGTAACTGCACAGATTCGTGCTGCATGCGTCGACTGTGGGCGAAATCCCAACGAAGTCAGCTTATTGGCCGTGAGCAAAACGTGGGGCACACAAGCAGTACGCCAAGCCTACACCGCAGGCCAGCGCCAGTTTGGCGAAAACTACATTGCAGAAGGCGTCGACAAAATTGTGCAATTGGCCGACCTGCAGGACGCTGTGTGGCACATGGTGGGCCCGATTCAAAGCAACAAAACCCGCGCTGTGGCAGAGCATTTTGCGTGGGTGCACAGCATAGACCAGCTTAAAACGGCCCAGCGCCTGAGCGCACAACGCCCCAGCCATTTGCCGCCGTTAGAAATTTGCCTGCAGGTCAATATCGACGGTGGTGCCAATAAATCTGGCGTGCCGCCCCAAGCACTGCCTGCGCTGGCCGATGCGGTGCACGCCCTGCCCCGGCTGCAGCTGCGCGGCTTGATGGTGATACCCGAACCAGCAGCAGACTTTGCGGCTGCATGTGATGTGTTCAGCGACGCGCACGCATTGTTTGCTACGCTGCAAAAGCAATTTCCCAGCGTAGATACTTTGTCCATGGGTATGAGCGCCGACATGGCCGCTGCGGTGCAATGCGGCAGCACCATGGTGCGTGTGGGCACAGCTATTTTTGGCCAGCGCGCCCCGCGTGCAGCAACACAGGTTGAAACTTAAAACATGCCCGACGGGCCAAACACTTTTTGCTTGACATAGCGTGGCAACCAGCCCCAAAAGCCGCGCGGCTTGGGCACCGGATGGATGGCACGGATCAACGCTAGACACGCCACTGTTCGCAGCAGCGCAGGGCGCGTTAAGCGCAGTTGTTTTTGAATGTCATCGGCTTTGCGTGAACCCAAGTCCAGCAGTTGCAGCAATGCAGCGCAGTGGTCACCCAGCGCGCGTTCGCTCATTGGGGCGATACGGCGGTGCATTAGGGGCTGGGTTAAGTAGCCGCTAGGCACCATCTGGGTCAGCAAGGTTTCGGGGCAGCGCTTGGCAAACTCCCACAGCGCATGCTCCAGCGGCAGCACATCAAAACCCGGCGCTGCAAAGCCGGTAGACTGCGGCACAGCTTGCGCTGTGGCTTGGTCCAGCTCATCTACGGTGCAGTTGGCTGACAAATGAATTGCCCATTCTTGCGGCACGATAACGGCTACCAAACGTGACTGGTAGTGCAAATGCAAGCGGTGGGTTTTCCACACACGCCGCTCTTGCCAACCCATCGAGCCCAATGTGTACAGCATGCGCTGGCTGATCAGCTCGTGGTGCAGCTGGCGCAAGCCCGCCTCAAGCTGTTGCAAAGCCAGGGGGAACACCAGCGAGGGCAGCATGGTGGCGTTAGGGTCAGCGCTGCGCTGGCCTAGCACGCAGACAGGG
>JANNCO010000140.1:0-2074 GCA_031386655.1 Polaromonas sp. | reverse complement strand
CAGCGCTGCCTGCATGGCGCGCGACGGGCGGGCTGCGCTGTGTGACATGAAGCCAATGGCGGTGCGCACCGCAGGTCCAACGAGGGGCAAAGCTTCTAGCTCGCGGTAGCCGCGCACGGCGCCTACCAGCGCACCCGGCATCACGCTGCACACGTTGCCGGCCACTACGGCCAGCGCCATGGTGAGGATAGAGTTGGTTTCTATCGCGGGGCGTATCGGCGTGCCAGCGGTGATAAACGCAGCGTCTACGATGGTGCGATTGTGCATCTCGGGCGTTAGCAAACACAGGGGCAGTTGGGCAGCGTCTTTCCACTGCATGCTGGGGCCAATTTGCAGTTCGGTGGCATGCGGGGCGGCGGCGCGGCGCAGCAAAAAATAATGCTCCATGTACTGCGGCCACGCGGTAAGCTTGGCGTCGCGCAGGCCCATGCGTTCGGTGTAGCCTAGCGCCAGGTCGATAGACAGGTTTTCTACCCCAATTTCCAGATCGGTAGAGGAGAGCGACAACACTGCGGGCTGAATGCCAGGGTGCCGCGCCTGCAGCATGGCGGCAAAACGGGCGGCAATAGGCACTGCGGTGGGCACAGCACCTATGCGCACAGTGCCTACCGGGTTGTCTGCCTGGCTGCCCAGCTCTTGCAGCAGCAGCTTATGCTCGTGCAGCATACGCTGCGCGGTGGCCAGAACCCGCTCGCCCTCAGGCGTCAGGCCCTCGTACGTACGCCCGCGCTTGATGATGACCACACCAAAATCTACCTCCAGCGCTTTGATGGCATTAGACAACGCAGGCTGGGTAATGTTGCACACCAGCGCCGCGCGGCTAAAGTGCCTTTGTTCGCTGAGCGCTACCAGGTAGCGCATGGAGGCTAGCAGGTTCATACGCTACACACTGGCCTGCACGAAGTTGCGATGGTGAAAACGCAAATGGTCTTCGATAAAACTGCTGACAAAATAGTAGCCATGGTCGTAGCCCGCGTGGCAGCGCAAAGTCAGCGGTTGTTTGGCTGCTGCGCAGGCTTGCTCAAACCGTTCGGGCAATAACTGCTGCTGGGCTAGAAATTTATCGTCCAAGCCTTGGTCTACCAAAATGCCGTGCGGGTACGGTGTGTGCGCCAGCGCCATCAGCGCGCTGGCATCGTGGTGCTCCCAATCGCCAGGGTTGTCACCCAAATATCCTGCCAATGCTTTGCGGCCCCAGGCGCATTCGCCAGGCGCGCAAATAGGCGCGAAAGCTGACACGCTGGTGTAAATGTCCGGATGCTTGAGCGCCAGGGTGAGCGCGCCATGCCCACCCATCGAATGCCCAAAGATGCCCAGTTTGTACGGGTCTGCACCTAATTGTTGGACGGCGATGGTGCGCAGTTCATGCACCACGTAGTCTTGCATACGGTAGTGTCTGGCCCACGGCTGCGCAGTGGCGTTGATGTAAAAACTGGCACCTGCACCAAAGTCCCAGTCTTTGGCTTCGTCTGCAATGCCCGTGTTGCGCGGGCTGGTGTCGGGCGCAATCAACATCAGGCCCAGCTGGGCAGCCACGCGCTGCGCCCCGGCTTTGATGGCAAAGGTTTCTTCGGTGCAGGTTAACCCCGCCAAGTAGAACAATGCGGGCACAGGGCCTGCTTTGGCCTGCGGTGGTTTGAACACCGAAAACTGCATGGGCAGGCCGATGCTGGTGGATGCATGGCGGTAAAAACCCTGCACACCGCCAAAGCAGGCGTGCTCGCTGATGACTTCGATGGTGTTTGGTGCTTGTTCAGTCATAACTATATAACCAGCTTAGATACGTTTTGAATACGCTTTTAGAACAGCACCACACCGCGAATCGACTCGCCGCTTTTCATCAAGTCACAGCCTTTGTTAATGTCTTCAAGCGGCATGGTGTGGGTGATCAAATCGTCGATGTTGATTTTGCCGTCCATGTACCAGTCGACAATTTTGGGCACGTCAGTGCGGCCCCGCGCACCGCCAAAGGCCGACCCCTCCAACTTGCGGCCGGTCACCAGCTGAAACGGCCGGGTGCTGATCTCTGCACCCGCCTCGGCCACACCAATGATGATGCTACGGCCCCAGCCCT
>JANNCO010000124.1:0-7839 GCA_031386655.1 Polaromonas sp. | reverse complement strand
CTGCCAAGCGTGGGCGCAAGAGTTTTGGACAGCTTGGCAGGGCGCTATGCTGCGCTGCCTGCTGGTGCGCGATGCGTGCGCCCTGCAGCTGGTGGTGCAAAGGCTGCAGCAGCGCCTGATGCAGTCACTGGTGGCCAAGCCCGTGGTGGCTAAGACAGTAGCTAAGGCAGGTGACAAAATCATATCCACCACAGCGCGCGTTCCGAAATCTGCCACTACCCCAGCCAAAGACACATTGCGCAGACCGGAAGAAAAACGCCAGTCCACTAAAAACCCTAAAACCGTGCCTAGCCCGCAATCGAGTCTTAATTTTTAGGCTGCCGGTAAGGGCACTGCCCCGATAATCATTGCATGCGCAGTTGCGCGCACCCACTTTTCAGAAAGCCTTGCCCCATGCTTATCGAAGCCCCTCACAGCCAGCTGGTATTGATCGACTTGCAAACTAAGCTAGTGCCCGCCATGCACGACGGCGCTGGTGCCGTGGCCAATGCGGTGCGGCTGGCCCAAGCTGCGCAGTGGCTGCGCGTGCCCGTGTGCATGACCGAGCAGTACCCACAAGGCCTGGGCCCCACCGTGCCCCAGCTGGCAGCCTGGGCGCAGCAGCCTTTGCAAAAACTAAGCTTCAGCGCCTGTGACGAAGGCTTGCTGGAGCATTTGCAGGTGGTAGGTACACCCAAAGCTTCGCCCAATGCACGCAGCGTGCCCAAGCATTTGCAAAAGCCCGCTGAGAACGGGCGTACAGAAATTGTGGTGGCGGGCCTGGAAGCCCATGTGTGCGTGCTGCAAACGGTGATGGGGCTGCTGGACGATTTTGACGTCTTCGTCGTGACCGACGCCTGCACCTCGCGTACCGAGCGCAACCGCGATGCAGCGTACGACCGTTTGGCCGCCGAGGGCGCTAATTTGGTAACCTCAGAGATGGTGCTGTTTGAATGGCTGCGTGGCGCGGAGCATGAACACTTCAAAGCAGTGCAAGGGTTGATACTCTAAGTACTATTAATTTAATAGCTGGTTGAGCAGGTTTTACTTGGGTTACTGGCCTATATTGTCTTTAAATAGGGCTCTTGGAGTGTTGTTTTTTAGTGGGTCGCTGGGTTTATCGTGCGCGCCGGAAAGCTGGACTCGAGCCGGGCATCTCGCTGCAAAAATATTTCGAAAACACGCGCGAAATTAGGTTGTATTGGGCTAGCTTTTGCACCGCGCGCCTTTCTGCATATTTTTCATCAAGACGGACCCGACTCGTCACATTGTTCTTTGCTTGGATTGAACAGCCCGCGCTTCGGGAGAGCGCAATTGGGGTCAGAGCAAAATTTCGTTGTTGTTTGGTGTCGCGCCGGATGCAGAAGCTTCCTGAATTTTGATCTGACCCCAAATGCTGATATCAGCGACTACCGGTAGTCGCTCCATTGGTCGCAAGTGAGATAGCGTATGCCGACCGACCGATTTCTGGTATGCCCAGTATGAGGGCGGTTGACATACGCTATCTCACCGCCCAGAAACTCCGCTAGAACAAAAACCTTAGCAAACTAACTGCATCCAATCAAAGAAACACATTTGAAAATCAGCATTAAGGCCCACAAAACCTAGTTAAAACGCAATAGACCTACCAACCTACAGCGCACTCTCAAAACCCATGCCCCACCAGCTAAAATGCAATTAACGCTTTGCCATGCTCTGTAGCCAAGCGCCTTCATTATCCAGAGCCATGTAGAGGACTACCATGTATAAAAACCTCGCTGCGACACTGCTCGCCGCCTGTTTTACTTTTTGCCCCGCAACGCAAACCCTTGCCTTGCATTCCAACGACACCAAACCCGCCACAGAGCCGCTTAAAGTCGGCTTCGTCTACGTAGCGCCGCTAACCGATGCTGGGTGGGTACACCAGCACGACGAGGGGCGCAAAGCGGTAGAGGCTGCGCTGGGGGCGCAAGTTAAAACCACCTATGTTGAAAACGTGCCCGAAGGCGCAGACGCCGAGCGCGTGATACGCGAGCTGGCGCAGCAGGGCCACAAGCTTATTTTTACCCCCAGTTTTGGCTACATGGAGCCCACGCTGAAAGTGGCTAAAGACTTCCCAGATGTCAAGTTTGAATCCATCACCGGCTACAAAACTGCGGCCAACGTTGCCACCGCTAACGCGCGCTACTACGAGGGTCGCTACCTGGCCGGCATAGTTGCGGGCCGCATGACGCAAACCGATATGGCGGGCTACGTGGCGGGATTTCCTATTCCTGAGGTGCTGCAGGGTATCAACGCATTTACGCTGGGCATGCGCTCGGTCAACCCCAAAGCACAGGTTAAAGTAGTGTGGCTGAATGCGTGGTTTGACCCTGCGCGCGAACGCGAAGCCGCCATGACGCTGATGAACCAAAACGCCGATGTGCTGGCTTTTCATACCGGCTCTAATGCTGTGATGGTGGCGGCGCAAGAGCGCGGCAAAATGGCCGTGGCCTACCATTCTGACATGCGCAAGGTAGCGCCCGACGCGCAGATTATTGCTGTGACCCACCGCTGGGGCGACTACTACACCCAGCGCGTGCGTGCCGCACTAGACGGTAGCTGGCAAAGCGGCAGCGTGTGGGGCGGTACGCGCCAGGGCATGGTGCGGGTGGAAGGTTTTGGCAGCAAAGTGCCTTTGGCCGTGCGCAACGAAGTGCTGGCCTACCAAAACGACCTGCGCGTTGGCGCGCTGCTACCGTTTTTTGCTAAACGCCAGGCCGTGCTGGACAACGAAGGCCGTGCTGTGATTACCGCAGGCACAGCGCTGTCGGACGATCAAATTCAAAAGATGAACTTTCTGGTTGCCGGGGTGATTGGAAAAATAGCAAAATAGCGGTGTGACTACAACATCATCTTCATCTGCCCACACTGCCAGTATTGACCCAACAGGCCAGGTCACCGGCCCTGCAGGGCAGCGCGCACTAGAACCTTACCGCAGCTACCGCGCAGCGTTGCTGCGGTTTGAAGACCACCACGGCCAACCCCAAGCCGTGCTAGACGACGACGGATTGCTGGTGGTGGGCCATGACGGCAAGGTGTTAGCCGCTGGCCCCTACGCTGGCCTGCGCGCTACTTACCCTGATGCGCCCACGCACCATTGGCCGGGCCGCATCATCGCGCCGGGTTTTGTCGACATGCATGTGCACTGCCCGCAAATTGACGTGATAGGCTCGCCCGCCGACGGGCTGCTGCCCTGGCTGGACAACTACACCTTTCCAGAAGAAAAACGCTTCAATTCGCCCGAATATGCTGCTCAGGCAGCTAGTTTTTTCATAGCAGAACTGCTGCGTAACGGTGTGACTACCGCGCTTACGTTTGCTACATCACATGTCCCGTCGGTCAACGCGTTGTTTGAGGCTGCACAGGTCAGCGGCCAGCGCATCATCACTGGCAAATGCCTGCAAGACCGCCACTGCCCTGCTGGCGTGCGTGACGACACCGAGCAGTCGCTGGTTGACACTGAGGCGTTGATTCACCGCTGGCATGGCAAAGGACCAAGGGGCAGGCTGGGTTACGCCATCACCCCGCGCTTTGCCCCAACGTGCAGCGACGCGCAGCTGCGGGGGGCAGGGCAGTTGGCTGCCAAGTACCCCCATGTGTGGGTTCAGTCGCACGTGGCTGAGAACATTGACGAGATGGCCTGGGTGCGCGACTTGCACCCGCAAGCGCGCAGCTATTTGAGCGTGTACGACGACTTTGGCCTGCTGCGCCAGCGCAGCGTGTACGCACACTGCATTCACTTTGACGACGCTGACCGCGCGCTGATGGTGCAGCGCGGCGTGGCGGCGGCGGTATGCCCTACGAGCAATTTATTTTTAGGCAGTGGATTTTTTGACTTTGCTGCGGCGGCTACCTGCGGCATGCTGCACGCGTTGGCCAGCGATGTGGGTGGCGGCACGTCGTTGTCACCTTTTAAAACCATGCTGGCTGCGTACTATGTTGCACGGTCTTCCGCTGTGACGGGTGGCGTGGGCAAGCAGCCTGTAACGCTCAGCCCACAGCAGTTGTGGTGGCAGCACACAGCGGGTGCTGCATATGCCTTGGGTTTGCAGGGTGTAGTGGGTAATTTGGCAGCGGGGTGTGATGCAGATTTTGTGGTGCTGAACCCGCAAGCCACACCGCTGCTGGCACGCCGTGTGGCGCGTGCCAGCAGCTTGGACGAGTTGCTGTTTGCATTGATCGTGTTGGGTGACGAGCGGGTGATCGAGCGTACTTGCGTGATGGGCATGTACTAGTTACTACTAATTGCATAGCTGGTTGAGCAGGTTTTACTGGGCTTGGAGGCTCAAAACGCTTTGAAAATGCGTGCTGTGGAATTCATTTATTTTGAGTGCACTTTTTGAGTTGGTTGCTTGGCTTGGCTTTATTGAGTTGCTCGCTTGGCTTGGCGTGCGCTTCGTGGAGTTGGTCGCTTGGCATAGGGTGCGCGCCGGTAAGCTGGACTCGAGCCGGGCATCTCTTTCGCGAAAAATATTTCGCAAACACGCGCGAACTGAGGTCTTTGGCACGCTGCCTTCAACAACGCGCGCCTTGCTACGTATTTTTCATCGAGACGGACCCGACTCGTCACATTGTTCTTTGCGTGGTTTCGGGCAGCCCACGCGCCGGAAAAGCCTACAGATGATGCAAGCACTATCAATTGCATAGCTGGTTGAGCAGGATTTACTTGGGTTGGTGGTCCAAAACACTCTAAAAAAGGCCTCAAAATACGCCCAGCGTGCCTTCACCGCAGATAAACCCACCAACCCAGTATTCGCGGTGCACGTCTGTGCAGGCCTTGGGGTTGCGCCCCAATCAGGGCGGCGGGCTTGAGGAACGGACAAATTTGGGATCAGGCAATGTGCTTGTTTGAGCCGCCAGGCGAGTTTGCACATTGACCCCAAATTTCGAGTACCGCAAAGCTTACCCCGAAGGGGGCCGCCGACCGGGGCGCAACCTCAGGGCCTGCGCTGCGCTGCGAAACCGCGCGATTCAGGGAGCGACATCCCCGAGAGAACAACAACCCGCAATGTATAGCGAAGCAGCGAGATCCAAGAAAAGACATCGTTGAGCGCAAAATAAGACCCAATGCCTCAACGCAAGCGCTGCACCGCCTCCATCAGTCCAATCATCACCGGCTGGTGCACCATGTAGTACGCCAGGCTGACGCTGCCTAACCACACCAGTAGCCGCAGGCTGCCGGGGACAGGCGCTGTTAAAACAGCAGGTCTCGTGCGCAGCAGCCACTGCGTGCAGGCCATGCCCCACCACATCACGCCTAGCCACGGCACCAGTGGTGCATAGTCCTCGGTGCGGGGTTTTTTGGATATGAAGCCTAGCCAGTTGAAGGCTGCAGTGTTTAAAAACTCTAGTTGTGGCCAATGCGCAATGGCAGGTTCTGCTGCAAATTTAAGTGCAAATACTGCAGCACCTGCAAGCCATAGCCACGAACCCCAGCCTGCCGTCAGCCGGGCGACAACCATCATCACTGCGATGCAATGCAATATGCCAAAGTAAATAAAGCTGGCTGGAAACATCACATACGAGCCTGCGGTAACCAGCAGCGCGCAGACTGCTACTTGCACCCAGCGCCGCCAAAACCGCGGCCAGCTTTGGCCCTGCTGCACCGCAATAGCCTGCCCAGCCCCTGCGCACGACACAAACAGCGTCACAATGCATACGCGCTGCCAGGTCCAAAACGGGTCGCGGTAAAAGTTTTGTGTAATCCACTGGTACTGGTTTAAGTCAAAGCAAAAGTGAAACACCGTCATCCACACCATCGCCATACCACGCAACGCGTCTAGGCGGTCGTAGCGGACGAAGGCTGTGGGCTGATGGGCTACTGGTGACATAGGTGCACAAACTGTAAATAATACATAAGTCTACGCCACAGACGCAGCGCAAGCCGGACAAGATTTTTTTAGTGCCAATTACAGAATAGTGACCGCACTAAACTATGACAATTTATTAATTTTGAGGCTCCACATGTTCTACATAGCGCCCAGTGCATGCCGATTACCCGCCTTGGTTGGTCGGTAGCTTGTATTGATGCACATAACTATTTTGACACCGCGTGTGCCCCATTGTTTGTACTGGGCAGCTCTGGCATGGCTGGCTATTCCGATGTATGGCGCGCGGGCAGATACTCCGCCGTCATCGAGCCTGTCAAATGGCGTTTTTTTAGGTTATGGAAATAACGTATTTTTGTCCCAGCCGCGGGCTGTTGGTGATCTGGCCAAGATTCGCTCGGCTTGTGCACGCCGTGGTCGACTTTGGGCGCTGGGTAATCTGCAGCAGATTAACTGTTTGAATGCAACAGACATTGCAAACACGCACGGCAATGTGCTCAAATTGCAAATTGACAGCCCAGATTCTGCTGGTAAAAGTGCCCATGCTGCGCTCTATTCAACGCGCCCTTTTTCACCCCCAAGCTGGACAGTGCGCCAGCTACTTGAATCGGACAAAAGTGCGTTACGCAAAGAGATAGCGAAAAAATACAAAAAGTACAGTGCCGTACTGAGCATCCCCAATTTTAAGAACGCTATCGTCATAGTGCCTGTAAAAAGCCTGCCAAATTTTTACATACTGCCTTGGAAAATTACAGATAACGGCTATGTTGAAAAAACGCATTTCATCATTGCTGGTGTGAGGCAAGGACAAATTTTTTCAGTGCGTGAACAAGAAGGTAAAGTGGTTGGCTATGCCGATTTAGATGGTGACAACATTCCAGAATTGCACCTGTCGCACAACTGCGATGGCTCCTGTGAATCTGTGATTTCGATGACGCGAGAAACTAAAAATGTCACTATCGTTACCATCTCTGGGCATTGAGCAGAAATCTAGCAAACTGCTAAGGCATTTTTTTGGGTAGAAACTTTTGCACACCAGTCCATAGACCTAGCACCATCGCACCTGCCAGCACACCCGCTACCGCATCTATCAAGGTAGATGCCACCACTTTCATCCAGCCCCAGTTGGCAATCAGGCCATCTACTGCATGGCTAAGCCATGGCCAGCCGTGCACCAAGATGCCGCCGCCCACCATAAACATGGCGGCGGTGCCGACGATGGCTAGAGTTTTCATCAGCTTGGGGGCAAACCACATAATGCCGTGGCCTAGTGCGCGGGCGGTGGTATTGGCTTTTTGCAGCAAGTGCAAACCCAAGTCATCCAGCTTGACAATGCCCGCAACCAAGCCGTAGACGCCCACGGTCATGATGATGGCAATGGCGGTGACCACCGAGGCTTGCTTGGTAAATGTGGCGGTGGCTACCGTGCCCAGCGAGATCACAATGATCTCTGCCGACAGTACAAAGTCGGTGCGAATGGCGCCCTTGATTTTGTCTTTCTCCAGCGCTACCAAATCAACCGCCGGGTTCTGCAGCGCTTTGATCATTTCTTCTTTGTGCGCTGCGTCTTCAGCAGCACTGTGCAAAAACTTGTGGGCGATTTTCTCAAACCCCTCAAAGCATAAATACGCACCACCCACCATCAGCAGCGGTGTGATCAACCACGGGATAAAGTAGCTGATGGCCAACGCAGCGGGTACCAATATCAGCTTGTTTACCGCTGAGCCTTTGGCTACAGCCCACACCACGGGCAGCTCGCGCTCGGCTTTGACGCCAGAGACTTGTTCTGCGTTCAGGGCCAGGTCGTCACCCAGCACGCCCGCTGTTTTTTTAGCCGCTACTTTGGTCATGACGGCAACGTCGTCAAGAATGGTAGCGATATCGTCGAGAAGGGCGAGAAGACTGGTGGCCATGGTATGTTGTAAAGAGGTTGGATGAAATTTAGTTTACCCACTTGCGTGCATTACGCCATAGCTGCATCCATGCGCTGTGTTGGTCAATAGCTTGATCA
>JANNCO010000118.1:0-3841 GCA_031386655.1 Polaromonas sp. | reverse complement strand
TATATTTATTTAACCAAACTGGCCCGTTGCTGCTACAACATCATACGTTTGGCAACGACCCAATACCGCCTAAATACAAGAAAGGTTATTGCAAAGTAGTTACTGCTGACAACAACGACGCAGAGGTGTTTGCTGCAGCCTTAACCTCGCTTAAATCGCATATGGAAGGCTCGCCTGCCCTAGCGCCAGACCAGCTCCAGCTAATAAATGAACGCTTGAAGCAGACTATGTATGCAGTCACTGCAAACAAAGACACGTTGATAAAAGCATTTTCTGTCATTACTGCTTATGAAAAAATGCGTAATGGCGCGTTTTTTGTGAACGAAGAAACCAAGGGTGGTTTTGATAATGAATACTACGGCGATAGTAAAAGAGATATAGACCGCGCAGTACTCACCATTCAACAAAGCATTCACGACAGTGCGTTTGAGTCGACCACGTTTGCAAAATACAAAGACGTGCTGACAGGTAAAAAATTCAACAGCTCTGACTGGTTTCCTGGCAAGGTCAAAGCAGCAGCCGACCCTAGCAAAATTTATTCTGTAAAGATCAACGCAACGATGGTTAAGGACGTGGATACACGGTCCGCGTTTTCAAGCGCAGGTGCCATTGCTCGTCGGCCTACAGGATACTACCTAGCCGCCGGCGACGTTGCAAAAGTAACTGTGCCGCAGTCCATGGTGAACGCGAAATTCGTGATTCAGGTTGGTGCGAATTTGCATGACAAATCCACCAAAAGCACAATCTCGCGCCCATTTCGCGTAACCACCAAATTTCCTATCGTCAACACAGTGACCGAAATTGCAAACCCCAACGGTGGCGGTATTTATATCGACGTGCCTTACCTAGCCAATGCAGGCGACAACGTAACCATCACAATCCAAAATGCCGTGCCTGCGCCTTTTTTCTCAGCTACTGCATTGAACAAGGTAACACTGCAGCAATGGCAAGACGTACAGCGAAAAAATCCTGCGCCATGGGCTGACTTTATGAGTGACAAATTCATGATGACGCTGCCCACCAGCTGGATTAGCAACTACGCCGACCCAGTTGCTTTGATGCAAGACTGGGACAACAGGATGGACGTCGTATCGGATTTGGTGGGAAGAAATAGAGTTAGAAATAACCAAATTTTGTACTTGATAGTAGACACCAGCCTGCTAAGTGATGCATTTGGTATTGGCTACCCCAGCGGTAACAACGGCTACTACCCAGGCGACGCAACTAACGGCAACAGCAACAACTGGTATTTAAGACCTGACAAAGACTTCTCAGAGGTTGAATTCCACGAACTGGGCCACGCTGAGTTGTTTGGCGGTTTTCCTGGTGAAGGCGAAGCTTCCAACAATATATTAAGCATAGCTGTCAGTAACAAGCTTTACAGTGTCGACATTGACAGAGGCCTGAGCAAGTCGATGAACAATACAGCACAATTAATTGGCCGAGATCAAGCTGCACTCAACTGGATGGTAACGCCCAACTTTAGGAACGGCCAAGCCATGGACATCACAAATTCGGAAAAGAACGAGGTGAGATACCAGCAACGAGGCTACGCCAAGTATGCCGAAGTTGCAGCGTTGTTTGGCTGGGATAAGCTAGGTAAATTTCATCTTGAAGAAAATCGTGTTTTCCGCAAAGAGGTAGTCGCTGCAGGTGCAGGCCTGGGTGAAATTGACAGCCGAATTTTAAGAATGTCGATCGCTGCGGGCGTTGACCTTACCCCACTAATTCACTTTTGGGGTGTGAAACCTATTGAACCAGCCAAGTTGAACGCTGCGATAACCGCTAAGGGCTTAAATCCTTCTCGAGCAATTTATGACCGCTTGAAGGTTTACCAAGGCATGATTCCAATGGACAACGCTGCTTTTAGAAAACATGCTGGCGAGTTCTTAGGAAAAAAAGTTGAAGACATCAATGGTGCCAATAAGAGTGCTGATTATGGCGAAGGTTGGTATGCCTCCTGGTTAAACACCTACGGCGCTGGTGAAGGTCAAAATGCACAAAAAGCTTTTAATGACATTTTTACAAAGTATTTTCCTGGCGGGCCGCCAGCGCAGTAAATTTAACTAGCCCAGAAGCGGCTAGTTAACCCTGCAAAGCAAAGGCATTGCCTGCCTTAATGGCTCGCAAACCCTGCGACAATCTTGTGTATGACTCCGCAAGATTATGTTCAACAAAAAGCTGCTGCCTCGGGCAGCAGTTTTTATTACGCTTTTTTATTCTTACCTAAAGACCGGCGCGCTGCTATTACGGCGTTTTATGCTTTTTGCCGCGAGGTGGACGATGTGGTGGACGAGATCAGCGACCCGTCGGTGGCGGCAACCAAGCTGGCTTGGTGGGCTAAAGAAGTGGCGCAGTCGTTTACTGTGCCTTATGTTGATGCTAACCGCCACCCGGTCATGAAGGCGCTGATGCCGCATGCCGCAGCCTACAAGATTGAAGCACAGCATTTGCAAGCCATCATCGACGGTTGCCGCATGGACCTGGAGCAAACGCGCTACCTGGACTACCCTACCCTGCAGCGCTACTGCCATTTGGTTGCGGGTGTGGTGGGCGAGGTAGCGGCGCAGATTTTTGGCCAGACTGATGAGCAAACCACGCAATATGCCCACAAGCTGGGCCAAGCGTTTCAGCTGACCAACATCATCCGCGACGTGGGCGAAGACGCGCAACGCGGGCGCATTTACATGCCTGTCAACGAGCTGCAGCAGTTTGATGTGAAGTCGCACGAGCTGGGCAAAAAAGCCTATTCAGACCGCTTTACCGCGCTGATGAAGTTTCAGGCAGCGCGGGCGCACACCTTGTATGACGAGGCTATGGCGCTGCTGCCGCGTGCCGACCGCCGCGCGCAAAAACCCGGCCTGATGATGGCCAGCATTTACCGCACGCTGTTGCGCGAGATAGAGGCTGACGGTTTTAAAGTGCTGCACCAACGCACCAGTTTGACCCCGCTGCGCAAGTTTTGGCTGGCGTGGAAGGTGCAGGCCCTGGGTGCTTAGCTTGGTATGAAAGTTCTGATCATCGGCGCTGGCTGGGCAGGCCTGGCTGCTGCAGTAGAAGCTACGCGCCTAGGCCACTATGCTACTGTTTTAGAAGCTGCCCGAGCAGTAGGTGGGCGGGCTAGAGCACTAAAAGTACCTCTACCAGATGGTACACAGGCCACACTGGACAACGGCCAACACATCTTGATAGGTGCTTACACACAAACACTGCAACTGATGCGCGATGTAGGCATCAACACAGCCACTGCGCTGCACCGCATGCCGCTTGCTTTGCAGTACCCCGACGGCACTGGCCTGGCCTTGCCCGATTGGCGTAAGCCGTGGTTTGCAGGGGCAGACGTAGCCGCAGGCGTGCTGCAGGCCAAGGGTTGGGGCATTAAAGACAAACTGTCGCTGCTGCGCGCCGCAGACGCATGGCGACGTGCGCAGTTTGGCTGCCCTGCGCACTACAGCGTGGCCCAGCTGTGCCGCGGCATTACCCCGCGCGTAATGGCAGACATGATAGAGCCGCTGGTGGAGTCAGCACTGAACATAACGGCTGATAGGGCAAGTGCAACGGTGTTCTTGCGGGTAATGCGTGATGCTTTGTTTGCGGGTAGCCCAGCGCATGCAGAAGGTGGTGCAGTAAGTGGTGCAGTAAGTGGTGCAGTAAGTGGTGCGGCAGGTGGTGCGGCAGGTGGTGGTGCAAGTGATGCAGCTGGTTCTAACATGCTGCTACCGCGCACCGACCTGGGTGCGCTGTTTCCACAGGCAGCGCAGCAGTGGCTTGGCACACGCGGTGCGCGCGTGGTGCTAGGCCAGCGTATGGAGAACTTAAGCTTACTATCAAAAACGCAGCT
>JANNCO010000115.1:0-20852 GCA_031386655.1 Polaromonas sp. | reverse complement strand
CCATGAGCCATGTAAAAGTGAGTTTTGATGTACCGGAATATACCGCCAATGCTGATGGTATTGGCGCATTGCGGTTAATGGATGCACTGCGTATTTTGGGCATGGAGAAAACAACCAGGATTTACCAGGCTTCCACCTCTGAATTGTATGGGCTGGTACAGGAAGTGCCGCAAAGTGAAACCACGCCTTTTTATCCACGCAGCCCCTACGCTGTGGCCAAGCTGTATGCCTACTGGATTACGGTCAATTACCGTGAAGCGTACGGCATGTATGCCTGCAACGGCATACTTTTTAACCATGAGTCACCCATTCGCGGTGAAACCTTTGTCACGCGCAAGATCACCCGTGCTTTAGCGCGCGTAAAGCTAGGTTTGCAAGATTGTTTGTACCTTGGCAACATGGACGCATTGCGCGACTGGGGCCATGCCCGCGACTATGTAGAAATGATGTGGCTGATGCTGCAACAAGACAAACCCGAAGACTTTGTCATTGCGACCGGCACCCAATACAGCGTGAGAGACTTTGTCAACGCAGCAGCAGCTGAGTTGAACATACCTATTATTTGGCGCGGGAAGGGGGTAGAGGAGAAAGGCTATAACGCCGCAGGCAAATGCATTGTCAGCATAGACCCACGCTACTTCCGGCCTACCGAGGTGGAAACCTTATTGGGCGACGCCAGCAAGGCAAAAAATAAACTCGGCTGGGTACCTAAAACCACATTCAAAGAACTGGTGGTTGAGATGGTGGGTGAAGATTTTAAAATCGCTGAACGGGATGAACTGATTAAAAAGCATGGGTATGCATTGTTCAGCTCTCACGAATAGCATGGAAAAAAATACCAAAATATATGTTGCTGGGCACCGCGGACTTGCTGGCAGCGCGATAGTACGAGAACTGGTATTGCAAGGCTTCAGCAATATTGTGACCCGCACCCACGAGCAACTAGATTTGCAAGATACTGCGGCAACCATTGAGTTCTTCAAGCAAGAAAACCCCCAAGTCGTTTTCTTGGCTGCTGCCAAAGTGGGTGGCATTCATGCCAATAATATCTTTCCAGTAGATTTTTTGATGCAAAATATTTGTATTCAAACTAACGTTTTTCAGGCCGCGCATTTAGTTAATGTTGATCGACTTATATTTTTGGGCAGTTCTTGCATATACCCCAAAGATTGCCCGCAGCCCATTAAAGAAGAATATTTACTTACCGGACCGTTAGAACCTACAAACCGTCCTTACGCCCTTGCCAAGATTGCAGGTGTAGAAATGTGCTGGTCATACAACCGTCAACATAAGACAAAATGGCTGGCGGCTATGCCTACCAACCTATACGGACCAGGTGACAATTACGACCTTGAGACGGCCCATGTGCTGCCAGCCCTACTAAGAAAAATGCACGAGGCAAAACGTGCAAGCTTGAATGAAGTTATTTTATGGGGCAGCGGTACGCCAAGAAGAGAGTTTTTGTATGTTGACGATTTGGCTAAAGCGCTTATTTTTTTAGCTTTTTTAGAAGACAAAAAATACAGTGCTTTGACAGCGCCTTCAATGTGCCCGATTATAAATATAGGCTGCGGATCAGATATCAGCATTGGAGAGTTGGCCATAGTCATTGCACAAGTAGTTGGCTACTCTGGTGCATTTGTGCATGATCGCAACAAACCTGACGGTACTATGCAAAAAAGACTTGATGTCTCTAAACTGTCGGCTCTAGGTTGGTCTCAGTCTGTTCCACTTGTGGCTGGCATCAAGATTGCCTATGAGGCTTTCTTGCTGAGCAACTTCAACAGCGCATCGTAAGCTATGTCGCTGCGCCGCAATATCATTGCGAATTACTGCGGCGCTATTGCTGTTGTAGCAGGGCCATTATTGGCGATGCCATACTATCTATCCATATTAGGCGCATCGCAATTTGGACTTATAAGTTTTGTTATTTTGGTTCAAATGATTCTAGGACTGCTCGATGCAGGACTTAGTCAGGCATTGGTGCGTGAAGTAGCTATACGGTTCAACCCCCTAGCTGCGCAGCAACGCAGCGCGGCTGATCTTCTTTATGGATTCGAGCGAATTTACTGGCTATTCGCGCTGATAGCCGGGCTTGTTCTGGCGTTGTTTTCTAAATTAATTGCTGAGCAATGGTTAAATTTGAACAGCTTGCCACTTTACTTGGGGCAACAGGCAGTGATAGGTGCTGCTGCTATTTTTATAGTGCAATTTCCGGGATCTGTTTACAAAAGCCTTCTGCTGGGTTCGCAATCGCAGGTAAGCTTGAACAGCATAACTTTCATTTGTGCAGTAGTCAGGCATGTTGGCAGCGTTTTGCTTGTTATGCACTATTCAACGTTGATGGCCTATTTAGTTTGGCATGTTGCGGTGGGTTTGCTGGAAACCGCTGTGCGAGCAAGGTTCGCCTGGCAACTGGTTCAAATACAGCGAAAAGAACTTCATTGGAATATCCAAGAATTGCTACCAGCGTGGAGGCTGACTGCCGCCATGTTGGGTGCTACATTGCTTGGTGCCTTGACAGTTCAGATCGACAAAATAGCGCTGAGCCGTATGGCCAGTATCGAACAATTTGGGTATTACACCATGGCGTCCATAGTAGCCGGCGGTGTCCTGCAACTTATTTATCCTGTTGTACAGGCGGCATTACCAAAGGTAATTAAATTAAGAAACGATCCAGAGGCAGTGCGAGCATTTAACAAGAAGTTATTTAAATTGATTGGGATTGTGGTAGTTCTGGCAGTGTGTGTTTATGCATTCACTAGCCAGTGGCTTCTTGGTGTCTGGATAAAAGATGAAATTGCCGTCAAAGCAATTCATCCAATACTGGATATTCTTCTAGTTGGTACTGTGCTTAATGCTTTTTACAATATTGGTTATATCAATTGGATTGCCAATGAAAATACGCAGCGGATTCTTTTGGTTAATGCCACATCTTTAGTTTTATCTGTGGCGCTTATCCCTGCCTTTATAGCGATGCAAGGTGTTGTCGGTGCCGCTGTTGGCTGGTTTATCATCAATTTTATTGGCTTCATGATCAGTCTTGAATGGTTAAAACGGAAATAGTATGAAAGAAATTGCCAGACGGTTTTACTGGATATTGACTTATCAATTAGGTTTAGATCTTCGAAAGTTATTTCGTTTTTTTTGGGGGATACCGAGGTACATTAAGAACTGGATTGCTTTTAGCCGCCTGTACAGTGGGCGTATTAATTTTTTCCCTTGCCTTCATGATTGGTACGAGGAAGGGGGCACGACAAAAAACGAATATTTCTGGCAAGACCTCTACATAGCTCGCAAAATCTATTCAGCGAATCCCCAAAAACATATCGACGTTGGTTCGCGTGTAGACGGGTTTGTTGCTCATATTGCTAGCTTTAGAGATATTGAGGTGATAGACATACGCCCAGTCACTTCAAAAATTCCTGGGGTAACGTTTAAACAAGCCGACCTTATGGCAAATAATTTTTCGCTCAGTTCGCAGTGCGATTCACTTTCTTGTTTGCATGCACTTGAGCATTTTGGACTGGGCAGATACGGCGATCCAATTGATCCGCAAGGTTACATCAAGGGTTTGGCTAACATGGCAGCACTTTTGAAAACAGGAGGCACTTTTTATCTGGCAACTCCTGTAGGTCGCGAACGGGTTGAGTTCAATGCACATCGCGTATTTGATCCGAGATCGTTGTTGCAAGTAGCTGAGTCTCATGGGTGTTCACTAGCAGGATTCGCATGGTTTACACAGGGCGATGGATTAATCGAATCAAAAGCTTTCTTGGCAGACATTGCGATATTAAGTGAAGCAAGTTACAGCTTGGGCATTTTCACTTTCACAAAAAAATAAGGATGGTATGGTGAGGAACATATTAAAAAAATTGGTTGGCGCAAATGAGAATGAAGAATTCCGGCAAGAATGGTTAAAAAAAGCTTTGGCAGCTGTGCCGAAGGGTCACCGCTTGTTGGATGCTGGTGCCGGAGAATTGCAGAATAAAAAATGGTGCAACCATCTCAGTTATGTTTCCCAAGATGTATGTCAATACGAAGGCACAGGCAATGCCCAGGGCTTTCAAGTGGGAACTTGGGATACCAGCAATATTGATATTGTTTGCGACATAGTCAACATTCCCGAACCAGATGCTGCATTCGATGCCATTCTATGCAGCGAGGTATTCGAGCACCTGCCAGATCCGTTGAAAGCACTTGATGAGTTTGCACGGCTACTTAAACCTGGAGGCGTGCTGATACTGACTGCGCCATTTACATCTTTTGTGCACTTTGCGCCTTATCACTATGCTACTGGTTTTAGCCGTTATTGGTACGAATACCATTTGCCTTTGAAAAACTTTGACATAACGGGATTGACTGCAAATGGCGACTGGTTTTCTTATTTCAAACAGGAGACCTTGCGATTTCCAAGAATGGCTCGACTTTATGGTGACTGGTGTTGGCCATTTTCTTACGTAGTCGCAGCCATGGTGCTGTCATATTTTTTTATTCGAGGAAGATCAAAGTCTGCTGAAGATGTTGCCTGTTTGGGTTGGCACTGTATTTCCGTGAAACGAACAAATCAATCATGAGATCATTTATACAAAAACATTTATCAGATGCAACCAAGGATAAACTGCGCGCCAAGGCACCAGCTTTTGTTTTTCGAAAAAAATCATATTCTCAGTGTGGAGAAGACATATTGATTTCGTTTGTATTAGATATGCTTCTTGGCAGTCGTCCTAAAATTTATTTAGATATAGGTGCTAATCACCCATTTCACTTATCTAATACTGCACTGTTATACCAAGAAGGAGGTCGAGGTCATTTGGTAGAGCCAGACCCTAGATTAGCCTCATTACTGAAAAAAAGACGCCCTAGAGATACTGTCCTACAAGTAGGCGTTCATTTTTCTGGCGCTGAAGAAGCGCCATTCTTCGTACTTAATCCACCAACTCTGAACACTTTTTCGTATTCAGAGATGAAACGTTCTACAGCTATGGGACACACAGTTGCAGACACTGTGATAGTCAAGTTAGAGAATATCAATTCTGTTCTTGATCGTGTTGGCGAATTAGATTTTTTGAATATTGACATAGAAGGTCTCGATCAAGCTGTTTTAGAGATGATCAATTGGGACAAACATCGCCCGACGTGCATTTGTGTTGAGACGTTAAGCTATGATGTTTTTGAAGAGCCCAAAAAAGTTACTGGGATTGCTAAACTGATGATTGATAGTGGTTATATTTTGTACGCGGACACCTACATAAACTCCATATTTGTAGACGCAAAGAAATGGCGGGCCCAGTGGACTAAGCATTCCTAAATAAGTTTTTTTTGTAATATAGCGACCGAAAATAATTTGTATAAAGTTCAATAACCGCATGGCTCTCATAGTGCAGTTTCACCATTCGCATAGCTTGACGCCCTAGCTTTTTGCGCATTTCATGAGAATTAGACAGCCTCACCATAGCAGCAGTCCAATCTTCAACATTACCTGGCTCCACTAGTAGTCCTGTTTCGTTGTCCACAATCGCATCCGAGATGCCATAAATTCGCGATCCTATCGTAGGAACTGAAACAGCTGCCGCTTCTATGGTCACCATTGCAAAGCCTTCACGGTAGCTAGGTAGGCATACAAAATCTGCTGCTGGAAAATAGTCTTCAGGATTGTCTACAAAGCCTGTGATACGGTAGTTTGTAGTTATGCCATTAAAAATCTGTGTGATTTTTGGCGTCAAATTACCCTCATCTGGACCAGCAACTAGCAGCCAAAGTTCTGGGCACTGAGCGCTCGCGGCTGCAAAGGCCTGTGCCAGGTCTAAAACCCCTTTTTCGGTGTTAACACGACCTAAGTACAAAGCTAAAATTGCGTCGTCAGGTATGCCATGTTCTGCACGTATCTGCGCACGTTTTTCTAAACTCGGTTTGTAGCGCTTCGTATCGACGCCACTAATAGAGCCCTTGCCCATCACCATAATTTTATTAGCCGGGGTAACGTTTTCATCAATAAGGTGTGCGCGTTCAGATGGGCCGGCAGCGAGCAAGTGCGTTGCCAGTGTTGCAGTTACTTTGTCTAGCGTTTTAAGAAAAAATCTTTTCAATCCTTTTTGCGACGCCCACACTTCCCCCAGAAAAATAAATACCCTGATTTTTATATTCGCAGTAGCGGCTGCAGTCATGCCCAGCAAGCCACTTTTAGGACCTACAGCCCATACTAGATCGTATTGGGTCGTGCGAAAGTGATGGATCAAACGATAGAGTGCTTTGATGTCACGGACTAAATCAATTTTTCGCTCAATCCTTATAGAAACTATCCGCATAGGCAAATCAAGCGGTGGTGTGTAGGCCTTTGTATCAAGATTAGTGAGTAATGTGACATCAGCAAACTGCGTTAAATTACGAATGTGATCCTTCAAAAAAAAGTGAACCATGATGGGCGTGGCACACACAATGCATATTTGGGGTCGACTATGATCTGGCTGCTTCATCTTGAATTGCCTGTTCGTTTGCTGAGTTCTAAAAATTGTCTTGAATATTCTGCATCGTGCGGCACGCTCATGCGTTTGAAGTAAAACCAGCTCCAGTGTGGAACTGATGCTAGTAAATCTATACCTATTTTTAGTACAGTTACACCAACAGTCAGCACCCAGAATCCCCACTGCTGTCGGCTTGAAAAAATAGACAGCTGTTTGTGCAATAAAGATTTTCGACTTACCAAGGTTTTAAAGAAATCAAACTCACCTTGCCGATACGCTAACAAAACATCATTCAAGGAGTGATACTGTGAACTTGGATAAGCGCGTAAAAGCAGCTCTTGATCCTCAGCACGCAATACCTCGGGATAAGCATAGCGATGGTTGCGAAACCAACTTGCGCGGCCCATCCATGTAGGGTGTGGCATGTACATACCTCGCCAAGGCTGTTTGACGATGTCTGCGTGGTGCTCATTATGGGGAAGACAACCTAAAACAATATTGGTCTTTGACTTAAATACGATGGCTTTGGTCGATAGCAAGTCTACTTCTTCATGCGTTTGCAGAAAGATTACTTGTCTCTCTAATCGTTCTGGAAAACACAAATCATCTGCGTCCATTCGCGCGATATAGTAACCAGTAGCCAAATCAACAGCTTCGTTTAAACGTGCAGCAAGTCCTTTGTTAACACCATCTTGGTAAATTTTAATTCTGGGATCATTAAGAAAACGCACACTTGCAACTGCATCATCTGTAGAACCATCGTCCATGAGAATAATTTCCCAATTCATATAGCTCTGATTCACAACAGAACGAACTGCAGGAAGCAGATACTGACCACCATTGAATACTGGCAAGATAACTGACACCTTCTGCGAAGGGTTCGATTGCGGTTGCATAGCTATTTCGTAAATTTAAGCCAATTACTTGGGACTATAGACTCGTCATTCACATCGGGGTGACTAAACCAAGGGGTCGGCGAAATCTTGATTCCATCTGCGCTGTCAGATAACCATGCTCCCCACCAGCTAAAGGTGCTGTTTGAAACAATATGGTGTTTGCACAAGCTCATTAGGTGCATGTCCAAGTAGCTGGTATTGCCTAGGTTGTGGTTAATGTACTGGCACGAAGACGGTAAATTCAAGTTTTTTTTGCACCAGTCAATATCATCTGAGAAAACAAAAAAAGCAGGATTCTCAATATGCTCTCGAACGTGCTGTATGGCGCGCTGATAGTAGGCAAGTGTGCACAAACCAAGAAATGCCAAGGTCTTAGGATTGGTTGCGTAATCTCCGCGGCGCACATGGAGACAAACTGCATTGCTATTCTTGATGGCTTCAGCAACCTGATTGTTCTGGCCAGTCATTAATGCTGGAAAGGTAAATGCTTTTCTGATTGTAGCTTGCGCATTTGCAAAGTACTTCTCTGATTGCCAGTACCCATCAAGGTAGCAAACGCCAGGGACATTGAAAAGACCAGGCCAGAAGTGCAAATGTGGCTCAACAACCCATCGGCTATGACGAATGCTTGACAGGTATTTATTTCTCAGCGGTCTATAGGCAAAAGTACGGCCCTGCCATCCAATGGCTGATCTAACATCTGTTGCCTTCGCAAGTTGTATGTCTGTATTGAAAATACGAGAGAGTTCAAAACCATGGTGAAGTCCATAATTTTGATAGCTTGAAATATCCAAAAGCAGAGGCACTTTGCGTTTACTGGCCAGTGCGTAGCCAGCAGCATACTGGAACATCTGATTGCCCAGGCCACCCATGATGCGAACAATCACCATACTAGTACCTGATAGGTTATGGAGGCCAGCATCAATAAACAACCTCAGGTTGATAATCAGACACCATATTTTTCAGGAATGCTTTAGAGTTGGCTGATGTGATCAAACTATCCTGCTGGTTCAATGCTTGCAAGTGCTGTGATAGCACTGCCCAAGGTAAGAAATCTTCATTGGCATAAAAAATCTTGGCATGGCCTGTTGGCTGCGGATGGTTGCCAATCAGCAATTCTTCGTAGAGCTTTTCGCCTGGGCGAAGACCTACCATTTCAATGGCTATGTCGCCGTCTGGGTGTGTGTCGTCACGCACTGTTAGACCAGATAGCTGCACCATGCTTTTTGCCAGATCGATAATTTTGACGGGTTGCCCCATTTCCAGTAAAAACACATCTGCATGGCCGCTTGAGTGGGTCGTCATCGCGCCAGCTTGTATCACCAGCTGGGCTGCTTCGGAAATCGTCATAAAGTAGCGAGTGATGTCGGGGTGTGTCAACGTGATGGGTCCGCCCTGCTTAATTTGTTCTCTGAATTTCGGCACCACAGATCCTGAAGAACCCAACACATTACCAAAACGCACCATAGACATGTGGGTATGCCTACCCTGCCCGTGGCCTATCTCGGCCAAACCTTGCAATACCATTTCCGCAATACGCTTAGTTGCCCCCATGATGTTGGTGGGCCGCACTGCTTTGTCAGTGCTGATGAGCACCATGTTATCAACGCAGAAGTCTAGTGCAGCTTGGGCGACATTCAGCGTGCCCAAAATGTTATTGCGCATGCCTGCGAGTGGATTACTCTCTACCAGCGGAACATGCTTGTAAGCGGCTGCGTGATAGATGGTGTGGGGCTGCCAGAACTGAATGATATCTCGTATGAAATCTCTATTTTCCACAGATGCCAAGATGGGAATAATCTCAGTTTTGTCTTTTGACTTGTCACCATTGAGCTCTTCTAAAATTGTGTAGAGCGCAAACTCATTGAGCTCGACCAAAACCAGTTTGCTGGGTTGATTGAGCAAAATTTGGCGACACAACTCTGAGCCAATGGAACCCCCCGCACCTGTGACAAGTACCACTTTATTATGGATATTTTTGGCCAGTAACTCTTGGTTTGGGGCTACTCTATCGCGCCCAAGCAAGTCTTCAATGTCGAGTTCTTGCAAGTCAGCTTCACTGATCTTTCCCTGTGCAATATTGGACAAACTGGGCACGGTTCTCACCGC
Organism: Polaromonas sp.; assembly: GCA_031386655.1. Classification (GTDB taxonomy): domain Bacteria; phylum Pseudomonadota; class Gammaproteobacteria; order Burkholderiales; family Burkholderiaceae_C; genus JAAFIP01. The sequence goes on along the minus strand of JANNCO010000115.1, from coordinate 11,383 downwards.
GACATGCGCCGTACTCAGCTGGCGTAATATCTCTATACGACGCGTTCTTTGTATATTGGGCATTGCCAGCAATACATCGTGTATGTTTAGTTTTTGAACAGCGCCCAGCAGATCTTTAGGGCCATACACGTTCAACCCCATGATCTGTCCTTTGTGCAGGCTCGGGTTGTCGTCAATAAATCCCAGCACTTGAGTTTGATGATTCTTGAGCAATGACTCGGCTAGCGATACGCCTGTATTTCCAGCGCCATAAATAAGTACTTTGACGCGATTTGTGGGATTTTCCTGTCTGGACGCGTAAGGGTCTCCCAGCAGCTCTTTGGCTATTTGGCGTATTGCGATGACGGAAACTAAAAGCAGCATGGGCTGCAGCAAGCCAATGGTTCTAGGAACGTCTGCAAAACCAACAGCTGTAAATATGGCGCTGTACATCACAGCATAGATGCCTATAGCTCTGGTGATGGCCATGACCGCCTCTCGCCCTGCAAAGCGAAAAACAGCCTTGTAAAGCCCAAACGCTACAAACAAGGGAATAGCCAAAATCGGCGCGATGACAACAGGCAGCCACTGGTTACCGTCGATTCGTACCCAAGACTCAAAGCGCAAACAAATGGCAAGCCACACTGTCAAGACGCAAAGGCACACGTCTAAAGATAGCGCCAAAAATCTTTTAGCTGAGCGTGGTAGGGAGATGGCATAGGTGCTAATGTAGCGTTGCAATGATGTGTCTTGTTTCATGGTGAGTGTTATCTTGGTGCGCTCTAGTGTGATACGCCTTCTCGAAAAAAGACTTTTACAAATGTTTGCCACAAAATCTGAATATCCATGCCTAAGCTGCGCTCTCTTAGGTAGTGTGCATCAAAAGATACCTTTTGCGCCATTGAAATTTCGTCTCGGCCATTAATCTGCGCCCAGCCAGTGATGCCTGGCAATAACTCGTGAACGCCATGCGCCGTACGTAACGTAATCAAATCAGTTTGGTTGTAGAGAGCGGGGCGCGGACCTACGAAGCTCATGTCACCTGTTAAGACGCACCACAATTGCGGTATTTCATCTAAACTGGATTTACGCAAAAAAGAACCAATGGGTGACAAGTACTGCTCTGGTTTGTCAAGCAAGTTAGTGGCCACAGCCGGCGTACCTAAACGCATGCTGCGGAACTTGGGCATGCTGAAAATTTTATTTTTCTGGCCTACCCGGTCAGACCAATACAACACAGGGCCAGGCGAGGTAATTTTGATAGCCAGCGCTATCAAAGTGAGTGGCAAGGTTAACAGCAGCAGCAATCCCAATGCCAAAAAAAAATCTAGTAATCTTTTCACGTTGAAAATATATCGCAGGGGTTTTCTATTTACGTAAGATCAAATTTTTCTAGAATGTCGCTAATTAATTCGAGACGAATAATAGGATTATCTAGTTCCAGCATTCTTTGCTTTAAAGGTAGCGCAATAGGGAGTATCTCGCACCACCGATTGGCGACCCAACTGCAACTATCCCAATGGTTATCTTCAGCATCTAGATCAACATCTGATGTTTCGCCAGATAGTTTGGACATCACATTGCGCAAGGTCACCACACAGGACGCCAGTTCATCAGGGGGCGCGATCTCTACATCGGGTTCTATGTGCTCTACATCGGCTATCCACAAGCCGTGTTTAAGCCGTTCCCGGCGCAAAATACGATAGCGCTGGGCACCAATGCAATGAACCAGCTTAAGTCCTGGCTGCGGAGATTCGTGGTGAACAACGGTGGCAATAGTACCGACATCTGCAAATAATTCCTGGGCTTGCGGTACTTGCACTTCAATGCCCTGCTTCAAAGCCACTACGCCAAACGGTGCATCGGCTTGAATAACTTTATTGATCATGTCCAGGTAGCGTACTTCAAATATGCGCAGTGGCAAGTGACCCTGCGGGTAGAGCACACTGCCCAGCGGAAATAAAGGCAAAGAATTTAAAACCATAGCGTGATCTGGTGTAGAAAATAATCTGAATCAAGCTACTGCATCAGCAGGTTGGCGTTGTAACATGGCTAGACTGGTAGACAATTTTTTTCTTAGTTCACGGCGATCACAGATGAAGTCAACAGCGCCTTTTTGCAGCAGAAACTCTGCACGCTGGAATCCTTCAGGCAATTTTTCGCGTACTGTATTTTCAATCACTCTAGGCCCCGCAAATCCAATCAACGCTTTTGGTTCTGCGATGACGATATCACCCAAAAAAGCAAAACCTGCACTGACACCGCCCATGGTGGGATCAGTCAGGACGCTGATGTACGGCAACCCCTTTTTTGCCAAACGTGTAAGAGAGGCATTGGTTTTAGCCATTTGCATCAGGGACAGCAAGCCTTCTTGCATGCGCGCACCCCCCGTAGCAGTAAAGCAGATGAAAGGCACTTTTTGTGCAATCGCAGTTTCTACACCGCGTACAAAGCGTTCACCAACTACGGACCCCATGGAGCCGCCCATAAAGTCAAATTCGAAGCAAGCCACCACAACTTCTATGCTTTGAATTGCGCCGCCCAAGACGATCAGCGCATCGGTCTCGCCAGTATTTTCTAACGCCTCTTTAAGACGCTCGGGGTATTTGCGGCTGTCTTTAAATTTCAGGGCGTCTACTGGTATGACTTCTTGTCCGATCTCGTAGCGGCCTTCGCCATCTAGCAAGCCGTTTAAACGCGCGCGAGCTCCAATGCGATGGTGGTGACTGCATTTAGGACAAACGTTGAGATTTTGCTCTAAATCAGTTTTGTACAGCACCGTGTCGCAGCTGGGGCATTTGATCCACAACCCCTCTGGCACCTGATGGCGCTCAGTAGTGGTAGCACCCATTTTTGTAGGTAATAATTTTTCCAACCAAGACATGGCAATTTCCTTAATTACAAATAGTCTACTGCAAGATTAGGAATCCAGTGCAGCGCGAATACCGCGCAAGAAATCTGTGGTGACTGCTGTCACTTTTTCATAGGGTTGGTCTTCTATCAGTTGAATGATTTTGCTGCCAATGACGACTGCATCGCTTACTGCACCTACCGCTTTAGCTGTAGCTGCATCTCGTATGCCAAAACCCACCCCAACCGGAATGCTGACATGCCGCTTAATGCGAGGAATAGCCAAAGCCACTGCATCGGTGTCCAGGGCACCTGAACCCGTGACACCTTTGAGTGACACGTAGTACACGTATCCACTAGCTAGACGCCCGACTAAGGCCATGCGCTCCTGGGTAGATGTGGGCGCTAGCAAAAAGATCAAATCCATCTGCGCGGCCCTTAGCTTGCGCGCAAAATCTTCGCACTCTTCGGGCGGGTAGTCCACGACTAAAACGCCGTCTACCCCAGCAGTTGCTGCATCGCGCACAAAAGCATCAACACCGTGCTTTCCATCGTAGCGCTCTATGGGATTGGCGTAGCCCATCAACACAACAGGCGTAGTGTTGTCTTTGGTGCGAAATGCTTTGACCATGTTGAGCACTTGAGACGTACCTATACCTAAAGTCAATGCTTTTTCTCCTGCTTTTTGAATTACCGGGCCATCTGCCATGGGGTCACTGAAAGGCACGCCCAGCTCAATAATGTCTGCCCCAGCATCCACCATGGCGTGCATGAGGTCTGGCGTGATGTTGGCATAAGGAAAGCCCGCTGTCACATACGGAATCAAGGCCGTGCGGCCTTGCGTTTTCAGGGCGTCTAAAGTGGGTTGGATACGGCTCATAGTTTATGGGCTCCCGCGTTGGACAGTTTGATGACATGCTCGCTGCCACCTTTAACCGACTGGCCCTTGCAGGACGGGCGACAAAAGAAGTCTGCGTTGCTTAAATCTGCCACAGTGCCAATATCTTTGTCGCCACGGCCCGACAGGTTAACCAAAATACTTTGATCAGTGCGCATGGTTTTTGCCATTTTCATGGCGTGGGCTATAGCGTGGCTGGATTCCAGTGCCGGAATGATACCTTCGGTACGGCACAGGTAGTGAAAGGCACTGAGAGCTTCTTTGTCAGTAACGCCTACATATTCAGCGCGGCCTATATCGTGTAACCAAGCATGCTCTGGGCCAACACCTGGGTAGTCCAAACCCGCGCTGATGGAGTGCGTTTCAGTGATTTGGCCGTTATCGTCTTGCAGTAAATAGGTACGGTTGCCATGCAACACGCCAGGGCTACCGCGTGTGATGGACGCGCTGTGTTTGCCGCTGTCCAAGCCCTCGCCAGCGGCTTCCACGCCGATCAAGCGGGTTTTTTCGTGTGCAATATAGGGGTAGAAAATACCCATGGCATTACTACCGCCACCGACGCATGCCACCACCGCATCGGGCTGTTTGTCGATGCCTAGATACGACGGCATTTGCGTTAAGCACTCTTGCCCGATCACGCTTTGAAAATCTCGCACCATCATGGGATACGGGTGTGGGCCCGCCACAGTGCCGATGATGTAGAAAGTGTTGTCTACATTGGCCACCCAGTCGCGCATGGCTTCGTTCAGCGCGTCTTTGAGGGTTTTACTGCCTGATTCCACAGGCACTACCGTAGCACCCAGTAGCTTCATGCGGTACACGTTGGGGCTTTGGCGTGCTACGTCTACGCTACCCATGTACACCACACATTCCAGGCCATAGCGGGCGCAGATGGTCGCTGTGGCTACCCCGTGCTGGCCTGCACCGGTCTCGGCGATAACGCGGGGCTTACCCATGCGTTTAGCCAGCAGCGCTTGGCCGATAGTGTTGTTGATTTTGTGCGCGCCGGTATGATTAAGGTCTTCACGTTTCAGGTAAATTTGCGCACCACCCATCTCGCGGCTCATGCGGGCCGCGTGGTAAATGGGCGAGGGCCGGCCTACAAAATGCGCCAGCTCATAGTTAAATTCACGGATGAATTCAGGGTCTTTTTGGTAGTGCGCGTAGGCATCTTTCAGCTCATTAATAGCGTGCGTCAGTGTCTCAGAGACAAAACTACCGCCGTATTTGCCGAAATGTCCTCGGGCGTCGGGTTGTGCGTAATTCATGATGGTTAGGGTGGGGCCGCATAATCAATACTGATTGTGCTAATCCCCTCAATTTAAGATTTAACAAGTTGTTCATCTGCGCGGCGTACCGCTTGGACAAAAGCAATGATTTTGTCGGGGTCTTTGATGCCCTTGAGCGTTTGACCGCTCAATTCCGGTGCATCAACTTCTACCCCCGAGCTCACATCAACGGCCCATGGCCGCACTTGCAAAATCCCATCGATCACGTTTGCAGGCGTCAATCCACCAGACAAAACGAGGCGAGAGCTTGCGTTTAGTTGAGGATGTGACCAATTTATTGCGTTCCAGTTAAATGTTTTGCCACCGCCGCCATAACCGTCTACATGGGCATCGACCAAGATACCTTGGGCGTCAGCATAATCTTGGCTGAATTTTACCAAGTCAAAGCCTTCTGCGCCATCCAACGGGATTCTGGCGGCGCGCAAGTAAGGGAAGCCCGTTTCTTTGCACTGCAAGGGCGTTTCATCACCATGAAATTGGCATATAGCGCCCGTATTGACTGCTCGGGCAGCTATGATATTTGTAGTAGTTTCGTTGACAAACAGCAAAACAGGTGTCACAAACGGCGGCAAACGGCGCGACAACTGCGCTGCCCTGTCGGCTGATACATAGCGTGGGCTGGGCGGGTACAGCACAAAGCCTATAGCGTCAGCACCAGCGTGCACGGCAGCGTCTATGTCTTCTTCGCGGGTTAGGCCGCAAATCTTAATTCGGGTTCGGCGGGTGGTCATAGTAGCCAATCATACGCGGCTACTCGGTCTGGCACACCCCAGTGGGCGTCATACACAGGCCCTAGAAAATACAAACCATCGGGTGAAAAAGTGGGTGATGCCACCTGCCGCTGGCGTGCGCGCAGCACTTGGGCTATCCAGTCTGGCGGCTGCGTGCCTTGGCCCACGGTAATCAGGCTGCCCATGATATTGCGGATCATATGGTGCAAGAATGCGTTGGCTTCAAACTCAAACCGCCAGTAAGCACCCCGCTGGCTGATGTGAATGTGGCGCAGCTTTTTAACAGGGCTTAGGGCTTGGCACTGCACCGCTCTGAAAGATGAAAAATCGTGTTCACCTACCAAGTGTGCTGCGGCCGCTTGCAGTGGCGCCAGCGACAGCGGGCGGTGCACCCAGCCCACACGGCCTAGTTCTAAGCTAGGCCGCACTGCAGAATCTAGCAGCACATAGGCGTAGCGGCGGCCCGTAGCGCTGCCACGGCTGTGGAATGTTGCGGGCATAACTTGTGCCCATTGCACGGCAATGTCGTCAGGCAAGTTAGCGTTAGTGCCCCGTACCCACGACCAGATGTCGCGCTCTAGCGGTGTATCAAAGTGCACTACTTGCATAGCGCCGTGTACGCCTGCATCGGTACGACCTGCGCACAAGGTAATAACCCTCTGACCTTTGGGTAGACCACAAAAAGCCGCTAATGCGGCTTCAAGTTTGTCTTGGATGGTGTTGCCGCCGGGCTGGCTTTGCCAGCCAAAGTAACCTTGGCCAGCGTAGCTTAAACCCAGGGCGATGCGCGGCACTAGCTCAGGTCCGCCACCATGCGTTGTGCGCGGGCCTTCAGTGCGCCGCTAGCTTCCGTGGCAACCTCTTGCGCCAGGGCGCGTGCGCCGTCGTTGTCACCAATTTCGCGAAACTCCTGGGCTAAAGCCAGCTTGGTATCCAGTGGGTCGCCAGACAGCTCCGCATCTTCCATGGTGGGTGCTTTGCCCGGCAAGTCCAGAGACATATCACCAAGATCAAATTCCAGCGCATTCATCGACGATGCAGGAGAGGCGGTATTGATCGCCATGGGCGCAGTGGACAAAGACGCCGTGGGTGCCATGGACGGCGTGGTGAAATTCAATCCTCTGTCAAAAGATGCCATGTCAGGCTGTGACAAGTTCAAGCCGTTGGAAGTAGCCATTGAAGGTGCATCAAACGCTAGATCTACAGACGGCTCAGCCGCAGGCTGCGCCAGCATGGCCGAGGTAGATTGCACATGTACTGGGGATGTCTTAGTGTGCGATGGGTCGGCAAGCGACGGAGCCTCCGCTAGATCATCACCCGATGAAAAATCCAAATCGAGATCAAAATCTACATCATCTTTGTCATCTGCAGCTTGCAAAGCTTGTGGTGCCGTGCTGTTTGCAAATGCGCCCATGCTGGCCATGGCCCCTGCGGCGCCCGCAGCTAGCACCGCGCCAGAGCTATTGCTAGCTGCAACTTTGACTATATTGCCTTGGTACAGCGGATTGCCAGGGTCTAATTCTCGGCCCAAGGCCGAGGCCGCGTCCCATTCGGTGCCTTGCCCGTGGGTCACGGCGTAGGCCTCGTTGGCTACAGTTTCAAAGGCTTTGATATCGCGGCGCTTGGCATAAATCTCCATCAGCTTGGCGTGAATAGCCACGCGCGTGGGCGTAGTGCGCATGGCTTCTTTGAGAATTTCTTCCGCTTGCAGATCGCGTCCGTAAGCCAAGTACACGTCAGCCTCAGCTACCGGGTCTACATCGCCAGCGGCATCCAGCTGGCTAGGCGAATAAACCATGGACGACCCCGTTACAGCACCGGCGGCATCGTTGGTGTCAATGCGCTGGCCACCTGAGGCTCCAAAGAAAGAGTCTGGTTGCAAGCGGCTTTCCAGGAAGGAGCTGTCTACTTGGCCTGAATTTTTGCGTTGGCGCATGCGGTACACGCCAAACCCGGCGAGCAGCGCCAGCAAACCGCCTGCTGCAGGCAAGGTAAAGGGGTTATCCAGCAGGCTGGCCATAAAGCCAGGTTCTGGCACAGGTACGGGCGCGGGCAGGGCGGGTTTGACAACAGGCTGGGGTGCTGATGCGGCTTCAACTGGCGTAACCACTGCCGTGACCGTAGCGGTGGGGCTGGTACTGGCTACAGTAGCGCTGATAGCGGGTAGCGTGCCGGTAGTTGCGGCTGCGGTTGCTGTTGTTGTGATAGTGGTCGCGGCTATGGTGGCTGTAGTGCTGATAGACGGCGAATTCATCGCTACTGGTGCGCTAGGCAAAGTGATACCCGATGCTGCAGCCGCTGGTTTTGCGGCAGCTGCGGCCCCGGCCATTGCCGCACTAGACGCCGCAATGCTAGGTGTAGCTGCTGTAGGCGTGCTAAATTTATTCAGGTCTTGAATGTTTTTAGACAGCTCAGCAGTGCGCGCCGCAGTGTCTTTGGCTTGTTTATCTTTGGCAATCGCGTCTTCTTTGGTAGGTTTGCCAGTCGTGCTGGCCGCACTTGCTGCGCCAGACGGTTTGGACAAAGTCAATTTATCGGGCGCTACGGCTGTGGGCTTGCTGTCTTTAACGCTGGCTTGCACGCTGCCAGAATCTTTGCGGCTTGCAGTGGGCGCAGCGGCGCTGGCACCTTGGGCCAGGCGACGGCGAAAATCGTTGAAGTCTTTGCTCTGCGCAGTAATAGTTTGGCGCGCCTGCTCTTGCGGCACGTTGACTGCTGCTGCGTTGGTGGCAGGCAGGTCGATCACTGCGCCCTTTTTCAAGCGATTGACATTGCCTTCAACAAACGCATCGGGGTTGGTGTTTAGCATAGCCACCAGCATTTGGTCTAGCGACACACCCTCGGGTTTGTAGCGGGCAGCCAATTGTGTAGCCGTATTACCGGCTTTAACCGTTACGCTGCCCGGCTTGGCATCAGGTGCAGCTTGCACAGGTGCAGCGCGCGGTGCACGCGCAGGTACTGGTGCACGCGCAGGTGCGGGTGTGCGCGCGGACGCTGTTGCGCTGGGGCGTGGCGTACTGGTCGTTCCAGCGCCGATTGACGGTGCTGTGTTCACAGCGGGGGCAGACTGGGCCCGCAGATTGGGCGGGTCAAACAGCAAGGTGTAGTCGCGTACTACGCGACCCGTAGCCCAGCTGGTTTCTAAAATTAGGTCTACAAACGGCTCATTGACTGGCTTGTCGCTGGTTAAGCGCAAATAGGCACTGCCATTGGCACGGCGCTGCAAGCTCAGCTGCGCCCCATTAAGCACTGCGTTGTATTCCAAACCGGCTGCCCGAAAAGCATCGCCATTGGCAATAGATGCCTTTAGGCTGGCCGCCTCGTCGGCATTGATGTCGGGTACCTCAATCTCGGCGCGCAGGGGCTCGCCGATGGCTGAAAGTACATTCACCCTGCCCAATGCTAGCGCGTGGGCGTCCAGCGCGGGCAATCCAAGCGTTAAAGCCAAGACAGCCGCAGCGACAGGCGTGCGCCAGTTAGAAATACGGCTGGACAAAGATGCAGCCCCCGAAACTTGCCCAAACGTGGTTTTAGCAAGTGAATTTTTTAGTGTGTTTCGCACAAAAGCCTCAACATGAATTTGCGAAAAACAACGTTAACATCAACATGTTAGCTTGACAAGCTAGATAAGCGTTTAAGTATTGACGCCCGCCATTTGCCACTGGTTACACATGTACTTTGTTGCCAATGGACAACGCCTTGTAACGCATGGTTACGTGGCGTTAACGTTGAAAACGCTGTAGTTTGTAAATGCTAACTTAGATTTAAACGCTTTAAATCAATGGGCCAGCAATATACGCAGCATGCGGCGCAAAGGCTCGGCAGCGCCCCACAGCAGCTGGTCGCCAATGGTAAACGCGCCTACATACTCAGGCCCCATGGCCATTTTGCGGATACGACCCACAGGAATGGTCATGGTGCCGGTCACCGCCACAGGCGTCAGGTCTTTCAAAGTGGCCTCTTTGGTGTTGGGCACCACTTTAGCCCACGGGTTGTCGGCTGCGATCATGGCTTCAATATCGGCCAAGGGTACGTTTTTTTTCAGCTTGAAAGTCAGTGCCTGGCTGTGACAGCGCATCGCGCCTACACGCACGCAAAAACCATCTACCGGCACGGCAGCAGTGCCAAAACCTGCGCCCATGCCCATGATTTTATTGGTCTCTGCGCCGCCCTTCCATTCTTCTTTGCTCACGCCCCAGCCGTCTTCGTAGGGCTGTTTGTCTAGCCCCATGTCTTTGTCAATCCAGGGGATGATGCTGCCGCCCAGCGGTACGCCAAAGTTGGCTATCTCGTCGCCGCTCAAGGCGCGCTGTTTGGCCGTCACGCGGCGGTCAATCTCCAAAATGGCCGATTTCGGGTCGTCCAGCAAAGACTTCACCTCGGCGTTGAGCGAGCCGTATTGCGTGAGCAGCTCGCGCATGTGCTGCGCGCCGCCGCCCGAAGCCGCCTGGTAAGTCATGGTGCTCATCCAATCGACCAAACCGGCCTTGTACAGTGCGCCTACGCCCATCAGCATGCAGCTGACGGTACAGTTGCCACCTACCCAGTTTTTGCCGCCTTTGGCCAGTGCGTTTTTGATCACTGGCATGTTGACCGGGTCCAAAATGATCACTGCGTCATCGTTCATGCGCAGCGTTGACGCCGCGTCAATCCAGTGGCCTGCCCACCCCGCTGCGCGCAGCTTGGGGACCACATCGCTGGTGTAGTCGCCGCCTTGTGCGGTGATGATGATGTCGCACTTGCTTAATGCGTTGATGTCGAAAGCGTCTTTGAGAATGGTTTCGTTTTTGGCCTGCGCAGGGGCTTTGCCGCCAGCATTGGAGGTAGAAAAGAACACTGGCTCGATCAAGCCAAAGTCACCTTCTGCGACCATGCGGTCCATCAGCACCGAGCCGACCATGCCGCGCCAGCCTACTAGGCCTACAAGGGGTTCTCGTCCGCCAGCTACTAGGTTACCAATTGTCATTTTTCTACGCCTTTCAAAAAATTAATCAGGTTTGACTAATCCCCCGGCTCGTCAAGCTCCGGGGTGGGCGCGACGAACCGGGCTGGATTAGCCTTTAATGGTGGTCGTTTTGGTGGAAGCAATGAACGCGCACACGCCTAGCGCAGTGGCTGATGTGGTTTGAATGATTGACACTTTAGCGTTCATAACGTTTAAATTATAGCGCAAGCTATGTTGTTTTAATTCGCGCGTGCAGGGTTGGAACTTCCCTTTGACTAGGGTGCAAGGGGCTTTAGCCTCGCGGTCACGCAGCACCGCACGGTATGCCCATGCCCAACGTACCTAGCGGCCCATTATTGTTTGTCATAGGCACACCGAACGTTGCTGCGCTCCACTGGCGTGGTCGCTGGCAGAAGAGTAGCCGTCTTAAGTGCCGATCTCAAGTACGGATCTAAATTACCGCGACCATCACAGCGCGAAACCCTAGCCCCACTACAAGCGACCGGCTGTGGCGCAGCCCTGCCGCCACCGATTCGAGCCCCGGGCTCGAGGAACGGAGCGTAGGGGATTAGAAATTTAGATGTCTGAGCGCAAAGCGCGAGTTTCTAAATTTCCCCCGAAGCGAGTACCGCAGATGCTTGCCGAAGGCCCGGGGTTCGGGTGGCGATAGGGCTGCGCCACAGCTGGGCGC
>JANNCO010000091.1:0-3965 GCA_031386655.1 Polaromonas sp. | reverse complement strand
TAAGGGCTAAGGTTTTAATTCGGACTGCCGGACGCGAAGGGCGCGAAAGAATACCAAAAAAAATTTGTGAACTTCACATAAACATAAATTGCATTTTCAAATTTTGAATTTTGAATTTTGAATTTTCATTTTTTTATCTTTTTTCGCGTTCTTCGCGCAACCTTAGCGCCCTTCGCGTCCGGTAGTCCGACCCCGCTCACCTGCAAACCACCACCTAACCAGAGAAAACACCATGAACGCAAAATACATAGACATCAGCAACGTAGAGCAAACCTTTAAAACTGCCAAAGGCCAGTTTCCAGCGCTGCGCGACATCAACCTGTCTGTAGCGCGTGGAGAGTTTGTCACGCTCATTGGGCATTCAGGCTGCGGCAAATCTACGCTGCTGAACTTAATTAGCGGTCTTGCCACGCCCACGGCTGGCGCGTTGCTGTGTGCTAACAAAGAAATCAAAGGCCCTGGCCCCGAGCGGGCGGTGGTGTTTCAAAATCATTCTTTGCTGCCGTGGCTTACCTGCTATGAAAACGTCTACCTTGCGGTGGAGCGCGTGTTTGGTGCTTCGCGTGCGCTTAATAACCGCAGCGGCGAGAATAAAACGCAACTTAAAGACCGCACCGACGCCGCGCTGGCCTTAGTGGGCTTGACCGCTGCTACACACAAACGACCTGGCGAAATATCGGGTGGCATGAAGCAGCGCGTAGGCATTGCCCGCGCCCTGTGCATGGAGCCACAAGTTTTGCTGATGGACGAACCTTTTGGTGCGCTAGACGCCTTGACCCGCGCTAAGTTGCAAGACGAGTTGTTGCAAATTGTGGCCACCACGCACAGCACGGTAGTGATGGTGACGCACGATGTAGACGAGGCCGTGCTGCTGTCAGACCGCATAGTGATGATGACCAATGGACCTGCCGCCACCATTGGCGAAGTGCTGAGCGTGGACCTGCCACGCCCGCGTAACCGCGTAGCACTGGCCGAGGACAGGCAATACATCAGCTACCGCAAAGCGGTGATCGACTTTTTGTACACACGCCAGGCGCATGTTGAAAAACAAGCGGCTTAAGGCTTCGCAGAAGTAGTCTTTAACGCAGTCCTATACAATTGATAGTTCACCGGGGGTGTCTTACGGCGCAACAACGCTGCTTGACTGAGAGTTACCCCATTTACCTGATCTGGGTCATGCCAGCGTAGGAAGCGTGAATGCACAGGGGTTGGCTACTTGGCCCTTTGCTGTAACGCCACTGCGCTGGCGATTTACTGCAAAGCACACCATGCAACACCGTATAACTGGTTTTTTTACACCCATCGTTTTCAATGCCAAGTCGGCTATGGCATTGGCTGCCTTTGCCATCGCAACTGCAGCAGCTACCACCAGCTACGCGCAAGACAGCAGCCTGCGAGTGCTGTCGCACAAATCATTCTCACTACCCAAGCCCCTGCTGGCTAAGTTCGAGGCTGACGCTGGCATCAAGCTGAGCATTATCAAAACGGGTGATGCAGGCGAGATGCTCAACAAGCTGATCCTCACGCGGGCGCAGCCTATTGCCGACGTGGTGTACGGCATAGACAACACACTGCAAGCCAAAGCGCAGAGTGCAGATGTACTGGACGCCTACACCGGCCCTGCGCAGCAGCGTGCCAGCGCCGCTGCAGTGGGCGGGTATGTGGTGCCGGTGAATTACGGTTATGTCACCCTCAACTACGACAAAGCCAGTTTTGCGGCCTCTGGCCTGCCGCTGCCCAAAAACTTAGAAGCACTTACCCAGCCGCAATACAAAGGCATGCTGGTGGTGCAAAACCCTGCCACCTCCAGCCCAGGCAATGCTTTTTTGCTGTCGACTATTGCCAGCATGGGCGAGGCTGCTGCCTTTGACTGGTGGGCTCGCATGCGGGCTAACGACGTTAAAGTGGCCAAGGGCTGGAGCGAGGCTTACTACACCGACTTTGCTAAAAACGGCGGCAAATACCCGCTGGTAGTGAGCTACGCTACCAGCCCGGCAGCCGAGGTGTTCTACAGCAAAACCAAAGTTACCGAAGCACCCACAGGCAGCCTTGCTTTGCCGGGCGCAGTGTTTCAGCAGGTCGAGGGCGTGGCTTTGGTCAAGGGGGGCGGTCAACGTGCTGCAGCGGGAAAATTTATAGAATTCATGCGCTCCGCCGCTGTACAAGAAGCCCTGCAAACCGAGATGTGGATGTACGCAGCGGAGCCGGGCACACCCAAAGCCGAGGTGATGCGCCACGCCAGCGAGCACAGTGTCTTCAACAACCCCAGCGCAGCAGACATCGCCAGCAAAAACAGCGACTGGGTCAGCCGCTGGACCAAGGTGGTGCTGAAATAACTGCTTTGCTGCAGGCAGACTGTAATGCGGACGTTGCAGCAATGCGATGAATGAACTTCAAGCCATAACCCGACCTCGGCACGACGCAACAGTTTTTGCGCCTTACGCCTTGGCCGCTGTGCCGTTACTTTTTCTTGCCGCCATGCTGGTGGCACCTGCGCTGCGACTGTTGTGGGAAGGTAGCGCAGGTTTTAAATTAAGCAGCATCACTGCCCTGTGGCAAGACCACTACCTGCGCTGGCGTTGGGTGTGGTCGCTACTGCAAGCAGCAGCAACCTGTGCTTTGGTGCTGCTGCTGGGCCTGCCCGTAGCGTGGGTGTTGGCACGCTTTGATTTTGCGGGCCGCAACCTGGTGCTGCGCCTCTTAATGCTGCCTTTTGTCATGCCTACATTGGTGGCAGCTTTAGGCGTGCTGTCATTGTGGGGCCCGCACGGTGTGGCCAGCCTCTGGTGGGGCGTTGATGCACAGGACACGCCGTGGCTGCTGCTGTATGGCAATGTATTTTTTAACCTGTGCCTGCTGGTGCGCGCTGGGGTCGACGGCCTTAGGCAGGTCAGCGCTTCGCAACTGGCCGCGGCCAGTACCTTGGGCGCATCGCCATGGCGTATTTTCTGGCGCCTGGAATGGCCTGTAGCCAAGCCTTGGTTTGGCTCTGCTCTGTGTTTGGTTTTTTTGTATTGCTTTAGTGGCTTTGGCTTGGCCTTGGTGTTGGGTGGGCAGCGCTATGCCACACTGGAAGTAGAAATCTACACACTGGTCGCGTATGAGCTGAAGCTGGCCGAGGCCAGCGTGCTGGCTGTGTTCACCATGGCGATCACAGCAGCGGCCGCACTGGCCTACACAGTGCGGGCGCAGCACCTGGCCGCACCTGCGCAAGCGGATGCCGTGCCCTTGCAACGCGTGCGCACTGCAGCGCAGCGCAGCATGCTAATCGCAGCGTTGCTGGTGCTGCTGGTGTGCTGCGCGGCACCTGTGCTGGCCATCGTAGTACGTGCAGCAGCAGGTGGCCCCAGCGCCTGGGCAGTACTGGCAGAGACCGATACATTGCATGCGTTGTGGAATACCGTGCGATTCTCTGCCATGGCCGTGGCGCTGGCATGCCTGCTGGGTCTGGCCCATGCACTGGCAGCGCAGCGCAGCAGCTTGCTGCGCTCTGCGATGTTTTTACCATTTATCGTGTCGCCTGTGGCGGTGGCATTTGGCCTGCTGTTGTTGTACCCGGCCCAGTCGGCCAGCTTGCCGCTGCTGGTGGCGGCCTATGCCTTGCTGGCCTACCCGTTTGTGGCCAATGCGGTCAGCACAGCTTTGGCCAGCCAACCAGTGCATTTGGTGCACGCTGCGCGCACGCTGGGTGCCTCGCCATGGCGAAGTTTCTGGCGTGTCACACTACCCATGCTGCGCCCAGCACTGCGGCGTGGCTTAGCGTTTGCAGCCGCCTCGGCGCTGGGCGAATTTGCGGTGTCGCTATTTCTGTCGCGCCCTGAATGGACCACGCTGACAACTTTGATTTACCAGCGGCTGGGCAAGCCGGGGGCCGCTAACCTGGACGCCGCCTGGGTGCTGGCTTGCCTGCTGATGGCGCTGGCGCTGCTGGCCTTTGTACTGCTGGAACATTCGTCCGATAAAAA
>JANNCO010000075.1:0-5665 GCA_031386655.1 Polaromonas sp. | reverse complement strand
GAAGAAATTGCACAGGGCAATGGGTCTGATGGCCGAGATAAAGAGCTCGAGCTGTGGGAAATGTCTAGGCACTATCATCGTTCGCATAAAGCGATTGCACTTCACTAACTTGACATTACAGACGTTCCCGAGGTCGCAATCAATCGCTTTGGCGCTCGCAGTGTTGATGACTGCGACTTGACAGAATTAACTGGCTGACTACCTCTGCCTGCAAACGCAAGAAGCGTTAATTGATCGATTCTTTGTTACTGCTGACCAGAGAAGGTAACTCGTCCAGCAATTAGAGCGTCCGTGATCCGTGGTTCAGATCCATTGTTCGTTGTAAGAGCAACGATTCAATGCTTGTACCCCAGTCTGTACCCTGACTTTTACAAAAAACCTGAAATCCAGTGCCGACGCGGGTTGCAGAGGATTTTTCGAAGTGGCCCCAGGCCACCAAAACTTAAGCCCTTGATTTTTCGTAGATCAAGGGCTTTTCCTCTTTCGCCTGCAGACCGTTGGCATGAAAAAAGCCGCCTGTAGGCGGCTTTTTGTTTGTTGGCTTGGCAGTTTATTGCCAGCCAGCTTCGCGCAGTTTGATGTTAACTTCTTGGGCTAGAAGTTGGTAGCCGTAGATCGTCGGGTGAAAGCCGTCTGAGAAAAGAAAAGTTTTCCACCAGTTCAGGCCCGTGCCTGCACCTGAAGGTGGCGTTTGGCGGGACAAACTATCTGCTGTGCAAGCTGGTGTGTTGTAGGTGGGGAGTCCATCTAATCCTGTGCCTACTACTGGGCACACTGGAGTTGTCACATTAGTTAAGCCATAGTTTCCAGGGTTGGCAATTTGGTCGTTGAACTTTCCGTAGAAATCAACAATAGCTACTTTGGAGTTACCGGCAAATTTGCTCGTTAACTGGGTATTAAAAGCTACAACCCATGAATTGATTAAACCTTTGACTTGTGCGCGTACAGTTGCACCGGCAACACCACCACCATAGGCTGCTGACACACCGTCCAACACAGCTTGAAAACGCGGTGTATTGGTAATGTCAGGCATGTTCAAAAGAATCACCCGTGGGGCGCCTTTGTCCAGCGCTTGGACTTTGACAGCGTCATGCATTTTGTCTGCCAAGGCCTGCATATACAGCGTGCCGACAATAGCGGTGCCGGTCGTATTGGGATTGGCCGTGAGGATGGCGGAAACTGAGGCTGCAGGCAGTATGGTGCCTGCTAGATTACTGAAAGCAACGCCCATGTCGTTGGTAAGAAAAGCGCCAGTTAAGCTTGCCGCATCGTTACCACCACCATCTACCAACAGCAAATCTCCTGCGGTGTAAGGCTTGTTAGCAGCCAAATCTGCAAGCTGTTTGGGAATTGAAAATGGTGTTAGGGTCGTGGTGCCGATGTTGATGCGTCCGCCACCTACAGCGTAGCTGTTGCACGCTGCGTTGGCGAGATCGGGCACAACGGTCGTGGGGCTTGTAGCTTTATAGTAAGCGCACAATGCGGGCGCTTTGTAAGCGTCGTTGATAATTTCTGGCCACACTTTCATGGTGTCATACGTGCCGCTTTGCATGGCCCACTTAAAGCCAAACACGCCGCTATCGCTTATGCTGTCGCCAACTACCTTCACAGTGCTTACGGGTGTGACTACGGCAGTGAGCGTTACAGCGGGTGGCGCGTTGCCAGCGATGACTGGCGCATCATTGCCGCCACCACAACCGACCAATATCAAAGCTGTGCCTAAGGCACTAAGTGCGTATTTCCATGTTTTCATCAAGGTATCTCCAAATAATAATATTGAAACTGCCAGGCCACGGCTGGTGGCTCAGAAAAGAACGACCGTACTATTCTGTAAGAGTATGTTAAGCGAATCTTTGGCGCAGATGCAGGGGGTAATTACTAAGCCGGGCTAGAGCTGATGGACTAACTGTGCGGTATGAAGTGGAAAACATAGTGCTATTAATTAAATAGCTGCCCGAGCAGGTTCTACGGCCTAGAATGTTCATTTTTCATACAAAAACGCACTGTAAGCGTGTATTTTTTTTGGCCACCTTGCCTGCTAGCTATCTTTTTACGGCGTGTCTTTAATCGTCCACTCTACCAGCTTGTCCAGCGCATTGCGGGCGGCTGGGGCGTTGGGGTGGTTGATGATGGCGACCACGCAGTAGCGTTGGCCGGACAGGCCGGTGGCGTAGCCTGCGACGCTTGCCACATCGCGCAGGGTGCCGGTTTTAAGCTGGGCGTTGCCCAAGGCGATGGACTCGGCGTTGCGGTCTTTCATGCGCTGCACGGTGCCGTCCACGCCGGCCAAGCCTAGCGAGTTGGCAAACACCGCGGCCTGCGGGCTGGCGGCTGCGTGTTGCAGCAGCGCGGTAAGCGACGCGACTGTCGTGCGCTCTTTGCGCGACAGGCCTGAGCCGTTTTCAATCAAAGGTGCAGCAATGCCGGGCAGCGTTTTCTTCCACCAGGCGGCCACAAAGCGTTGCGACGCCTCAAAGCTGGCGCGCCTACCTTGCGCTGACAACGTTAAAAACACCTGCTGCGCCATGACGTTGTTGGAGAATTTGTTGATGTCGGCAATGATGTCGGCCAGCGGCAGCGACTCGGCCGTGAACAGCACTTTGGTCGTGCGTGGGCTGGCGTCTTCGCGTACCGTGCCCGTTAGGGTGCCGCCCGAGGCCAGCCACATGGCCTGGATGACGCGGGCGGCGTAGGCGCGGGGCTCGCTGTAGGCTACGGGCCACACTTTTTCGCCGCACGCAGCGCTGTAGCGGCCTGCAAAACTGACCTTGGTGGGGGTAAAAAAGTCTGCCTTTAAATTGGTTTTCCAGTCGCCACAAGCGCCGTTGCCCAGCGGCAGTTCGGTGGGGATGTCTACGCCCGCAATGGGTGGTTCGTACTTGACCAGCACGCGCTGGTTCGCCGGGTCGGGGGTGAAGGTGAAGATCAGCGATTTAAAGTTGAGCAGCAAGCCGTCGGGCGCGGCGTTGTAGGGGCGCAGGGGCTCGTCGTCAAAATCAGCAGGGTTTTTGTCGGGCACGTTAAAGATACTGCGGTCCAAAATAATGTCACCGCGAATCTCGCGTATGCCTTTGGCTTGCACCTTGGCAAACAGCGCTTGTATGCGCTCTAGCACCAGCTTGGGGTCGCCGCTGCCGCGCAACACCAGGTTGCCCTCCAGCACATTGCCGGCCACGATCATGCCGTCTATACCGATACGGTTCTTCCACGTATAGTCAGCGCCCAGTGTACTCAGCGCGGTGTAGGTGGTGACCAGCTTCATCACCGAGGCGGGGTTCTGGCGTATGTCTTCGCGGTAGTTTATGCGGTAGGTTGCCGTGCTGGAGGCTATGGTCTGCGGCGCTGCGGTTTGTGGTGTTTGTACCGCCTGCACCATCACGCTGATAGCCTCGCGCGGCACACCCGCGCGGGCTAGCGCGGCCACGACGTCGGCAGGCAAGGGTGTAGCTGCGTAGCTGCCCAGCGTGCACAGCAGCAGAAGGCAGGCGACCAAGCTGCGTGGCAACGCAAAAGTAGCAGCGTTCAAGCGGCGGGGCAGGTAAAAATACATGCGCTGATTATCACTGGCAACGGGTGGGCCGTACGCTATTGTTTAAAGCCCATCAGCAGTAAGCCTACAAATTAAACGCTACGATCACCGCATGATTATCTGGACACAACCTATCAGCACCGACCTGCTTAACCGTCTGCATGACAAAACAGCCGTGGCACACCTGGGCATTGAATTTACTGAGGTGGGCGACGACTTCATCACCGCCCGCATCGCTGTGAACGAGCACACCCGCCAGCCGTTTGGCCTGTTGCACGGCGGCGTAAGCGTGGTGCTGGCCGAAACCCTGGGTTCGTGCGGCGCTAACTATTGCTGCCCACCCGGCTACCGCGCTGTGGGCCTGGACATCAACGCCAACCACCTGCGCGGTGTCACCAGCGGCTACGTTACCGGCACCACACGGCCCGTGCACATTGGGCGTACTACACAGGTGTGGCAAATTGACTTGTTTAACGATGCCGGGCAGATCACCTGCGCCAGCCGCATCACCATGGCGGTGTTGGCTATTAAGAGTTAATGCTATTGATTAAATAGCTGCTTGAGCAGGATTTACCTGGGTTACTGGCCTAAAATGCATAAAAATTCAGGCTGGCAGGGCGATTTATCTAGTTTCGCACCGCCCGGTAGCTGCACTTGTCTTTAGTGCAGTGGGCATACAGGCTCAGCGCATGGTCGGCAATGGTAAAGCCTTTGGTTTTGGCCACCACGTGTTGGCGCGCTTCAATCTCTGCGTCGTAGAACTCCTCTACCCGGCCGCAGTCCAGGCACACCAAATGGTCGTGGTGCTGGCCTTCGTTCAGCTCGTACATCGCTTTGCCTTGCTCAAAATGGTTGCGGCTCAAAATACCGGCTTGCTCAAACTGGGTAAGCACGCGGTACACCGTGGCCAGGCCAATGTCGGTGCGCTCTTGTAGCAATATACGAAACACATCTTCAGCGGTCATGTGCCGCTGGGCGCTGGTTTGAAAAATCTCCATAATCTTCAGGCGCGGCAAAGTGGCCTTGAGCCCTGTGCTTTTAAGTTCATCAATATTAGACATAGGTCACCCTCGAATGGTCATAGCGCAATGGTCATCGTACAGCGCACGCTACAATGGTTTTATCATAACCTCCTACGCTGGGCACAGCAGCCTCGCACTGCCCGCCATGTCCCTGTTATTTTTTCGATCATTGACGACCTACCGTGTACTACGGAGTTTGGTGCAGCGGGTGCTGGCATGCGCAGCCTTAGGCGCTGTAACAGCTTGTACCAGCTTTAACAACGCCAGTACCAGCGTGGCATCTATCATTACCCCCTACAAGGTTGAGGTGGTGCAAGGCAACTTTGTGTCCAAAGAACAAGTGGCGGCTCTGCGCCCCGGTATGGCCCGCGCGCAGGTGCGCGACATTTTGGGCTCGCCCTTGGTCACCAGCGCCTTTCGCGAAGACCGTTGGGACTATGTTTTTACCATCCGCCGCCAAGGCATAGAAGCGCAAAGCCGCAAACTGGCGGTGTACTTCAAGGGCGACGAGTTTGAGCGATCTGAAGGCGACGACATGCCCTCAGAAGCCGACTTTGTGGCCACGCTAGACAACAAGCGCGCGCTGGGCAAAGTGCCTAATTTGGAAGCCAACGAAGCGCAGCTGGAGAAATCTAAAAGCAACGCCCCCAGCAACCCGGCCGACCCTGCCAGCACACTGCCTGCCGCACCCGCCGCGCCCACCAGCTACCCGCCGCTGGAACCTGCACGTTAAACACACCACGCCATTTATGCCACACGCTATTTGTATTGCCGGGGCCAGTGGCCGCATGGGCCGCATGCTGATCGAGGCCGTGCACCAAGCCGATGACTGCACCGTATCAGGCGCGCTCGACGTACCAGGCAGCGCCGGCATTGGGCTGGACGCCAGCGGTTTTTTGGGCCACGCTAGCGGCATTACTATCACGGCCAACACAGCCTATGGGTTAAAGGGCAGCCAGGCGCTGATTGACTTTACCCGCCCCGAGGGCACTATGGCGCACCTGGCGCTGTGCCGCCAAATGGGCATCAACATGGTGATTGGCACCACAGGTTTTAGCGACGCGCAAAAAGCCGAAATTCAAGCGGCCAGCCAAGACATTGCCATCATGCTGGC
>JANNCO010000058.1:0-5036 GCA_031386655.1 Polaromonas sp. | reverse complement strand
GGCAAGCATCTGCGGTACGCATTCCGGGGGAAATTTAGAAACTCGCGCAAGCGCTCAGACATCTAAATTTCTGATCCCCTGCATTTGCGTTCCTCGAGCCCGTGGCTCAACGGGTGGCCATAGGCCTATGCCACAGCCGGTCGCTTGTAGTGGGCTGGGGTTTCGCTTGGCGTTAGGCGCATTAAATCAAACAGTACTACGGCTGTCCATCTGCTAGCGACCACATCAATGGAGCGCAGCAACGTTCGGTGTGCCTATGACAAACAATAAAGGGCCGCAGGTCCGTTTGGCATGGGCATACCGTGCGGTGCTGTGTGACCGCGAGGTGCAAGGACTGTGAAAGCCCAATGAACCGTAGAGCGCTGCGTAACCGCGAAGTGCTGGCCCAGCAACCACCCAAGCCGCTACACCTTAGGCTGTGCACGCGCAGCCAACAGCACCAAGGCAATCGACGGAATACCTAAAAACGCAGTGGCAATAAAAAAGTTAGGGTAGCCAAACGCATTGACAAACTCGCCCGAGAAGCCCGCCACAAACTTGGGTAGCAGCAGCATCATCGACGTGAACAGTGCGTACTGCGTGGCTGAGTATTGGATATTGGTCAGGCTGGACAAATAGGCAATAAACGCAGCCGATGCGATGCCGCTGGCCAAGTTGTCTGCCGAGATCACCCATACCAGCGCCTGCACATCGTGCCCGCGTGTGCCCAGCCAGGCAAACAGCAAATTGCTCGCCGCAGACAGCACCGCGCCCAGCGCCAGTACGCGCATTACGCCCAGGCGCATCGACATGACACCGCCAATAAATGCACCCACCAGCGTCATCACTACGCCATACACCTTGGTGATATTGGCCACCTCGTCTTTGGTGTAGCCCATGTCTACATAAAACGGGTTGGCCATAATGCCCATCACCACGTCGCTGATGCGGTAGATAGCGATCAGCGCGAGAATGAACACAGCTTGCAATTTGTAGCGGCTGAAAAAGTCGGTAAACGGTTCGATCAAGGCAGCTTGAAACCATTGCGCCAGGTTTTTAGCGGGCGCTATGTCATGTCCTTCGCGCCCTGCAGGCTCGGTGGTAAACAGCACGGTGAGCACGCCTACTAGCATGCTGGCGGCCATGACCAAATAGGCCACTTGCCATGCGCCGTGCTGGTAGCTGGCGGCATCTGACACCTCGGCGCGGGCAGCAATTTTCAGCACACCGGCCCCGGCCCAGATCATGGCGATGCGGTAGCCGGTTTGGTAGGCCGCTGCCAGTGCAGGCTGGCGCTGCATGTCGGCGCTCTCGATGCGAAAGGCATCTAGCGCAATGTCTTGCGTGGCCGAGGCAAACGCTACGGCCAGCGCACACCATACTACTGGCATCAGCGATACCTTGGGGTCGTTCATGGCCATGCCGATCAACGCTGCGATGATGGCCAGCTGCGACAGCAGCAACCAGCTGCGCCTGCGCCCCAGCACGCGCGTAAGCACGGGGATGGGCATGCGGTCTACCAGCGGTGCCCAGCACCACTTAAAACCATAGGCCAGGCCAATCCAGCTAAGGTAGCCAATCGTGGCGCGGTTAATGCCCGCCTCGCGCAACCAAAAGCTCAGCGTGCCCAGTACCAGCAGCAGCGGCAAGCCCGCAGAAAATCCCAGGCTAAGCATGCGCAGCGTGGGCGCTTCGGTGTAGACCTTCAGCGTTTGCAGCCACGTAAGTTGCGGCGGTGGCGTAACGGGGGAATTGGGTGCGTTCATCAGAGATAGGGTGGTGAACTGACGATAAGGCTATGTGGCAGGGCTGCTCGATAGATTGCTTGTGGGTGTGCCGACTAAACTGGCATTTGCATCATAGCAATGCGGCAGCGCGCTAGCACCATTTGCGGTGTGATGTCGTGCAAACACCGCGTGTGGCCCAGCGGGCATGTGCGCTCAAAGCACGGGGCGCAGTCTAACGGCGGCTGGTAGTGAGCATCGTTTTTAAGCCACAGCACTTGGGCGGCGGCGGACAGCGGCGGTGTGTGCAGTGGGCTGCTTGAGCCGAAAATAGCCACTTGCGGAACGTCAAGTGCGGCGGCCACATGCATCAAACCAGAATCGTTAGTTACTATTAATTCGCTAGCTGCTTGAGCATATATTGCTTGGGTTAGAGACGTTTTCCCTGCTAAATTACGGCATTGCAGTGGGGCCAGGGCGGCCAGGGCAACTATCTCATCGCACAGCGGCGCGTCTTTGCCAGATCCAAATAACAGCACGGGTATGCCCAGCAGCTGGGCCAGCTGGGCAAAATGCGCTGCGGGCCAGCGCTTGGCCGGGCCATATTCAGCACCGGGTACAAAGATAGCGTACTGGCCACGCTGCAGACCCAAGGTTTGCAAGGTGTCGTCCACCTCGCCGTTGCTTACCTGCAGCTGCGGGCGGTCGTGCTGCACATCGGCGCCCTTGTCGCCGCTGAGTGCCGAGTAAAAAGCCACCATGGGCGGGCGTTTGTCTGCTGGTGGATTTTTGAGGCGATGGGTAAGCAAACCCACCCGCGCCTCACCCAGGTAACCCACCCGTTTGGGTATGCCCGCCAGCAGCGGTAGCAGTGCGCTTTTCAGTGAATTGGGCAGCACATAGGCGGTGTCAAACTGGCCTTCGATTTGCTGTGCAATAGTGCGCCGCGCTTTCAGCTGCAAGCCGCCATGTGCAAATGGCAACTCAATGACGCTTGCCACCTGCGGCATGCAGCGGTATACGGGTGCCACCCACGGCAGTGCACCTACGGTAATGTGTTCGCCCCGCGCGTGCAGGCGGCGCAGCAGCGGCTCGGTCATTACCGCGTCGCCAATCCACTGGGGCGCGATGATGAGGCAGCGGCTGGCTGGGAAAGTGCCGACGTGCTGCGTGCCGACGGGGTGGGTGCTGGCCAAAACGGGAGTGCGGTAAGGGCGGTGTTGGGGTGGGGTGCAAGGCGTCAAGACATAAAGACGCCAGGGCGGCTTTAAAGCGTGGCCTTAATGGTGCCCCGCCAAGTGCTCGCCCGCTTTCAATGCGTACTGCGTACCGCAGTACGGGCATTTGATTACAGCGTTATTCGCCAGGTCTAAAAATACGCGCGGGTGCGAGTTCCACAGCTCCATACCGGCCAACTTGTTCGGGCAAAACACGCCGCCTTGCGGGTTGAGGTCGGTGGCTTTGAGTTCGATGGTTTTCATAAACTTCCTAATTAGTTGAGGACAGAGCAACGATGCCACCATGTATATTGTGGCGCTGTTCGTTGGTCTGTCCCGCAATCAAACTTTGCTTAGCCAACCTGCATACTTGGCGTTGCGGCCATTCACAATGTCAAAAAACGCAGCTTGGATTTTCTCGGTGATGGGGCCGCGCGAACCCCCATCGCCGCGATTGCCAATCTCAATACGGTCTAGCTCACGAATTGGCGTTACCTCGGCTGCTGTGCCGCTAAAAAAAGCTTCGTCGGCAATGTAGATTTCATCACGGGTGATGGCTTTTTCTTTCAGCTCCAACCCCAAGTCTTTGCAGATCGCAAAAATCGTATTTCGGGTAATGCCGTTCAATGCACCCGCGCTCGAATCGGGCGTGTACACCACGCCTTTGCGCACCACAAACACGTTCTCGCCAGCGCCCTCAGACACAAAGCCCTGCGGGTCTAGCAGCAGCGCCTCGTCGTAGCCTTCGTCGGTAGCTTCCATGTTGGCCAAAATCGAGTTGGTGTAATTGCTGACTGCCTTGGCGTGGATCATGGTGATGTTGACATGGTGGCGCGTAAAGCTGCTGGTCTTCACGCGTATGCCGCGTTTTAAACCATCGTCGCCCAGGTAGGCGCCCCACGGCCACGCGGCCACCATCAAGTGAATGTCATTGCCCTTGGGCGACACGCCCAGTTTTTTGTCGCCAATCCAGGTCAGCGGGCGAATGTAGCAGCTAGGCAGCTTGTTGACACGCACGACATCCAGCTGCGCTTGCATCACCTGTTCTTTGGTAAAAGGAATTTTCATGCGCAAAATTTTGGCGCTGTTAAACAAACGCTCGGTGTGCTCTTCCAGGCGAAAGATGCCGGTGCTACCGTCGGCCAAATGGTAAGCGCGCACGCCTTCAAACGCGCCGCAACCGTAGTGCAGGGTGTGCGTCAGCACGTGGATTTTGGCATCGCGCCATTCGACCATCTGGCCGTCCATCCAAATTTTGCCATCGCGGTCGGACATTGACGTGGGTGCTGGGGCTGCCATTTGCGAATCCTTCAATCGTGTGGTTAATCTAAAAGTTTGATTTTACGCGGGCCGCACGGGTTAGGCGATATCAGCTGCACCAGCACCCGTGTCGGGCCGCCACAGCACATAGCCGGTTAGCTTGCCGCCTGCAAAGGTGCAGGTGACGTGCGAACCGCTGGTGTCGGTCCAGCGGTAAATTTCGGGCTGAGCGTCTCGCGCGACATGTGGCAGATCGTCTACTGCGCTTTGCAGCAGCCCCAGGCTTTTGGTCATGGCGGTGACATGCAGCAGTGTCACGCCTAGTTTGAGCTTGGCGTTGAGCATCACGGCGCTGGCAACATAGCCTTTGGGCGCACTGGCCGCACGCTTGAGCACGGCCATCATGCGGCTAAAGTGCAGCAGCATCCAAAACACAATACCGCCCACCACCAGCGCCACGCCAGGCCAGCCATATTTGTTGTACGCCACAGCAACCAGCAGCGCGCCGATGGCCCAGAAAAAAGGGGTTTGCAATTTCATGGCGGTATTGTCGCAGGTGCGGGTTGCGGGGTGCTGTGTGGACTACTTACAGCTATTTTTTGGTGAAACCAATGTTTTAGGCCGTAGAACCTGCTCAAGCAGCTATTTAATTTGTAGCGATTATGGGTGTTGAACTCCCCTGTGGCAATGCTTTACTTCGTTGTTTACCTTGTACGGATGACTTGGGATTGAACTCCCCTGTGGCAATGCATGGTGTCGTTGTTCACCTTGGACGGGCGGCGTGACATGTCGCTGCAAAAAATCTCCGCGAACACACGCGGCAGGCAGTAGTTATCTAGGGTTGGTGGGCCGCGCC
>JANNCO010000049.1:0-2769 GCA_031386655.1 Polaromonas sp. | reverse complement strand
GTGAGGTTGGCTTCGTTGAGAGTTGGTCTCTGAGTTAACGGTATCGCCGGAGAGCTGGACTCGAGCCGAACATCTCTTTCGCGAAAAATACTCCGCAAACACGCGCGAAATTAGGCTCTTGATTCGCCAGCTTAATCAACGCGCGCCTTGCTACGTATTTTTCATCGAGACGGACCCGACTCGTCACATTGTTCTTTGCTTGGGTTAAACAGCCCGTGTTTCAGTTAGGTCGTTAGAATTAAATTACTATTAATTCCATAGCTGGTTGAGCAGTATCTGCGGCCTACAACGGCTAAAACACTCTGAAAACGGGCCTCAAAATATGCTTGTCGTGCCTTCAACTCTTGTTCTGTGCACGCCTTGGCACTTGGCGTGAACAGCTTCGCGGCTGTCCTCCGCCCTGCGGGCTCCCCCTTTATGCCGCTGCGCTGTCCACACCAAGCGCCAAGGCTGCGTACTGGCTAGGTGCGATGACTGCGGTGGATCGCCTACCTTGTTCACAAGAGCGGGCATGCAGTGCGTTCAGCGCAGCAGATAAGGTAGGCAAGCAAGTAAGTAAGTAAGTAGGCGATAGATCGCCCACCATGTTCACAAGATCTGGCAGGCGGTGTACTCAGCGCAGCGGCATAAAGGGGGAGTCGGCTGCCCTAGGCCACCGCGGAGGACAGCTTTGATGCTGAGTACGCCGCCTGCCAGATCCCGTACAAAAGTAGCAATCTTCAATATCAGCAAGTTACGCTGTCACCACAGCTCACAGTGCAGGAATATTAATCTTAAAAGCGTAGCAAACTACTTCGTTGCTGCCGTTCACAGTGCTAGAAAGTCAAACTTCAAGCTTGGCCATCCCAGTACCCGCTTGTCTAAAAGTAAGGTTGTACCGAAACTCACTGCCACTGCTGTGCAATGGCCTCACACCATGGAACACCAAGCGTGACTGGCCGCCCCACACCATCACATCACCGTGGTGCAATGCCACAGACTGCACTGCATCACTGCGCTGCAATCCGCCCAACATAAATTTGCACGACGCACCAATAGACACTGACACGATAGGCGCACGCAGGTCCTGCTCGTCGCGGTCTTGGTGCAGGCCCATGCCTGCGCCCGGTGCATAGCGGTTGACCAAGCAGGCATCGGGGGTAAACAGGGGCCACAGGGCCACAGCCGCTGCGTCGCGTGCCAGCTGCACAAAAGACGGCGGCATGGCGGGCCAGGGCTGCAAGGTCACGGGGTCATGCGGCAGGTACTGGTAGCCCTGTGCACTGCTGGTCCAGCCCAGCGGGCCGCAGTTAGTCATGGCAACCGCCATCGACTTGCCACCGGGTACCACCAGGTGGCGAAACGGTGCAAGCGCAGCTATGGCCTCAATATCTGCACGCAAATTTTTGCCTGCTGCAAAGCCAGGCAGCAGCCAAAAATCAGGTGCCAGTAGCAAAGGAGGCGATGGGAACAGCATGCTGTATTTTAAGAGCCCACCACCCACCACCCACCCATCACCAACCTCTACCCCTACACCTGGCATTTGCTCAGTTAACAAGCCGTAGCAAGCGCGCGTCAAGATTTTTGACGGTTATTGCTGATAAACGCAAGTTGCAGCCTGCGGATGGTTTATTCTTGCGTGTTATGGCATCACGATTATTAGTTTCCTCTACTGCCGCTGTGCATTACAGCGTTGATGCGTCTGATGTGCACGCGCATCTGTACCGCATCACGCTCACCATCGCGCGGCCGGCTAAAAACCAGCGTGTCAGCTTGCCGGTGTGGATACCGGGCAGCTATATGGTGCGCGAGTTTTCCAAGCATTTGCAAAAATTGGTGGGCGCACAAGACGGCGTCAAGGTCGCCATAAAGCAGCTGGATAAATGCACGTGGCAAGTGGCAAACACTGCAAACAAACCGCTGGTGCTGCACTACGAGGTGTATGCGTTCGACAACTCGGTGCGCACGGCGTGGCTGGATGCGCAGCGCGGTTTTTTCAACGCTACTTCGCTGTGTTTGCAAGTGCTGGGGCACACGGATGCAATGCACCACCTGCATGTTAAAGCTATTAACTCTATAGCTGCTTGTGCAGTATTTACGGGTGCTACAGCCCTAAAAGTTGATAAAAAAGGCTTTGGCACCTATGTTTTCAGCGACTACGACGCGCTAGCAGACACGCCGTTTGAGCTGGGCAACTGCTGGCATGCCAGCTTTGTGGTGCGCGGGGTGACGCACCAGTTTGTGGTGGCAGGTGCACCGCCCAGCTTTGACGGCAAGCGGCTGCTGGCGGACACGCAAAGAATTGTGGAAACTGAAATGGCGTTTTGGCACGGCGCGCCATCGCAGCGCAGTGCAAAACTAACATCCGCTAAAACAACTTCGACCAAAACACTGTCCGCTAAAACATCATCCGCCAAAACACCGCCGGATAAACCTCCATTCAGCCGCTATGTTTTTATGCTCAACGCGGTAGACGACGGCTACGGCGGGCTGGAGCATCGCAACTCTACCGCGCTGATCTGCACGCGCCGTGACTTGCCCCGCTTAGGGCAAAAAACCCCTACCGAGGGCTACACCACCTTGCTGGGCTTGATCAGCCACGAGTACTTTCACACCTGGAACGTCAAACGCCTGCGCCCGGCTGAGTTTGCACGCTACGACTACACGCGTGAGCAAACCACGCAGCTGCTGTGGTTTTTTGAAGGCTTTACCAGCTACTACGACGACCTGCTGCTGCGCCGCGCGGGCTTGATCGACAACGCGCAGTATGTAAAGCTGCTCAATAAAACC
>JANNCO010000041.1:0-2631 GCA_031386655.1 Polaromonas sp. | reverse complement strand
GCCGTCTTGGCTTTTGTAGCTGGGGTCGTGTTCTTCGTCCACCACGATCAGCTGCAGGCCGGGCAAAGACGCAAACACGCTCATGCGGGTGCCCAGCACAATGCGGGCCTGCCCGGTGTGGGCTGCCAGCCAGCTGGCCAGGCGCTGTGCGGGCGTCATGCCGCTGTGCAGGGACACAACAGCGTCTGCCCCGTACAGGGGCGCAAAGCGCGCGGTAAAGCGCTGCTGCAGCTGGGGGGTAAGGTTAATCTCGGGCACCATCACCAGCACCTGCGCTGTGGGCGAGGCCGCCAGCACCTGCTGGGTGCAGCGCAAATACACCTCGGTTTTGCCGCTGCCGGTGGCACCAAACAGCAAGGCAGGCGGCGGCACCTGGCCCGGTGGGGTGGGCGAAAAAAACTGGGCGATCACGTGGGTTTGCTGCGCGATTAATATGTGAGGGTGGGCGTGAGGGTGGGTGTGGGCGCTGTCGATGCTGGCGGTGTTGTCGCTGGCTACCGCAGCTTGGGCAGCGGCCACGGCAGCCAACTTAGCCAGCTTGGCTGCACGCTTATCTTGCAGCTGGTGGCGGCGTGCCAGTTGGGTGGCGTCTAGCTCGCGCAGCTGGGGCGGCAGGGCGGCAAGGGCCACCTCGCCAATGCCGCGCTGGTAGTAGCGGGCGGCAAATTCGAGCAAGGCGCGCCAGGCGGCGTCGAGCGGGGCGATGCCGTGCAGGGCGGCGGTGATGTCTTTAGTTTTAGCGCGCTGGGCCTCAGTGTCGGGCGCGGTGGCCTGGCCCCACACAATGCCCAGCACCTCGCGCTGGCCCAGCGGCACGCGCACCAAGCAGCCTGCAGCTAGCGGCTGCTCACTTCGATACGTCAGGCGCTGTGCTACCCCGCTGTGGGCGGGGGTAGCGACAACAACCGCTAGCCAAAAACTCACTTTTTAGACCATTTTCCTAAAATGCACATGCAGACCACCGCGTAAGTGCTTGATTTGTCACAGATTTGTCACTCATCCCATGAATCTGTGGATAACTTTGTTGATATCTCCCCCCGAGTGTCTGCAAAGCCTTGAATACCAACGCTTTCACTACAATGCCTGCTAATCAAGCAGATTTAAAAACCCTTATAAATCAACTACTTACGGTGGCTACAGCATTGATAGCAAAGACCCTAGCCAAATGGCGGTTTTGTTGCGGTGCGCTAAAAATTTGTGCATAAGTTACGCTGGCCCAGCCTAAAAAAGGTGTTTTTATGTGCTAGACAACGGCTTGCATCGCCGCAGACATGCGCATGGCGCGAGATTGCGCATGCACCGCTGCCACCAACGCCGCCACATGCTCGGGCGGGGTGTATTGGCTGATGCCGTGGCCCAAATTAAAAATATGCGCAGGCCCGGTGCCCGGGCCTTGGTGCGGCGCACCGAAGGCGGCCAGTACCTTGGCCACTTCACTTTCAATAGCGGCGGGCGGGGCAAAAAGTACATTGGGGTCGATATTGCCTTGTAGTACTTTAGCATTTGTACCGTGCGCCAGCAGCGCGCGGGCCTGCTGTAAATTGACCGTCCAGTCCAGCCCCAGCACCTCGCAAGGCAGGCTTTTCATCTGCTCTAGCCACTGGCCACCGCCTTTGGTAAACACAATACGCGGCACCATATGGCCCTGCGCGTCGGTGCGTTTAAGCTGCTGCAGTACGCGGCGGGTGTAGGCCAGGCTAAAGGCCTGGAACGCGCCGTCGGCCAGCACGCCGCCCCAGCTGTCAAACACCATCACGGCTTGTGCGCCAGCGTCGATCTGCGCGTTCAGGTACTGGGCCACGGCGTCGGCGTTAATCGCCAGCATGTGGTGCATCAGGTCGGGCCGCGCGTACAGCATGGTTTTGACCAGGCGGTAGTCGTCGCTGCCTGCACCCTCGACCATGTAGCAGGCCAGCGTCCAGGGGCTGCCAGAAAAGCCAATCAGGGGCACTTTGCTTTTGCCGTCCACTGTAAGCGCGGTGCGAATGGACGCGACCGCGTCAAACACGTACTGCAGTTTGTGCATGTCAGGCACGGCCAGCGCTTTGACAGCGGCCTCGTCGCGCACGGGGCGTGCAAAGCGCGGGCCTTCGCCTGGCGCAAAACTCAGGCCCAAGCCCATGGCGTCGGGCACAGTGAGAATGTCGCTGAACAAAATAGCCGCGTCCAGCGGGTAGCGCGCCAGCGGCTGCAAGGTAACCTCGGTGGCAAAGTCGCGGTTGGTGGCCAGCCCCATAAAGCTGCCTGCCTTGGCGCGGGTGGCGCAATACTCGGGCAAATAGCGGCCTGCTTGGCGCATAAGCCACACGGGGGTGTGCGGTGTGGCTTGGCCCAGGCAGGCTTTGAGAAACGTGTCGTTGTGAAGCGGCGGAAGTAGTGGTGCAGACATAAGCTTGTATTGTCGCAGGCTGTGGTGGGCTTGTTGCTGCCTAGGGGTGGCTTTGTGGCGTACTATTGATTTCATAGCTGGTTGAGCAGGATTTACTTGGGTTGGTGGGCTGTTTTGTTGTTAAAAATGCCGTTTGGAGTGTGTTTTAGGGCGTTTTTTCGCGTTGATTAGTTCGTTGTACTGGCACGCGACCGGCTGTGGCGTAGCCCTATCGCCACCCGAACCCCGGGCCTTCGGCAAGC
>JANNCO010000426.1:0-7027 GCA_031386655.1 Polaromonas sp. | reverse complement strand
CAGATGGCGCGCGATGTGTATACGCGACGCATGGAGAGCGTAAGCATTTGGGTGGTGGCCAGTGCACAGATCACGGCCAGCCAGCCCGAAGACAAAGACGAGATGTTTGACCCCGCCAGCGACAAAATTTACCGTCACCCTAGTTTCTACGACCTACCCGACGCTGTGGGGCATATGTGATGAACATGCCTGTGCTTACCGCTCCTGCCCATGCGCAGTATATTTTGCATTTGGCAGACAACGCACTCATCCACGGCCAACGCGTGGCCCAGTGGTGCAGCCACGGCCCGGTGCTGGAGGAAGACATCGCCATGGCTAACATTGGCCTGGACCATATTGGCCAGGCGCGCATGCTGTACCAACATGCTGCCAGCTTGCTGGGCAACACCACCGAAGACAAGCTGGCTTATTTTCGCGACCCCGAACAGTTTTTAAATTACACCCTGCTGGAACTGCCGCACCGCACTGCACTGGCCCCGTCAGCGCACGGCCCAATGGACTACGCTGTGACGATTACACGCAATTTTTTATACGCGTCACTGATGAACCTAGTGTGGGTAGAGTTGCAAAATTCAAGCGATGCCCAGCTAGCCGCCATAGCTGCCAAGAGCAGCAAAGAAGTGCGCTACCATTTGCGCCACAGTACTGACTGGATGCTGCGCTTGGGCGATGGTACGGTGCAGTCGCACACGCGCATGCAAGCAGCGGTTGATTATTTGATGCCATTTACCCAAGAATGGTTTACGCCTTGCGCTATGGACAGCGCGGCAATTGGATTGAATGTTGGCGTCGATGTTTCGGCGCTGCACGATGCATGGCACACCACGGTGGCCACAGTCATTACACAAGCTACTTTGCGACTGCCCAATAGCGCTGGCTACATCACCAACGGTAAGCTGGGCCAGCATTCTGAACACCTAAGCTACCTGCTGGCCGAGATGCAAAGCTTGGCCCGCGCGCACCCGGAGGCTACGTGGTGATAGGGAACATAGTGCAAACAGGGCAAACAGGGCAGGCAGAGGATATAAAACGCATCTGGCAGCTGCTGGAACAAGTACCCGACCCAGAAATTCCTGTTGTCAGCATCCGCGAGCTGGGCATTTTGCGTGATGTACGTTGCGCCGCAGGTGGACACATCGAAGTCATCATCACACCCACCTACAGCGGTTGCCCGGCCATGGGGCAGATCGAAGACGATGTAAAAACTGCTTTGAGCAGCGCAGGTTTTACAGCGGTGGTACTCACCCAACTGGCCCCCGCCTGGACCACCGACTGGATGACCACCAGCGCCAAAGACAAACTGCGCCAGTACGGCATAGCACCACCGCAGTGCAGTGCGGCCGAGCAGTCTGCAACCTATGCTGCGTCTAATGCCACTATTGATTCAATAGCTGCTCGAGCAGTTTTTATGGTACCTAGAGGTCAATACAGTCATAAAAATGTACCCTGCCCTAAGTGCCAAAGCAGCAACACTACTGAAACTTCGCACTTTGCCTCTACAGCGTGCAAGGCGCTGTACAAATGCCTTGACTGCCTGGAACCATTTGATTATTTCAAACCTTATTGAAGCCGCGCCTTCACGTATGAGTACACCACATTTTCACGCCTTGTCTGTCAAACGTATTGAGCCTTTGACTGCGCAGGCAGCGGCTATTACTTTTGCAATTTCTCCTGATCTGCGCGACACTTTTAAGTTCTTGCCAGGTCAATTTATTACCTTGCGCGCCATGGTGGACGGCCAGGCAGTACGGCGCAGCTATTCGCTGTGCAGCACGCCTGCGCGACTTACCAGTGCACAAGAAATAACCGTGGGCATCAAACGGGTAGAAGGTGGTGTGTTCAGCACCTGGGCCACTACGGTCTTGTGTGTGGGTGATGAGGTAGATGTCATGCCGCCTGACGGACGCTTTACGCCCAAAGTTGCACTGGGTGCACCACACGCAGGTGCGCAAGCTGATGCTCATGCTCAAGCCGACGTTCAAGGCCCGCACCGTTTGGGTTTAGCCGCAGGCTCTGGCATCACACCCATCTTGTCCATCATGGCGCACACACTGGCGTCCGATGCATCATCGCGTTTTACCTTGGTGTATGGCAACCAGCGCACGGGCACCATCATGTTCCACGAGGCATTGCAAGACCTGAAAGACCGCTATGCCCACCGCGTGTCGCTGGTGCATGTGCTGTCGCGCCAACCACAAGAAGTAGATTTGCTGCAAGGCCGTTTAGACGAAGCCAAAGTCACTGCGTTGCTGGAACAGCTGGTGCCTGCCGCACAGATTGCAGAAGTGTTCATCTGCGGGCCAGAGGCCATGATTGAATCTGCCGAGCGTGCACTGGCCAAGGCAGGCGTTGCGCCGGGGCGTGTACACGCTGAACGGTTTGCCACAGGCAATCAATTTACTACTAAAATCATAGCTGTTCGAGCAGGTTCTACGGCTCCGAACGCCGATAATGCATATGAATTTGCACTGGAAGTCATTCTGGACGGCAAAGGCCACAGCTTTGGCATGCACGCTGGTGACAACGTGCTGGACACTGCGTTGGCAGGCAACCTCGACTTGCCCTATGCGTGTAAGGCTGGCGTGTGCTGCACCTGCCGCGCCAAAGTGCTAGAGGGTAAAGTGACAATGGAGAAAAACTTTACGCTAGAGCAGTGGGAGATTGACAAAGGATTTGTACTGACCTGCCAAGCGCACTGTGCTTCTGGGCGCGTGGTGGTCAGTTATGACGAACGGTGATCAAGTCACCGTGGACGAACGGTGATCAAGCCATCGTGGACGAACGGCGATCAAGCCATTACGAACAAACGGTGATCAAGTCACCGTTGTCACACCGCCGCCAACGCTTGCTCCAGATCAGCGATCAAATCGTCAATATGCTCAATACCTACCGACAAGCGCACCATACCTTCGCTGACGCCTGCTTTGGCCAGTTCTGCAGGGTTAAGCTGGCGGTGCGTGGTGGACGCTGGATGGCAGGCTAGTGATTTGGCGTCGCCAATATTGACCAAGCGGGTGAACAGCTTGAGCGCGTCTTGAAAACGCGCACCTGCCTCGCGACCCTCGCTACCCTTGAGCGTGAAGCTGATGATGCCAGAGGCCCGGCCACCCATCATCTTCTTGACCAGCGCATGGTCTACGTGGTCAGGCAGGCCTGCGTAGTTGACCGACGCCACCTTGGCATGCTTTTGCAAATGCGTGGCCACTTTGACAGCGTTCTCGCAAATACGGTCCATGCGCAATGCCAGCGTTTCGATGCCTTGCAAAATTTGAAACGCATTCATCGGGCTGAGCGCTGCGCCCATATTGCGCAACGGCACCACACGGCAACGGCCAATGTAGGCAGCGGGGCCAAGAGCTTCGGTGTACACCACACCGTGGTAGCTCACATCAGGCTCGTTCAGGCGTTTAAACCTAGCCTTGTGCTCAGCCCAAGGAAACTTACCCGAATCGACCACCGCGCCGCCTATGCTGGTGCCGTGGCCACCGAGATATTTAGTCAATGAATGCACCACAATGTCTGCCCCATGTTCAAACGGGCGGCACAGGTACGGGCTGGGCACAGTGTTGTCCACAATCAAGGGCACGCCATGGTCGTGTGCCACTTTAGCCAATGCAGCGATGTCGGTAATATTGCCCAGCGGGTTGCCAATCGATTCGCAGTAAATTGCTTTGGTGCGCGCGTCGATCAGTTTGCCAAACGATGCAGGATCGCGGTAATCTGCAAAACGCACCTCAATGCCCATCTGCGGGAAGGTGTGGGCAAACAGGTTGTAGGTACCGCCGTATAAAGTAGATGCGGAGATGATGTTGTCCCCCGCCTCAGTGATGGTTTGTATGGCGTACGCAATAGCCGACATGCCCGAGGCCACGGCCAGCGCGCCGATGCCGCCTTCGAGTGCGGCCACGCGGGCCTCCAGCACACCATTGGTTGGGTTCATGATGCGGCTGTAGATGTTGCCCGCTACTTTCAGGTCAAACAAATCAGCACCGTGCTGCGTGTCGTCAAATGCGTAGGCTACGGTTTGGTAAATCGGTACCGCAACAGCCTTGGTAGTAGGGTCGGGCGTGTAGCCGCCGTGGACGGCAATGGTTTCTAGTTTCATGGTGCGCTCCTTGGGTTAATGCGGTTTTTACCTACTGCTGGTCTGGTGCCCATACGGCTCTGTGCACGGCGTATCCATCACATCAGTCAGTCAGTCCATTGTGGCATTGACTTTAGACCTCAAAGTAGTTTACTTAAAACTGTCAGCGCAGCGCACCCAACAAGCTAGCGCAAACGCTCAATTTCCACCCTCTTCACGCCCACAAGACCAATGGCTTGCGCGGCAGCGTAGCTCAAATCGATAATGCGGCCTTTAATGAAAGGGCCACGGTCGTTAATGCGCACCACTACTTCTTTGCCGTTGACCTGCGATTTAACACGTACGCGTGTGCCGAAAGGCAGCGTCTTGTGTGCTGCAGTCAGCTCGTTGGTGTTAAAGCGCTCACCACTGGCCGTACGCTTGCCTTGGAAGCGCGGACCATACCATGAGGCAATGCCAGATTCTGCCCAGCCAGTGGTAGTTTCATTTTCAGACACAACCGGTGATGTTGTGGAATCAGGTGATGGCGTTGTTGCGCCAGGCAGCTTCAGGGGTAATGCATTGTCTGTGGCAGTAGAATTTGCGCTGCCCGATGACGAAGCTGGTGGCGTGCTCGGCACATTTACAACATGACCCTGCCTAGTTGCTGCAGAAGTAGGGCTTGCTGTTGTTGAAGCTGATTTTGGCGTACCCGCGCATCCCACCAGCCACAATGCCAACATAGCGCACGCTAGCACACGTGCAGAGCTAGCTACTGTGATGACGCTAATGCAGGTGTTAAGCATGTAAGTGACTAAGCTAAGTTCAATCGTTTGCAAATCTCGGCGCTGGCTGCAGATTGGTTCATTGTATAAAAATGCAGGCCAGGCACACCTGCATTGCGTAACTGATCGCACAAATCGGTGACTACATCTAGGCCAAACGCTTTAATCGATGCGCTGTCATCACCAAAAGCTTGCAGGCGCATGCGAACCCACCGCGGAATCTCAGCGCCACACGCATCGCTAAAACGCATTAGCTGCGAAGAACTCAGGATAGGCATGATGCCGGGCACTACAGGTATGTCCGCACCCAGCTTATAGGCATCATCAACAAATCGGAAATAAGCATCACTGTTAAAAAAGTACTGCGTGATGGCCGAGCTGGCACCCGCTTTTACTTTGCCCACATAAGCCTGCAAGTCAGTCTCGGGGGATTTGGCCTGTGGGTGAATCTCGGGGTAGCAACCTACTTCAATATGAAAATGGTTGCCCGTTTCAGCCCTGATAAATGCCACCAATTCATTGGCGTGCTTGAACTCACCAAAGGCACCGTAGCCACTGGGCAAATCGCCGCGCAACGCCACCATGCGCTTGATACCGGCTTGTTTAAACTGCGCTAGCTGCTGGCGCACACCGTCGTGCGTCGCGCCTATGCACGAGAAGTGCGGTGCAGCATCAAAGCCGTCGGTGATGATGGACTGAACTGTTTGCAGCGTACCGTCTTGTGTTGATCCGCCCGCACCATACGTCACGCTGAAAAATTGTGGCTTAAGCGCGTAGAGTTTTTGGCGCACGCCCACCAACTTTTCAACACCTTCAGCTGTTTTAGGCGGGAAAAATTCAAAACTCAACGGAACCTTAGATGCGTTCATCATGTTCTTTCTTGCATTGCCATGTGTTTTAGGTTTTAACCGCGTGGACAAAAAACTCGCGGTTACCATCGCCACCCACTATGGGGCTTTCAAAATAATTCTTGACCAGCAAACCATGGTCTTTGTATGCCGTGCGAATGCGCTGCTCTACTTGGGCATAGTGCGCCACATCTTTCACCATACCGCCCTTGCCTATCTGCTCGGGTTGTAACTCAAACTGCGGCTTGACTAGCATCAGCCAATTACCGCCTGTCTTCAGCACATCTGCCACCGCTTCGATCACCAAGGTTTGAGAAATAAAAGATACATCGCCCACCACACAATCTACACCGAAATTTTGCTCGTTTTTTCTATCAAATACGCCATTAACCCAAGTAACACTTGCTGAACCAGCTATTAAATCAGTAGCTATCACGGTGCGCGCGTTGAGCTTTTCAATACACACCACCTGCGCGTTTGCACGCAAACGCGGATGCAGCTGGCCTTGACCTACATCAATTCCCACCACACCGCGCACACCGTGTTGCAGCAAACAGTCGGTAAACCCGCCGGTAGACTGCCCTACATCCAGGCAAACCTTGTCTTGCACATCGAGCTTGCAAGCTGCCAAAGCGCCTTCCAGTTTCAAGCCGCCGCGCGATACATATTTGGCCTCGGCCACATCGGCCAGCTCTATCTGCGCATCTTCAATCAGGTCGTCGCTTTTACGCAGGGGCTTCCACTCGCCGCGGTGCAAATAGCGCGCGCCAGCATCAATCAATCTCGCGGCTTGACTGCGTGATGCAGCCAAGCCGCGTTGAACTAAGAATTGATCGGCACGCATCAGTATTAAATTTCAGATATTTTTCTATTGTTTGAAAAATACCTATCTATCCCAAACGCTGGTACGAATGCTGCAATATAAACATATACAACTGCATACATGTCAACCTTGTAATCTTCGCCTCCAAAACTCCAAATGCTATTTCCCAATGCGTACATCATAGATGTCACGTACAAACCGAATGCCCCCAAACCTAACCCACAAACTGCAAAAAAAACTTTAAACCAGCCGCCCCACTTGTCTACGGTTAACGTCCAGCGAAAGAGTTGAGTTGATGCGCCTACAAATGGGGTGGCTATCGCTGCAAATAAAATAGATCCAATAATGGAGGGCGTAACTTTAAAAGCAACACTTCCGATTATTAAATACGCCAAACACGTTGCTATAAAAGTAAAAATTATATTCAGCATGGTTAGTAGCGATATGTGTCTGCCTTGTATGGACCATCCACCGACACGCCAATGTAGGCCGCTTGCTCTTTGGTCAG